>JABTBR010000039.1 GCA_013284265.1 Oxalobacteraceae bacterium | reverse complement strand
CCCCCCCCCCCCGGCTCTTTGCCTTGGGTTTTAAATGCGTCGTGGCACGCGAACGCGGCATACCGCCCCCCCGCTCTTTTCCGTGGTTTTTTAAACGCGTCGTGGCACGCAAACTTGGCATGCCTACCTGATACGCCAGCATGCCGTGCGACCCGCGTCCCCCCTTCTGCCTACAATCGTCCCACCCACCGCCACTCAGGGAGACGATCTTGCCCGAAGGACCGACCATCCTCTTGCTCTCCGAAGCGGCGGCTGGCTTCGCCGGCAAGACCATCGCCAAGGCCAGCGGCAGCAGCAAGGACGTGGACCTGGCCGCCCTGCCCGGCCAGAAGCTGCTGGCCCTGCGCACCTGGGGCAAGCACCTGCTGCTGCAACTGCCCACCCTCACCCTGCGCGTACACCTGCTGCTGTTCGGCAGTTGCCGCATCAACCAACGCAAGAACGCCAGACCCAGCCTGAGCCTGCGCTTCGACGATGGCGGCGAACTGAACTTCTACGCCTGCTCGGTCAAGCAGCTCGGCGCCGACCTGGACCAGCAATACGACTGGCGCAGCGACATCCTGTCCGAGCAATGGGATGAAAAACTGGCGCGCAAGCGCCTGCGCGCCCTGCCCGACGCGCTGGCCTGCGATGCCCTGCTCGACCAGGATATTTTTTCCGGCGTCGGCAATGTGATCAAAAATGAAGTGTTGTTCCGCATCCGTGTCCATCCGGCCGCCCTCGTCGGCGCCCTGCCCGCCGCCAAACAGCGCGAGCTGGTGGCCCAGGCGCGCCGGTACGCCACCGAATTCCTCGAATGGAAACGCGCTGACGTGCTCAAGAAACATCTACAGGTGCACAAGCGAAGCAGCTGCCCGCGCTGCCACCTCCCCGTTCAGCAAGCCGTTCTCGGCAAAACGAAACGGCGTGCTTTTTTCTGCGAAGTCTGCCAAAGAAAGTACGCTGAGTGAAACCCTTATGTGCGCCCAGCAATACAACAGATTGTCGCGCCGGAATGAACTACAGCAGCATTCGGTGAGATATTGCTTTACCGTAATCGTATAATCGTAGCTGACGCGGCACGACCGCTCTCCAGCGCCGTTGTCCCTTCGTCCGACGAGGAATTCCCCATTGCAACGCATCCTGATCGCTTGCTGCCTGCTGTTCTGTGCCTCGATGGCGCCCGCCTGGGCGCAGGACAAGGTGACACTGCAGTTGAAGTGGAACCACGCCTTCCAGTTCGCCGGCTACTACGCGGCCAAGGAACTGGGCTATTACAAGGAGGCAGGGCTGGATGTCCGCATCGTAGCGGGCGCGCCCGGCATCGACCCGGTCCAGCAGATTCTCGACCGAAAAGCTGACTTTGGCGTGGGCAACAGCAGCCTGCTGCTCGAACGTAAGGCCGGCAAGCCGGTGGTGGCGCTGGCGGTGATCTTCCAGCACTCGCCGGCGGTGCTGCTGGTGAGCAAGGCGGCCATACCCAATGGCCCCTCGGACCTGGCCGGCAAGCGCGTCATGGTGGAATCGAAGCACGACGAATTGCTGGCCTATCTGCGCCAGCACGGCATTAACGGCAATGATATCGTCCAGGTGCCGCACAGCCTGAGTATCAACGACCTGATCCATGGCAAGGTCGACGCGATCACCGCCTACAGCACCTTCGATACCTATTTTCTGGACCGCGCCAACTTCGCCTACGAGATGCTCACGCCGCTGTCGGTGGGGATCGACTTCTATGGCGATAATCTGTTTACCACCGAGGACCAGATCCGCGACCATCCCGAACGGGTCAAGGCCTTCCGCGAGGCCAGCCTGCGCGGCTGGCAATACGCCATCATCCATCACCAGGAAATCGTCGACCTGATCCTGAAAAAGTACGCGGCCACCTACACGCGCGACTTCTACCTGCACGAGGCGGCCGCGATGAAGCCGCTGCTGCGCGCCGACCTGATCGAGGTCGGCTATATGAACCCGGTGCGCTGGCTGCACATCGCCGACACCTACGCCGACCTGGGACTGCTGCCGCGCGGCTTCTCGCTCGACGGCTTCCTGTACCAGCCCGATCACAAGCTCGATCTGCGCTGGCTGTATTCGGTCTGCGCCCTGCTGCTGGTGACGGCCGCCATCAGCCTGTACATCCACCGCGTCAACCGCCGCCTGGCGCGCGCGCTGGGCGACAGCGAACGGGTGGGCGCAGCGCTGCGCCTGAGCGAGGAGCGCCACCGCCTGCTGGCCGACCACGCCTCCGACCTGATCTGGACCATGAACCTGGAGGGCCAGTTCAGCTACATCAGTCCCTCGATCGAAAAACTGTGCGGCTACACCCCGGCCGAAGTCATGAAAGTGCCGCTGGCGGCGACGCTGATGCCCGGTTCGGCCGATATCGCCATGGCCGCCCTGCGCGAGATCGGCGCGGCGATCCGCGCCAACGCCCCGGCGCCCGAATGGCGCGGCGAGCTGGAACATCCCTGCAAGGATGGCGGCACCGTCTGGACCGAGGCCACCGTCAGCGGCATGCGCAACGACGAGGGCCGCTATGTGGGCCTGCTGGGCGTGACGCGCGATATCAGCGAGCGCCGCCGCATCGAGCAGCAGGTGCGCCACATGGCCCAGCACGACCCGCTCACCGGCCTGCCCAACCGCGCCCTGTTCTCCGACCGCCTGCACCTGGCGCTGGCCAGCGCGCGCCGCGACGGCCAGCGCCTGGCCATCCTGTTCCTCGACCTGGACCGCTTCAAGCCGGTCAACGACACCCTGGGCCACCACACCGGCGACCTGCTGCTCAAGGAGGCGGCGGCGCGCATGGTGCACTGCGTGCGCGAATCGGACACCGTGGCGCGCCTGGGCGGCGATGAATTCGTGGTGCTGCTGCGTACCGTGGAGTCGAGCGAGGCGGCCGAAGGCATCGGCGCCAAGCTATGCCAGGCCCTGCGCCCGCCGTTCCGGATCGACGGCGAGGAGATCGGCATCTCGGCCAGCATCGGCATCGCCCTGTATCCCGACCATGGCGCCGATGAAATCGAATTGAGCAACAGCGCCGACCGCGCCATGTACGAGGCCAAGAAGGGCGGGCGCGATGGCTACCGCCTGTACCATGCGCGGCACGGCGCGGCGGCCGATGCTTCAGCCGGTTCTGCGGCCGATGCTTCAGCCGGTTCTGCGGCCGGTTCCGCGGCCAGTCCTGCGGCCAGTGCATCGGCCGGTTCGCCGGCCGGTTCGCCAGCCGGATCGCCAGGATAGCGCCCCGGCCGGTGACATGCCTGCCAAATACAGGTAACATCGGCGGGTAGCTTCCGCAGCTACCATCCGCTTTCAGGCGCAGCGGCGGTCAGGCAGCACGCGCCCGCCCACAAAGCCTTGTTGCAAGCCCTTGGAGGTCGCAACCGTGTCTGCGCCAAACGACATAGCACACTGGCGCGCGCAAATCTTTGCGCGCCTGCTGCTGGTTGTCCTGATCCTCGGCATCGCCACCGCGGTTCCTAGCGTGTTGCTAGCCGCGAGCGAGGGAATCTGGTCCATCGTCGTCGTCGACATCGTCGCGCTGGGCTGGCTGGCCACCATCTGGCGCTGGACCTCGCTGAACTACACCGCGCGCGTGCTCAACTTCCTGGCCATCACGCTGATGGTGGGCATCGGCCTGCTGATCAAGGTCGGCCCGGTCAGCCAGATCTACCTGATGGCCGTTCCCCTGTTCGCCGCCCTGCTACTGGGCCTGCGCCCGGCCCTGTGGGCGCTGCTGGCGGCCGGCATGGCGGTGATGGTGCTGGGCTTTTCCCAGAACGCCGAACTGAAACTGGAAGGCATCCCCGACTACCCCTTGCTCAAGTCGGCCATCGTCACCCTCAACTTCCTGTTCATCACGGCGGTGATGACGCTCTCCTGCGCCACCCTGCTGCAGCACCTGGAGCGCTCCTTCGACCACCTGCGCGCCACCGCCGCCTCGCTGGAGCTGGGTCAGGCCGAGCTGCGCACCCTGAACGGCGAACTGCGCCTCACCTCGGCCGCGGTGGCGCGTCTGAACGACATGATCGTCATCGCCGCCGTCGACACCGGCCCGCAGGCGGACCAGCACATCATCTTCGTCAACGACGCCTTCGAACGGCGCACCGGCTTTTTGCGCGAGGAAGTGATCGGGCGCGACCTGACCATGCTGCGCGGCAGCGCCACCGAGCCGGCCACGCTGGCGCGCATCGACCTGGCCATGACCCGCAGCGAGGCGGTGCGCGCCGAGCTGCTCAACTACACCAAGGAGGGCGATCCCTACTGGGTCGAGATGGAGCTGATGCCCTTCGCCGACGAAGGCGGCAACAACACCCACTGGGTGGCGGTGGCGCGCGACATCACCGAACGCAAGCAGTCGGAAGACGATATCCACCGGCTGGCCTTCTACGACGTGCTCACCGGCCTGCCCAACCGGCGCCTGCTGATGGACCGGATCGACAAGCTGCTGGCCAGCTCGGAGCGGGGCGGCACCATCAGCGCGGTGATGTTCATCGACCTCGATCACTTCAAGTACATCAACGACGCGCGCGGCCACGCCACCGGCGACGCCCTGCTGCGCAACGCGGCCGAGCGCCTGAGCCAGCTGATGCGCAAGGCCGACACCGTGGCGCGCATCGGCGGCGACGAATTCGTGGTGCTGCTGGCGCACCTGTCGGCCGACATCGTCAGCGCCACCCATGCCGCGCTGGTGGTGGCCGAGAAGGTGCGCAAGGCCATCGCCCAGAATTTCGAGATCGAGGGCCAGTACTACCAGTCCACCGCCAGCATCGGCGTGACCCTGCTGCCCAAGCAGGGCCAGACCGCACAGGACCTGCTGCGCGAAGCCGACACCGCCATGTACCGCGCCAAGGCGGCCGGGCGCAATGGCATCGCCTTCTTCGAGGAAGCCATGCAGGCCAGCGTGGAGCGGCGCCTGACCATGGAGCGCGACCTGGCGCTGGCGCTCGCCGACGGCCAGCTGCAGATGCATGTGCAGGCGCAGGTGGACCGCCACGGCACAACGGTCGGCGCCGAACTGCTGATGCGCTGGCGCCGGCCCGACGGCAGCATGGTGCCGCCATCGATCTTCATTCCGATCGCCGAAGAGTGCGGCCTGATCCTGCGCCTGGGCCAGTGGGCCTTGCAGCGCGCCTGCGAGATGGCGCTGGAACTGGCCGCCGCCGGCTACCCGCTGCCGCTGTCGGTCAACGTCAGCCCCAACCAGTTTCGCCAGGACGATTTCGTGGCCCAGGTGCGCCAGACCCTGGCCGCCACCGGCGCCCCGGCCAGGCTGCTGATACTGGAGGTGACCGAAGGCCTGCTGATCGACAAGCTGGAAGAGACCATCGCGCGCATGCGCCAGCTCGCCGAGCTGGGGCTGCGCTTTTCCATCGACGATTTCGGCACCGGCTATTCCAGCCTGGCCTACCTGAAGAAGATGCCGCTGTATGAGCTGAAGATCGACAAGAGCTTCATTGACGACGCCCCCGGCGACGCCAGCGACGAGGCCATCGTCCAGGCCATCCTGGCGATGGCGCGCCACCTCGGCCTGCGGGTGGTGGCCGAGGGCGTGGAGACGCGCGCCCAGGCTGATTTCCTGATCGCGCACGACTGCGACTGCATGCAGGGCTATCTGTTCGCCCGCCCCTGCCCGCTGCCCGAACTGCTGGTCAGCCTGAACGAGGCGGCGGCTCAGGCGCCCTTGGCCAGCAACGCCGCGTAGCGCGCCATATCCACATTGCCGCCGCTAATGAGCACGCCCACACGCTTGCCCTGCAGCTGATCCTTCATCGCCCGCGCCGCCGCCAGTCCCAGGCAGCCGGTCGGCTCCACCACCAGCTTCATGCGCGCCGCGAAGAAGCGCATCTCCTCCACCAGCGCCGCGTCGCTGACGGTCAGCACGTCGTCGACATCGCGGCGAATGATGCCGAAGGTGTACTGGCCCAGATGCTGGGTCTGGGCGCCGTCGGCGATCGTCTGCGGCGTATCGATATGCACGATGGCACCGGAACGGAAGGATTGCTGGCCGTCGTTGCCCGCTTCCGGCTCCACCCCATACACCTTGCACCCCGGCGCCAGCGCGCGCGCCGCCAGCGCGGAACCGGACAGCAGGCCGCCGCCGCCCAGGCAGACGAACAGCGCGTCCAGCGGACCGGTGTCCTCCAGCAGTTCCTTGACGGCCGTGCCCTGCCCGGCGATCACGTCCGGATGGTCGTACGGCGGAATCAGGGTCAGGCCGTGGCGCTGGGCCAGCTCGCGGCCGATCTGCTCGCGGTCTTCGGTATAGCGGTCGTACAGCACCACGGTGGCGCCATAGCCGCGCGTGGCCGCCACCTTGGAGGCCGGCGCATCCTGCGGCATGACGATGGTGGCCGGAATCCCCAGCAGGGAAGCCGACAGCGCCACCGCCTGCGCATGGTTGCCCGAAGAGTAAGCCACCACGCCGGCCGCGCGCTGGCGCGCATCGAAGCGCGCCAGTGCATTGAAGGCGCCGCGGAACTTGAACGCCCCCACCCGCTGCAGGTTTTCGCACTTGAAGAACAGCTGCGCGCCCAGCTCGCGGTCGGCGGTGCGCGAGCTCAGCACCGGGGTGCGGTGGGCATGGCCCTCGAGCCGCTCGGCGGCGGCGCACACATCGGCATAGGTCGGCAAGGTCAGCGTCATCGGTATTACTCCATTCAGTTGAGATAGCGATACATATTTTGGCCTAGTTTGCCGTTTTGTGCAGTGCAACCAGCCGTCTGCGCACTTCAGAACGGCAGGTTGACCATATTCGTTTCGGCTGCGATACTGAAGTTACTCAGAGACACTAGGCAACATGACAAAAATGCATGCTTCGCTCAAGAGTTCGGGCAAGTTCTCGCTCAACTGGAGTTACCTCAACGCGATCGCCCACGGCGTTTCCGCGATCGATCTGGACTCCCTTGCCCTGCGCAATCTGCACGACGCCCACCAGTTCGCGCGCGAATACGGTTTCGACCCGGACCAGCCGGCCGCCGTGGCGCTGATCACGCGCGCCCACCACGAAGCGGTCGCCTTCATCGCCGCCACCTTCCTCGCGCCCGGCCAGGTCAAGCTGATCCCGCCCGAAGTGTCCGAGCCCGAGGACGTCCTGCAACTGCTGGTCTACGCCTCCCAGCGCGGCGCGCACATCGACCTGCTGCGCATGTGGTCCTGCGCCGTGCTGAAGGTGATGCACGGGATTTTCTATCTCGACAACAACCTCAAGCTACGCCACTTCAACACCATCCGCGACCAGGTATTCGCCAGCCTCGATGAAGTGATCCATAGCGAGGGCGAGGAGCACTTCCTCACCGACGGCGAAGTGTGCCTGCCTATCCTGCACCTGGACCGCAAGAACAACAAGGGCCGCAACAGCATCCTGCTCAAGCTGCTGCAGAAGGCCGCCTATCTGGCCTCGGACATCTACGACCACCTGGGCGTGCGCCTGATCTTCGCGACCCGCTTCGAATGCCTGCTGGCGCTGCGCACCCTGCAGCGCGCCCACCTGCTGTCGGTCACCAATGTGGACGCCCAGCGCACCCGCAACACCCTGCTCGACCTGGACGCGGCCAAGCAGGTCTTCGTCAAATACCGCGCCATGCTCACCAGCGGCGACGACTATCCGGCCGAGCTGCTGCGGCAGATGGACCGCGAGCTGCTCGACCTGTCCGAGCCGCAGACCCGCTGCGACAACCCGCACAGCGGCGAAGGCTTCCGCAGCATCCAGGTCACGGTGCGCAAGATGATCCACCTGCAGGACGACGCGCCCGGACCGGGACAGGATTTCGATGTGGGCTTCTTCTTCGAGTACGAGATCCAGCTGATGGACCAGGCCAGTTATGTCGCCAGCCTGAGCGGCCCGGCCAGCCACGACGCCTACAAACGGCGCCAGGTGGAGACGGCGCGCCTGCGCGTGCTGGGGCGCGAGCTGATGAACTGGATCGCGGCGCAGCCGGTGCCGCATCCGGAAACGTCCGCGCCCGCCCCGGCCCCGGCCACCTTCACGGTCTGAACCCGATGTAAGCGTGCCGCCACGCGCCGCTTGCGGTAAAGTGCCACCTCACTCCCCACCGCTTTCACGAGGTTTTCCCCATGCGCTCCTTCCATCCCGCCGCCATCCTGCTTCCCCTGATCCTTGCCACCTCCAGCGCCATGGCGCTGTCGCTCGATGACCTCAGCAACAAGGACGCCAGCGGCGGCCTGAAAGCCGCGCTGGAAAAAGGCTCGCTGGCGGCCGTCGGCAAGCTCGGCGTGGAGAACGGCTTCCTCAACAACGACAAGGTGCGCATCCCGCTGCCGCATATCCTGGAACAGGCCCGCCCCATCCTGAAGATGACCGGCCACGCCCAGCAGCTCGACGAGCTGGTGGCGGCGATGAACCACGCCGCCGAGGCGGCCGTGCCGATGGCCAAGCCGCTGCTGCTCGACGCCGTCAAGTCGATGTCGATCGCCGACGCCAAGGGCATCCTGACCGGCGGCGACACCTCGGTCACCGATTTCTTCCGCAACAAAACCTCGGCCCAGCTGACCGTGCGCTTCACGCCCATCGTCAAGAAGGTGACCGACCGCGCCGACCTGGCCGCCAGGTACAACAGCACCATGGCCCAGGCATCCAGACTGGGACTGGCCAGGGAACAGGCCACGGTGGAAAACTATGTCACCCAGCGCACCCTCGACGGCCTGTTCGTGATGATCGCCGAAGAGGAAAAAGCCATCCGCGCCGATCCGATCGGCGCCGGCAGCAAGATCATCGGCAAGGTATTCGGCGCGCTCGGCAAATAAGCCAAGACAGCGGCAAGGACAAGCCTGGCGGCTTGCCAGCGTCTCGTCACGGCATTCGGGAACTTCGTCACACCGGCACTGCGCGCGCGGAAGCGCGCTTTTACAATTGCTCCGCCGATAGACTCTTCCCGATGCCATATGCACCCACCTCCCGCCACTCCCTTGCGCCTGCTGGCGCGCACCCTACGCCTGCTCGGCGGCGCCAGCGCCTGCGCCTTCCTCGCTCTGCCATCGCACGCCGCCGATAGCGCGCCACCGGCGGCGGCGCAAGCCGGCGCTGGCGATACGGCCCACACCCAAGCGCCCGCCATCAGGGAAACGCCAACGGCCGCGCCGCTGCAGATCGTTCAAGTGAGCGGCAGCGCCGCGCTGCTGCTGCGGCGCGAGGACAGCGCCGCCCGCATTGTCGTCAGCCGCGAGGACCTGCTGCGCCATGGCGACAGCACGCTGTCGGCCACCCTGAAGCGCCAGCCCGGCATTGCCATCGGCGCCAATGGCGAACTGCTTATGCGCGGCCTGGGTGCCGGCTATACCCAGGTCCTGCTCAACGGCGACCCCACCCCACCGGGCTTTTCGATCGACTCGCTGGCGCCGGAGCTGATCGAACGGGTCGAGATCCTGCGCAGCGCCAGCGCCGACATGAGCAGCCAGGCGATCGCCGGCACCATCAACGTCATCCTGAAGAAGACCGTCAGCAAGGCACAGGCCGACGCCAAGCTCGCCATCGCCCACGACCAGCAGCGCTGGAATCCCAGCGCCACCCTGCAGCTGGCCGACAAGAGCGGCGGCTTCTCGTATGCGCTGGGCGGCACCGCCAGCCGCAGCCGCTCCCTGGCGTCCAGCACGGTGGCGGTGCGCACCACCGGCGCGGCCGGCGAGCAGACCGCGCTGCGCCATATCGACGAACACTATGCATCGGACATCGACAAACTCAGTCTGGCGCCACGCCTGAACTGGACGCTGGAAAACGGCGACACCCTGAGCTGGCAAAGCCTGCTGGACTGGTACCGCAGCGCCAACTGGGGCGACAGCGATGAAACCACGCTGGACGGCAGCAGCAGCGAATATCCCCTCACGCACGGCCACAACCGCGCCCATAGCGCCAGCCTGCGCAGCGACCTGGCCTGGAACCGCAAGCTGGCCGATGGCGACAGCCTGCAACTGAAGCTGGGCCTGAACCGCAACAGCCGCCGCTCCGCCTATCGTTTTGAAGGCGATGCGACGGCCGGCGACAGCCTGCGGCGCGCGGTCGACTCCCATTTTGTGGACAACAGCTGGAACAGCAGCGGCAAATACCTGAGCCGCGTATTCGCCGCGCATGGCCTGGCCTTCGGCTGGGATGGCGCGCTGATCCGCCGCGACGAAGCGCGCCTGCAGAACGACAGTACGCCGGACGGCCGCTTCCGCGGCCGCGTCGACGAGGATTATCAGGCCGACGTGCGCCGCCTGGCGCTGTTCGTGCAGGATGAGTGGGAGCTGTCGGCACAGCTGCAAGCCTATCTGGGGCTGCGCTGGGAAGGATTGGACACGGCCACGCGCGGACGCACGCTGACGCAGGTTAGCGGCCGCTCCAGCGTGGTCAGCCCGATTGTCCAGCTGCGGTGGAAACCGTCGGATCAAAAGCGCGACCAGTTCCGCCTTGCGCTGGCGCGCAGCTACAAGGCGCCCTCCACGCGCGACCTGGTTCCGCGCCGCTACACCACCAATAACGACAATGGCCCCGTCTACCCGGACATCCAGGGCAACCCGGCACTGCGTCCGGAGCTGGCCTGGGGACTGGATCTGGCTTACGAGGCCTATATCGGCAAGGATGGCGTGGTCAGCCTGTCGACCTATGCGCGCCGCATCCGCGACGTCACCGTGCGGCGCGTGTTCCAGCAGGGAGCGCGCTGGGTCGATACGCCGGAAAACGGCGGCCAGGCGCGCGCCCACGGCATCGAGTTCGATGCCCGCCTGCCGCTTGCCACCTTGTTTGCCGGCGCACCGGCACTGGACCTGCGCCTGAATGCCGCGCGCAACTGGTCGTCCATCGCCGCCGTGCCTGGCCCCGACAACCGCATCGCCAGCCAGGTACCGCTAACGGCCAATGCCGGCATCGATTTTCGCGCCTCGGACGCGCTCTCGCTCAGCGCCAGCCTGAATCGCCAGAGCGGCGGCCCGGCACGCGCCAGCGCACTGCTCAGCAGTGACAACAGCGGCAGCAGCAGCCTGGATCTGGTGGCGCTGTGGAAGCCCAGGCCAGGCAGCCAGTGGAAACTGGGCTGGGCCAATGTGCTGCGGCGCGAACGCAGCGACGGCCAGTATTACCAGGACCCGGGCGACAGCGCCGCGGGCCGGCCCGCCAGCGGCAGCGCGCGCGTGAACCACACGCCCAGCTACAGCGCCGTGCGCCTGTCCTATGAACAGGCGCTATAGGGTGGGACTCAAATGCGCGGCTTGGTCGCGATCAGGTTGATCAAGGTCTCTTCGCGCTGGGCGCGCGGCGCGATGCGGAATACGCTTTCGAGCACGCCCAGGTCTTCGCGGCTCCACCACAGGAAGGGATAGGACACCGCCGCATCGGGCACGATGAAGCCGGCATCGCGCACCAGCTTCAGATATTCCGGCGCGGTCTTCTGCACCTCCATCGGATGGCGGAACAGCAGGCGGATGATCCAGGAATCGATATAGCGCTTGGTCGATTCGGCGAACAGCAGCACGCCGCCCGGCTTGAGCACGCGCATGAATTCGGCGATCGCCGCTTCCTGGTCGATCAAATGGTGGAAGGTCTGGTGGCAGAACAGCATATCGACCGAGTTGTCTTCCAGCAGAATATTCGAGCTGGAGCAGCAGATGTATTCGGCCTGGATATTCTGGCCTTCCATCTCGCTTTTGGAATTGGCCAGCATCTCCGGATCGATATCCATCGCGATCAGGCGGGTCGGCGCGAAGCGTTCCTGCAGCTTGGGCAGCGAACGCCCCCAGCCGCAGCCCACATCGGCCACCACCGGGAAGCTGCGCGGGCGGTGCGGCATCAGCCGTTCCAGATCGTTCAGTGCGCGGTCGAGCACGTGCACCGTCCAGGTCTGGGTGCGCAGGAACCATTTGCCGAAGGCGGTCTCCTCCACGTGTGCTTCCATCGGGAGGGTATTCAGTTCGACGTTTGTACTCTTCATGACTTCTTTTAAAAACCGGGAATAAGCGGTAGCGCAAAGGGTATTTCGCGCGGCCGGCAGTTTATCTTGGATGGCTATCATGGCATAGCCGGGTGCCATGCTGTCAACTTATAAAGGCGAACAATGCTACCATTATCGCTCGCCAGCATCGCTATTCATGTTCAATCTTCGTCCATTTTTGCCTAAAATCCATGCAGATCACCCTAGAAACCCCGGACCAGCCCGAAGTCATCGCCCTGATCGCCGAGCTCGACGCCTACCAGTACACGCTCTACCCGCCTGAATGCGTCTACGCGCTCGACCTGGCCTCGCTCAAGCAGCCGCACGTGCTGTTCGCGGTCGCCCGCAACGCGGACGGCGCGGCCGTGGGATGCGGCGCGATCGTCGTCACGCCGGAATTTGGTGAACTCAAACGCATGTATGTGCAGCCGGCCAGTCGCGGCAAGGGCGTGGCCCGGAGCATGCTGACCCTGCTCGAAGGCGAAGCGCAGCAGCGCGGCTGCACCCTGTTCACGCTGGAAACCGGCCCGTATCAGCCCGAAGCGCTGGCCTTGTACGAGCGCCAGGGCTATCAGCGCAGCGGCCCTTATGGCAGCTATGCCGACGATCCTTACAGCGTCTTCATGCAGAAGCAGCTGGCCTGAGCCCACGCCATGAGCACCGCCCCCGAACAGCAGGCCGGCAACGGCAGCGATAGTCTGATTGAGTTGCGCGATGAATTGCGCGCGTTCGCCACTGAGCGCGACTGGGAGCAGTTCCACACGCCGAAGAACCTGGCGATGGCGCTGTCGGTGGAGGTGGCGGAGCTGGTCGAGCATTTCCAGTGGCTGCAGACCGGCGCCGACGCCGAGCTCGATGAGCGCAAGCGTATTGGCATCCGCCACGAGCTGGCCGATGTGCTGGCCTACCTGATCCAGTTGGCCGACAAGACCGGCGTGGATCTACGCAGCGCCCTGCTGGAAAAGATGGAACTGAACCGCGCCAAGTACCCGGCGCCGCAGGTGCGCGGCGACGCGCGCAAATACGACGAGTATTGATTTTCCCTGCTGGCGTGCCGTCGGCTAATTTAAAACCCACGGCAAAGAGCCGGGGTCTGACCCGCCGGGTCAGACCCCAGGGTTCAGCCGTGGGTTTTAAGCTGCGCCAGCGGCCCCATTGGATCTCCTCCTATCGAGTCAGCGGCGCCACCACACCCAACGCCTTGCGTATCTCCGCCCCCACAATCTTCCACGATGGCGAACTGGCCGACACCTCATCGAAATGGCTACCGCCCGGCAGCACGATCACTTCCGCCGCGTCGCCCGCCGCTTGCGCACGCCGCGCATAATCAATGCCCGCGCGCAGCGGCGAAATCGTATCCAGCTCCCCATGAATCAGCACTGTGCGGAAGCCCCCCGGCAGCATCTCTGCCGGCGAGGTATCGGAAAACACGTCCGGCCGCGCCGCGCTGGGCGTGCCGGCCAGTTGCACCACGCTGCGCTCGCAGCTGACCTTGATCAGCTGCTCCTCATTGCGCAGATCGGCCAGCCCGCCGAGGCTGATCACCGTCGGCACCGCCAGCGGATCGGCCACATGTAGCGGACTGGTTTTGGGCAGTCGCCCGCGCGCCGCAGCCCACTGCGCCAGATGGCCGCCCGCCGAATGCCCCACCAGCACCACCCGTTTCAAATCCAGGCCATGCGCCGGCGCTTCCGTGCGCAAGCGGTCCACTGCCTGCGCCACATCCAGATACATGCCCGGATAGCCGCCGCCCGCCTCGTCCACGCGACGGTACTCGACACTCCACACCGCGATCCCTTCTGTGAGCAGCGCGCCGGCCATATTGCGCATCTGCGTGATGCCGCCATAAGCCACGGTCCAGCAGCCGCCATGAATCAGCACCACCACCGGAAACGGCCCGGCGCCCTTGGGCTTGAACAGTTCCACAAACTGCGACGGCGCCGTGCCATAGTTCAAGCGCATATCCGGCGCCGGACCATTCAGCGCCAGATAATCGTCCAGCGTCAGCGGCGTCGCCACCGTCGCGCCCACATTGCCTGCCACGGCTGCCGCCACCAGAGTCTTGCCGAGTTCTTTTAACATGCACATCCTGTCAGCTGAGTTGGTCCGGCCTACACCGGCGATGGCGAAATTCGCCGCGAACCTGATTCTATTTCACATCAAGCCAACTCTTCCATTTCGGTTCAAATTAGTTGATACCCAATTTCACCTGTTCGTGACCAGCGAATACCTTGACCACCTCATCGGGTTCACTGATTGGCCGAAATGGTCGCATCTCGGGAATCAAGCAATTCCCATTTTTCGCGATGGCGGTTATGACCGCAATTTGGTCGAGCGTACGATTCAAGTGCGGTCGGGCGAGGGAAGTCTCGGCATCCATATACCAGTTTATCTTGCCGGCCGGGTACGCACCACAGCTTGCGCACCGGCCCGCGCAAGCTCATCCATCATACGGGCATTCTTACGCTCATTCGCCATCTCATATGGCGCCCGTTGAGTTAGATCGGCGCTGTTGAGGTTAATATTAACGTCAGCGCCATATTGCAATAACAGCTTGAACACTTCGTAATTGTCCCAATAGATCGCGGTGACCAACGGGACTTCGTGCCGTCGCGAGAGCAGGTTGGGATCGGCGCCACGCTCCAGCACCTTTTTCAAGAGGACCAACGGCATGGATGTGACGGTGCCCGCTATATGGATATCGCTAGCCGAGGCGCCATGCGCAAACATCAAGTCAGCAAGCATCGGCGCTGCGGAGTTGAAACCACTCTGCGAAATGATGATTTGCAGTGCATCGGTCGCTTTGGTGTCAGATACATCTATCACGCCATCTAGCAGAAACTTGATGATCTCAAGCCTGCCCGGATCGCTCTCCGGTTTATAGGAATTTCGATAGTTACCGACGGCGAGGATCAGCCCCTCCATGAGCTGTTCGCTGGTGAGCGATGGCACCAGGCGTTTAAACTCATCCAGATCGCCGTCATTGATAGCCGTGTGCATGCGGTGACTAGTCGCTTCCACCATGATGGCCTCACCCATAACTTCAACCGGCACACAAGGTCGCGCACTGGAGCACTTGGGCTCAGTTGCCGGCACTGCGCCGGCAACAAACAGTAGGGTCAAACTGATTACACTGGCTCGCAACATGGAAATTTTCCGATGCAGAAGGGTCGAGGGGTCGAGAAGGGCTCGAAGAGGATCAGGTCTGACATCTATGGGGGCCTAGGGAAACGAAGCCAGAATTATTTCAGAACATTGTTTTGGTCGATGGTATTACTATCTCCCACTGTGCGCACCAAGGCCTTGAAATTTTCCACTGTATTACCTTCGATCACAACGTTTGGTGAATCATGCAGATTGATCGCTGCCGGTGCTTTTTCAAACCAGCCGCCACGATAGACGATACGGTTGTTGCGAACGATGGCATCCTTCCCGTCGCGCAGCTTGATGGCTGCGTCAGCAGGCGTGGCGTCACCCCGGCCATAAATAATGATGGTATTGTTTTCGATGACGGAGCCGGGGCCATACAGGTAAATCGCGGTGTGCCCATCCACATAGATTGTGCTATTACGCAGCACATTGTTGCCACCGCTCATGACCACGCCACGAGTACCCGCCTCCACTGTCACATGGTCGATTAAATTGTTAGTGATGCTGTAGCTCGCGGGTTTCCGATCGAGGAATTCCGATACCGGAGCATCCTCGTATTCTGAGCGCCCAATATTACCGTCACGAACATAAAATAGTCCGTTGCGCATGGACTTTGGAACGGCAAGGGTAATTTTTCCATCGCCGTTTTCAATACCAATGCCTAGAGAATCCCTGGAGCCGAAGGCTTTTATTTTTCCGTTTCGAATGCTGACGTTATGGGCGCCGCGGACCTGAATTCCATTCGCCGAGGCCTCGCTGCTTTTAACGGTATGCCCTCCCAGGTCCACTTCAATATCCCCTTCTGCTGCGACAGGATAATTTGGAAGAAATGAATAAGATCTAACCGGATATATCAGCCTGGGGCTAATCGACAACGCCGCCGCTGAAGAGAACCTGAAACCTCCGGCGTGAATATCGAACTCAGGTGATATGCTGATATCAACCATCAGACAATGTTTTCCTTCGACGCCAATATAGGCAGTACGCGACGATCCAGTTTGCTTGATTTCCTTGCAGTCCTGCCCATAGCAAATGGGGCCACACAAGCTGAGCAACATTAGACTCAGTATCGGCTTGAGCGCCTTTTTCGATAACGGAAATGGCGAAGCCGCTCCCTTCACGCGAAAAAATTTGGCGATCATTTTCTCATCCCTCCCTTGATATCAAAACCCGCATTCACATACGGGGTGAACACGCGCGCATCAACATCAGCGTCGAGTCTGGCGGTCACGGCTTTCATCTTGAAGCCAAATTGCGTATCGACTTCCAGCTCCATGCCCGACTCCGCCGGGTTGCCCGCCGAACTGGCCGGCTGGAAGGAAGCGCCGCGCGCCAGGCAGGCGGTGCCGCCAAGTCCGGGATGCTGATTCCAGACTTCGCAATCGATCCCCAGAATAGTTTTTTTCCTGCCTGTCCCTTGCGACGCGGCTGGCGCCGGCATTGGCCGCGCCAGCGCACTGGAATGACCGCCCGCATCACAGACGCCCTTGGCTGTCTTCTGCTTCAGGTCAATGAAGCAAATTCCTTTACTCGATACCAGCTCTGCTTTCCACGATACGTTTTCGCGCAGGCTGCAATCCATCGGGTTAAACAGATACGCCACGCCACGCGAGTAGCTAATACTGCGGTTACTGGCCGAGTAGCTGTCCTTGCGCAGGCTTTGCAAAAAATCGGGCCACACAGATGGCGCATTGCTGGCATAGCCGCCCTGCCTGTGCTCGGCGACGCACTGCGCCACGTCCTGTTTCAGCTGCGCCAGTCTGGCGGCATTGTCGGGCGCGCCGTCCAGATAACCGTCCAGCCGCACCAGATGCACCTTGGCGGATGCCGCTTTGGAGGTGATCGCTTCGTGTGGCATGGCAGCGGAAAAGATCGCCGTCTCCGCTGGCGTGGCAGCCAGACAAGCCGAGATCACGGAGAAAAATACATACAAAAGGACGGGACGAAGGGCGGAAAATCGCCGGGGAAGTAGAGAAGGCAAATTGAAACCAATTCGAAAATTGTAATTTTAATATCAAACCTGAGCCATAGCAAGAATTCCGTTGATTTATTGATATCGAACGCATCTGCACCCTGCGGCGCAAATGAAAAAAGACAGGGGCGGCGGCCCCTGTCTTCCGTGTTGCCCGTCCGCGCCAGCGATCAGAACTTGTAGTTGGCACGTGCGTAGTAGTAACCACCATTGATGCCGAACGGCGAGAACGACGGCAGCACCGTCACCGCGCCGTTATCCAGCTCGGCGCGTTCGGCGGCGAGGAACTGGGCGCTGACCTGGCTCGGGTACTGGTTGAACAGATTGTTCGCGCCCAATGCCAGCGACAGCGCCGGCGTCACCTTGTAGCTGACCTCCAGATCGGTAATGGCACGGCGGCCGATTTCGGTCTTGAAGTAGGTGCTGCCGTCCTCGCTGTTGAACTCGGACGATTTTCCATAGATCGACTCGCGCAGATTGACGGTCCAGGCGCCGGTCTTCCACAGCGCGCCCAGGTTCACGCGCATTCTGGGCGAGGCCGTTTCCAGATCGGAGAAGGCCGCCTTGTCCAGCAAGACCTGCGGCAGCAATTGTGCCGGCGCCTGATTCACCTTGGTCACCTCGACCTTGTTGTAGTTGGCCGCGAGCGACCAGTCGACCTTGCCGTAGCCGCCGTAGCTGCTGTTGAGCGTGGTGACAAACTCCAGGCCACGGCTGCGGGTGTTGACGGCGTTCGAGAAGATGTTGATGCCGGTCTTGGTGACGGTAGGATCAAGCACATTCCCGTTCGCGATGATCGCCGCCCTCACCACCGGCGAATTGACGTCGCCGCCGGAGCCATATAGCGCGCCGCTGCCGACAATACGATCGCGTATCGTGATCTGGTAGGCGTCCAGCGTGATGGCCAGATTGCTCGCCGGGTTCAGCACCAGGCCGATACTCAGATTGCTCGACCGTTCCGGCTTCAGGCCGTCGATCCCCACCAGCTTTGCGCCGGCCGAATTCGGCGCCAGCTGCACGAAGGCGCTGGTCGGCGAGACATTGGTCGCCGTATAGTATTCCTCGGCCAGCGTCGGCGCCCGGAAGCCGTTGCTGAAGGTGCCGCGCAGTCCCAGCGCCGGGGTGAAGTCGTAACGGCTGGTGAGCTTGCCCACCTTGGCGTTGCCGAAGTCGCTGAAGTGCTCATAGCGGGCCGCCAGGTCGACCGTCAGATCCTTGACCGGCGCACCGCTCACATCGATATACGCGGCTCCGTTGGTGCGTTTGTGGCTGCCCGCCTGCACTTCAGAGAAGCCCGGATAGGCTTGCGAACCTTCCTTGTAGCTGGCCGCCGCGTCACCGGCGACGATGGCGAACTTGTCGACGCGATGTTCCAGGCCGAAGGCCAGGTTCAGCGGGCCGCTCATGCCCACGTCGAACTCGCGGTTCGCTTCCAGCGAGGATGTCAGCTGGCTGGCGATGAATTCGCCGGCCTTGAACTGGGTCGGCGTCGAGCCGGTGTCGTTGAACAGCGAGACGTTGGCCGAATCGGCATTGCCGATGCGGCTGGTGTCCTTGCCGTAGGTCGAACTCAGATCCCAGCTCCAGCCGGACAGCTTGCCCTTGATACCCGCGGTGAATCCGAAGTCGTCCTGCTTCAGCGTCTCCTTGGGCGAGAAGCCGAGCGGGTAGATCGCCGGCAGGCGGCTGGGCATGCGGTAGTTCTCGAAGGCGCGCGCTTCCTTGTGGCCATAGGTGGCGATCGCGTACAGGTCCAGGCCAGGCGCGATCTCGGCACCGAAGTTGGCGGCCAGGATCTGCAGATGGTATTGGGCGTCGCCCGAAATATGGTTCACATGCGGATAGCCGGGCGCCTGAAACACCAGCGGATTGGCCTTGATGGTGGCCGGATCGATCACGCGCGGATCGATGCCGCCACGGTCGCTGTAGCCGTGGTATTTCGATTCAGCCGTCACGCTCAGGTAAGCCTTGTCGAAGGGCTCGAAACCCATATTGACGGAGGCATCGGCGGTGCGCCCGCCGCCGTCGACATAGCCGCCACCGGTGACGCTGGCATTGCCGCCACGGGTATTGGACTTGAGGATGATGTTGATCACGCCGGCAATCGCGTCCGAGCCATACTGGGCGGCGGCGCCATCCTGCAGTACTTCGATGTGGTCGATCGCGGCGACCGGGATGTAGTTCAGGTCGGCGGCGGCGGCGCCCTGATACGGACCGGCCAGCACGGCCAGGTTGGCGGTGCCATGGCGGCGTTTGCCGTTGATCAGCACCAGCGTGTTGTTCGGGCTCAGGCCGCGCAGGCGCGCCGACAGGGTCAGGTTGGCCGTGTCGCCGCCGAAGGCCTGGGCCGTGAACGAGGGCAGGTTCTGCGCCAGTGCCTGGATCAGGTCGGGCTGGCCGGTGCGCTGCAGGGTGCCCGCGTCCAGCAGCTGGATCGGCGAGGCGCTGTTTTCCACTTTGAGGCCGCTGGCGCGGGTGCCGGTAACGATCACCGCGCCGGCCGAGATGGCGGTGGCCGGGATCTGGTCGGCCGCTGCCGCCGCTTCGTCGGGAGCGGCTCCCGCCAGGCCCGATTGCAGTAACAGGACGGCGGCGCCGGATTTCAGTATGGCCTTGTGCATGGTCAATCCTCATCAAAAAAATGAACGTGGAAACAGGACAGGTATTACCGTGAAGCGTTGCGGCTTATTTTTTGGCGGCCACCACCTCGATCTCCACCAGCCAGCCGGGACTGTTCAAAGCCGCCACCTGCATCACCGCGCGCGCCGGCAGATTGGGCTGGCTGCCGCCGAAGTACTGGGTGTAGGCGTCCATGAAGCCCTTGATGTCGGCGCGCCCGCCCTTGGCCGGATCGCCGACCAAAAACACCTGCATCTTGACCACGTCGCCCATGCTCAGCTTCATGCTCTCCAAGACCTCCTTGATCTTTTTCAGCACGCCTTCCGTTTGTAATTTGGTGTCGCCATAGGCGGCCAGCGACTCCGGCGGCGCCGCCTTGTCGACCACCGGCGGCACCTGGCCGCTGATGAAGTGGATGGTCGCGGCCGGGCCGACGGAGACCGCCTGCGCGATCGGAAAGTCGGAGCCGGGAATCTTGTGGCGCACGATGTCTTGCGCGCCGGCGGCACTGCCGGCCAGCAGCGCGAGCGGCAGCAAGGCGCGCGACATCAGGACGGCGGGGAAAATGCGGATCGTCGTTTGTTTCATGGGTCCTCTCGGTAGGTAGGAAACTGGCAGGCTCAGTGCTTGTTGGACAGCTGGCCGTTATTAAAGGGATCGACCTGCAGGCTGACGCGCAGTGCCTGCACTTCCGGTTCTGCCAGCGGCGCGGCGCCATTGCCCCAGTTGCTGCGCACGAAAGTAAGCACGCTGGCGATGTCGCGGTCACTCAGGCTGGCGGAAAAATCGGGCATGCCGCCGCGCCCCTTCAACAGCACGGCGGCCACCTCTTCCGGCCGGCCTTTAACGAAGGCATTCCCTGCCAGCGCGGGAAAGGCGCCGGGGATGCCGCGTCCATTGGCCTGATGGCAGGCCGCGCAGTTTTTCTGGAACAGCGCCTTGCCGTCCATGTCCTGCCCCTGCGCGGTGGGGGCCACGCACAGCAGGACCGGGAGCGCGGCGGCCAGCAGGCGGCCGATAGTGAAGCCGGACTTCATGCGCTGGCCCTTTCATGGATGCGGGCGATCTGCTGCCAGGCCGACTCGATCGCACCGGCCTGCCATCCGGTCAGGTAGCTCATGTGTTCACCGGCCAGCAGCACCCTGCCCTGCCCTTCGTTGAGCAGCGGGTAAGCCTTGGCGCGGCTCTTGTCGCTCCACTCGGCCCAGCCACCGAGGTTGTAGCGCACGCGGTGCCAGGCCACCGAGAAGGCGGACTCGAAGCTGTCGCGGTAAGCTGGGAAGATTTTCTCGCCGGCGGCGAGCGCAAATTCGACCCGTTCGGCCGGCGTCAGCGCACTGATTTCGATGGCGGCGGTTTGGTAGTGGTAGTACCCGAGGAGCACGCCTTTTTTCTTCTGCCATCCGGCCGAAGGCAGGGAAATTGTATTGATCCCTTTGATATCGGTGAGAACGTGGCCGCCATAGATGTGATCCTCCTCTTCCCAAAAACGGCGCTTCATCTGCAGGCCGATCTTGCCCACCGGCGCATAGGCCACCGAGGCAATGGCCTGCTTGAAGCTGTCCGAAAAATCGCTGTCTATGGTGCGCAGCACCGACAGCGGTATCGTGCAGATGCAGTAGTCGGCACTGGCGCTGGCCAGCTTGCCGCTGGCGCTGTCCTTCCAGTTGACGGTCACGCCCTTGTCGTTCTGGCGGATGCTCTGCACCTCGGCCTGATAGCGAATGGTCTTGCCGACGCGCTTTTCGAAAGCGCGCGCAATCTGGTCCATGCCGCCCACCGGCTGGAACATGGTGTTCTGCATCGGGAAGTCCTGCACCGCGCTATAGACGTGACCGACCTTCGATGCCAGCAGATCCTTGAAGCCGAGCGGATCGGACGGGGTGCCCGCGCCGGGCACCATCCCGGCGCCGGGATTGATGGCATAGCCACGGCCGCTGCGGCCCTTGTAGCGCAGGTCGCTGGCGGCAAGCTGGCCCTCATGCGCCAGATAGTCGAGCAACAGATGCTTGTCGTCGCTGCTCAATTCCTGATCGAGCGCCTTGGCCTGGACCGTCTTGGCCAGCAGCTCGGCCACATTGCCGCGCATGTCGGCCTTGATCTGGGCCGGACGCAGGCGCTGCTTCGATAGCGGACCGCCGTTCTCCAGATAGACAAAGGAGTTGTCGTTATCGTTGACCATCACCTCCAGCGCAATCCCGAACTGGCGCGTGTAGTGCAGCGTGGACTGGTGGTGATACGGGATGCGCCAGGGGCCGTGGTTGATGTATTCGCCCTCATCGAAGCCGCAGGTCTGCGCATCGCCACCAAGTTCGGTCAGCGTAAAGCCCTTGCGGGCCGTCTGGCAGCGCCCACCGGCAAAGGAGCGCGCTTCCAGGATCTGCACCGCATAACCCAGCTTGCCCAGTTCATAGGCCGCCGTCATGCCGGCCAGACCGGCACCGAGTATCAGGATTTTTTTACCCTTTCCGCTACCGCTCAGCTGCGGTGGCGCCGCCGCGGTGGAGGCTATCCCCAAGCCCCAGGCGCTCATGGTATTGAACAGCAGACCGGTTCCGCCAACGGCGGCGGCACGGTACAGAAAATCTCTGCGGGTAATCGACTTCGCGTTCGCACTAGCCATCTTCGCCCTCACCTTGCATTGAAAAATCCGTGGTAGCTCCATGCAAGTGATATAGCAAACGGCGTGCCAAACAGCGCCCGAAAACAGCGCAAAAATTTGCGCAAAAAGAACGCCAAACAAAGCTATTTTTGCATCTCATGCCTTTTAATACAGCCTTTACCTAAAGGCGATAAACAAAGTTATTATGGTTTTCAAGAAGGCTGTCTGAATGCGTCGGCACGCTGATATTTAGCGCCATACTTTGTTTATGCGAGCTACACTTTGTTCCTCGTACTGGCACCGTAATAGTTGAAAAATAATTACGAACGAAGCTAGCCGGACGCTCAAGCGCAGGCGTATACGGACAGCGTGCAACAGCACATCGCACCACGAAGAGGCAGTTTTTTTGGAAATAGCATCGTTTATGGGCCGGCGATGGCTGCCAAAAACCCACGGCAAAGAGCCGGGGTCTGACCCGGCGGGTCAGACCCCAGGGGTACGCCGTGGGTTTTAAAAGCGTCGTGGCATGCCCGCGTTGGCGGCATGAGGGATCAGACGGTGAACGCCGCCTGGTGGTGCACGCTGCCCGTGTAGACAGGTGGATTGATTGCGGCAACGGGAACGGCAGGCACGCTGACGACAGCGGACACGCCGACCGCGGACAGCGCGCCGCTGCCGCGCAGCGCAGCGATTTCCGCCGCGGCCAGCGGGCCATGTGCCTGGCTGCGTTCCGTCGGATGGCAGGCGTGGAACTGCATCGTATTGCGCGCATCGAGCAGATAGATCAGGTCGAGCGCGTTCGCGTCGGCGGCCACCATCACCTGCCACTGGCCGCGCTGG
The DNA here is from genome assembly GCA_013284265.1 of Oxalobacteraceae bacterium. Lineage (GTDB taxonomy): Bacteria > Pseudomonadota > Gammaproteobacteria > Burkholderiales > Burkholderiaceae_D > Rugamonas. Next base: position 46,801 of record JABTBR010000039.1, on the reverse strand, counting down.
CGCGCGCGCTCGAACCAGGCTTCATCGATGGCGCGCGCGCAGGTGTAGTAACTGCCGTGCAGCAGGATGCCGTCGGCGGTGACGCTGGCCGCCATGGCCGGCATCAGGCAGCAGCGCAGCAGCTGTTCCGGATAGCTTTTCAGGCTGGCGCCACGTTCGGCCTGGCCGCGTTCCCACAGCGCGCGCGGGCTGGCGCCACCAGCCGCATCGACACGGTAGTGGTTGTTGTAGTGCAGGATGGCTTCGATCACGATGCGCTGGCACTGGGCCAGATCGAGCACGCCATCGAGCCTGCCGCCGGCACTCCCGCCGGCCTCGGTCGGATCGATCAGACGGAAGCGCCGTTCCAGCACGCCCTTCCAGTCATCCGGCCCGGTGGCGCAGACGCTAGGCTGCAGATTGAAGTTGTTCAGCAGCGCATCGCCCTGCCAGCCGGCGGCCAGGGCCGGATGCAGTTGCAGCGCCTGCGGCAGATGCTGGCAGGGCCACAGCGCGGGTTCGATCGCCAGTTCGTGCAGCTGGCAGTAGCGCTGCTTGTCGGCGCCGCAGTTCGCCAGCGCCAGCAGGGCATCGGCCCACGACAGCGGCTCCAGGCTCAGGTACATGCCGCATACCATGCGGCTGAAGCTATCGACCGCCAGGTAGATCAGCGGACGGCCCAGCACCTGGCTGCGATCGGCGCGCGACACCAGCTGGACATCGGCACGCACCGCTTCCAGATAGAAGCTGGCACCGGGACGGCCCAGGCCAGGCAGCGGCTGCGCCGCAAGCGCCGGATCGCTGGCCAGCGTGGCCAGGCTGCCCGGAGTGGGCAAGCGATCGGGCGCTGGCTGGAAGGATCGGGCAAACAGCGCGTCCTGCGCCAGCTGGCCGGCGCGGTCGGCCTGGTCGTGCGCCACGCGTCCGCGCCGCAGCGCCGACGGCACGCGGCGCTGGCGTAGCTGCGGCGGACAGTCGTCGTCCTGCTCGAGCCAGTAATTGAACTGCCCAAAGGTAGGCAGTACCGGCGCCGCGCAGTAGGGCGCGTCGCAGGCGATGCGACCACTGGCCGGATCGATCCGGCGCGGACGGAAAAATTCGCCGATCATCTGGCGGAAGGCGCCGCGGCGCGAAAAACTGTCGTGCATGGCGGCGTAGCGCGCCACCGCCACGCGGAACACGCGGCGGATATCTTCATCGACATTCAGGCCGGGCGCGGCGCCGGGCTTGCGCGGGCGGCCGCGCTGCACGCCGGCCGAGATGGCGCGCACCTTGCCGGGCGCGCCGGAATTGGCGTAATCGGGCAGCAGCGCGTTCGGGGTCTGGCCGCGCTGCCAGTAGCGCCGCAGATAGCGGTAGACGGTGGGATGGGACACGCTGTGGCGCTCGGCCACCTGCGCCACCAGCGCGCTGCGCCGGCGCGGATCGTAGATATCGGGCTCGCTTCGCACCAGCGTTTCGACGATGGCCCAGGCGCGCGCGCGCAGCGCCAGGTGTTTGGGCGGCAGCAGCGACTGGTGCGCCAGCACCAGATAGGGGTCGGAAGTGAGCAGCTGCGCCAGCCCGCTGCGCAGCTCTTCCTGCAGCCGCGCCAGCGGCACGCGCTCCACCTCGGCCGAACCGGCGCGCACGTCGAACACATAGCCGTGGCGCTGGCCGGGATCGATCCACAGCAGGCGCACGGTACGCGCCTGCTGCGGATAGTGCAGCAGATCGTTTCGCAGCAACATCAGTCGCGTCCCCCAGGCGCAAAGCTGGCCGGGCCGTTGACCCGGAACGGCTTGGTGTTGACGAAAATGACGGGCGTAGCGCCCGGCTCGCTTGGAGTAATCAGGCCCGCTTCCACCGATTGGGCCAGTACACGCAAAAGATTCCTGAACATGCTCATTGTGACGACTCCCAACATGTCTCATTGAAGGGCACTGAACTGAATGCCTGTTGTAAGGAATGTACTGCCTATGTTGCAAGTTCCGGGCCAAGCCAGCGGTTTGCAAGTTTCCCTCTGTGCAGCCTGGATTTATATTTCCATAAAGACACAATTTAAGCTTGATCAAGCTTTGTTTTGGTGCAACGCAACATCGCTGCACCGCAGCTGTGCGCACTTGCATGTGGCAGGGGATAAAAGAGGCGGGGCTGGATTAAAACCCACGGCAAAGAGCCGGGGTCAGACCCGTCGGGTCTGACCCCAGGGTTACGCCGTGGGTTTTAAAAAAAAAGCGACGCAGTGGCGTTTAAAAAAAACTGCCAGCATCGAACGCGACCTGGGGGGCGCGTTCGATGCTGGCAGTTTTTCCTGCTGCGCAATGACGGCGCGACGGCCGTCATGTCACCTGTATTAATACTTCGGCTTGCCCTTGGACCTGAACTTGTCCGCCGGCTTGCCTGGCATCGGTTTGCGCGGCGGGGTCGATTTGGTCGATTCCGGCGGCATCTGGTCGGCATGGCTGATGCGCAGCTGCTGGCCGCCCACCCATACTTTGCCCAGGTGCTGGAAGATATCGTCCGGCATGCCCGCTGGCAGTTCCAGCATGCTGTAGGTATCGAAGATCTCGATACGGCCGATATGCTTGGCTTCCAGGCCCGCTTCGTTGGCGATGGCGCCGACGATATTGCTCGGCGTGGCGGCCTGATTGCTGCCTACCTCGATGCGGAAGGCGCTCATCGGCAGCTGGGCCTTGGCTGGCTTGTCTTTTTTCTTCTTGGCCGGTGCTTCGTCCAGGTCGGCACGTTCAACATGGGCCGCCTTGGCCAGCGGCGAGGCCGCAGGACGGGCTGGCGCCGCTGCCGCAGGGGCAAACGCCGGTGCGGAAGGACGCGCGGCTGGCGCGGCGCGCGGGGCCGGTGCCGACGCCGGGGCGGACGATGGCGCGCCGCCTTCGCCGTCGCGGCTGATGCGCAGCTGCTGGCCGGCAACCTTGATCATGGCCAGGTGGTCGAGCTGCTCGGCCGGCAGTGTGTCCGGCAGATCGAGCACGCTGTAGTCGTCGTAGATCTCGATACGGCCGATGAACTTGGAATCGACGCCGCCTTCGTTGGCGATGGCGCCGACGATATTGCCCGGCTTGACGCCGTGCTGGTAGCCCACTTCGATGCGGTAGGTCTGCATGCCTGGATCGGCGGCGCGCACGATGCGTTCCTTTTTAGGGAAACGTTCGCTGCGTTCGGTGCGGTCGCGCTCGAAACGCTCATTGCGGTCGCTGCGCTCGGGACGGTCGAAACTGGCCTGGCGCACCGGGCGGTCTTCCCAGGAGGAGGCGGCGCTCTGCTGCTTTTTGTCCAGCAGCAGCGGCACATCGCCGCGTGCCATCTTGGCCAGTGCGGCTGCGATTTCGATGGCGGGGATGTTCTGCTCGCGCTCGAAGTCTTCGATCAGGGACTGGAACTGTTCCAGTTCGCCCAGCGCCAGCGTCTCGCTGATCTGGCTCTTGAATTTGGCGATACGCACATCGTTGACGGCCTGGATACTAGGCAGTTCCAGCATGCCGATAGGCTGGCGGGTCGAACGCTCGATGGCTTTCAGCAGATTTTTTTCGCGCGGGGTGATGAACAGGATCGCTTCGCCGCTGCGGCCGGCACGGCCGGTACGGCCGATACGGTGGGTATAGCTTTCCGGATCGTGCGGCACGTCGTAGTTGACCACGTGGCTGATGCGTTCCACGTCCAGGCCGCGCGCGGCCACGTCGGTGGCGACCAGGATGTCGATCTTGCCATCCTTGAGCTGCTGGATGGTGCGTTCGCGCTGGGCCTGCTGAATGTCGCCGTTGATGGCGGCGGCGCTGAAGCCGCGCGCCTGCAGCTTGCTGGCCAGTTCCTCGGTACCGAGCTTGGTGCGCGAGAAGATGATCATGCCGTCGAAGTTCTCCGCTTCCAGGATGCGGGTCAGCGCGTCGAGCTTGTGCATGCCCGACACCAGCCAGTAACGCTGGCGAATGTTTTCAGCCGTGCCGGTCTTGGCGGCGACGGTGATTTCCTTCGGCGAGCGCAGATAGGTGTTGGCGATGCGGCGGATGGCCGATGGCATCGTGGCCGAGAACAGCGCGGTCTGGCGCGTGTCCGGGGTCTCCTGCAGGATGCGTTCGACGTCGTCGATGAAGCCCATGCGCAGCATTTCGTCCGCTTCGTCCAGCACCAGGGTTTTCAGCTTGGACAGGTCGAGCGAACCCTTGTCCAGGTGATCGATGACGCGGCCGGGCGTACCGACGACGACGTGCACGCCGCGGCGCAGGGCCGACAATTGCGGGCCGTAGCTCTGGCCGCCGTAGATCGGCAGCACGTGGAAGCCGGGAATGTGCGATGCGTAGGTCTGGAAGGCCTCGGCGACCTGGATCGCCAGTTCGCGGGTCGGGGCCAGCACCAGCGCCTGCGGCGAGGTCTGGCGGATGTCGATGCGCGACAGGATAGGCAGCGCGAAAGCGGCGGTCTTGCCGGTACCTGTCTGGGCCTGGCCCAGGACGTCCTGGTTATCCAGCAGCAGCGGAATCGTGGCCGCCTGGATCGGCGACGGCGTCTCGTAACCGACCTCCTTCAGGGCCTTGATAAGCGGCTCGCTGAGGTTCAGGTCGGAGAAGAGGGAAATGGGGTTGTCAGACATGGCGTCACTCACAAAGTTTGTTCGAATCGCCTAATTGCGAAAGAAATTTTCCGCTAGTTTACTCTCTCCCGGCCAAACAGGCATAAAACTTCACTTTAACGGACTGTTTCGGCTGCCTTTTTGCTGCCAAAATAGCTTAATTTTTACCCTTCACGGAGTACCCATGCGCCCTACCCTGATCGCCGCCGCTGTCGGCCTGACCCTGTGCACCAGCCCCGGTTTCGCCCAACAGCAGCCGCTCGTCACCGAAACGCCGCTGCGCGCCCACCTGTCCTTCCTGGCCGACGATCTGTTCGAGGGACGCGGCACCGGCCAGCGCGGCGGCGATCTGGCGGTGCGCTATCTGGAAACCCAGGCCGCCGTGATCGGCCTGCGTCCGCTGGCCGGCGGCGGCTATCGCCAGCCGGTGCGCATCGAGGGCACCCGCCTGCTCGACGGCAGCTCGGCGCGCTTCCAGGCCGGCGCCAGCAGCATCACGCCGGTGCTGGGCAAGGACATCCTGATCGGCACCTCCAGCGGCAAGGCCGAGCTGACGGTCGACGGCCCGCTGGTCTTCGTCGGCTACGGCGCGCGCGCCGAGGAGGAACGCTGGGACGACTACAAGGGCGTGGACATGAAGGGCAAGGTGCTGGTGATGATGGTCAACGATCCCCAGCCCACCGCCGCCGAACCCAATCGCTTCGCCGGCAAGTCCTACACCTATTACGGCCGCTGGCTCTACAAATATGAGGAAGCGGTGCGCCAGGGCGCCGCCGGGGTACTGCTGATTCACACCACGCCATCGGCCTCCTACGACTGGAACGTGCCGGCCACCAGTTTCAGCCACGAGCGCTTCCATCTGGCCGGCGCCGGCAATCCGCTCGAAGGCTGGCTGACGGAAGACATGGCACGCGCCCTGTTCGCCGCCGCGGGCCAGGATCTGGACACCCTGCGCGCCAGGGCGGAAACGCGCGAGTTCACGCCCGTCGACCTGGGCATCCGCATGCATGCGCAGCTGCGCAGCGCAGTGCGCCAGGTGGAACAGTTCAATGTGGCCGGCATCGTGCCCGGCACCGATCCGAAGCTGAAGGCCGAGGCGGTGGTGTACTCGGCGCACTGGGACCATCTGGGCATGGATGAACAGGGCGCAGCGGGCGACCGGGCCGACCATATCTGGAACGGTGCGATCGACAATGCTTCCGGCGCCGCCGCGCTGCTGGCGATGGCCGCCGAGGCGGTGCGCCATCCGGCCAAGCGCAGCCAGGTGTTCCTGTGGCCGGCGGCCGAGGAACAGGGCCTGCTGGGCAGCGCCGCCTACGTGCAGCAGCCGGCCTGGCCGCTGAAGGACACCGTGGCCGACCTGAATCTGGACAGCATGAACTTCGTCGGCAGCACCCGCGACATCGGCGTGGCGGGCGCGGAGCGCAGCAGCCTGTATGCCAGCGCCGGCAAGGTCGCCAAAAAGATGGGGCTGACACTGGCGCCGACGATTCCAGATTTGTCGGGCGCCTACTTCCGCGCCGACCACTTCAATTTTGCCAAGGCGGGTATTCCTGCCTTTAACGTCGGTTCGGCCGTGTTTTCGGGCGATGGGCACTTTGAATTCGTCAAGGCGCCGGCCGCATCGGCGGCGCGGCTGGTGGCCTTCAAGCAGGATTATCACCGGGTCAGCGACGAGTACCACGCGGACTGGGATTTGAGCGGCATGGTGCAGCAGGCGCAGTTTACGCTGAACCTGGGGTATGCGATTGCCAATGATGCGGCGCGGCCACGCTGGAATGCGGGGGAGGCGTTTGGCAAGGTCAAGCGCTGAGCAACTTCAGCGCGCCGGGGACTTTCGCAAAAACCCATGGCAAAGAGCCGGGGGCCTGTCCCGCAGGGACAGGCGGGGCGCAGCCCCTCCCCAGACCCTGGGGTCAGACCCCAGGGTTACGCCGTGGGTTTTAAGATTGCCGCCGGCACCTTGGCTCAGTTCACATCAGGTCAGCGCGCGGATGTCGGCCGCTTCATTGGTCAGCAGGATCTGCTCGAAACCAGCCGCATCGAGCGGACGGCTGAAGTAATACCCCTGCATCTGCTGGCACCCATGGCGCCGCAAAAAGGCCAGCTGCTCCGACGTCTCCACCCCTTCGGAAATGACGTCCAGGTTCAAATTGGCGGCCAGCGCGATGATGGTGGCGACGATCGCCGCATCGTCCGGGTCTTCCGTCAAATCGCGCACGAAGGTCTGGTCGATCTTGAGCACGTCGACCTTGAAGCGCTTCAAGTGCGCCAGGCTGGAGTAGCCGGTGCCGAAATCGTCGATCGCCAGCATCACGCCGAGCCGCTTGAGCTCGTGCATCATGTGGATCGCGTGCTCGATATCCTTCATCAGCAGGCTTTCGGTCAGCTCCAGCTCCAGGCAGTGCGGCGCCAGGCCGGTGTCGGCCAGCACCCTGGCGACGGTCTGCACAAAGTCCGGCTCGGCCAGCTGGCGCGCCGATACGTTGACGGCCATGCGCAGCTCGGCGCGTCCTTCGCGCTGCCAGGCCAGCAGCTGGGTACAGGCGGTGCGCAGTACCCAGGCGCCGATCGGCAGGATCAGGCCATTTTCCTCGGCCAGGCCGATGAAGCGCACCGGCGCCACCATGCCCAGCTCCGGATGCTGCCAGCGGATCAGCGCTTCCATGCCGACGATGCGGCCGCTGGCCAGGTCGACCTGGGGCTGGTAGTGCAGCACGAATTCCTCGCGTTCGAGCGCGCTGCGCAGCGCGCTTTCGATGCGCACCCGCTCGCCCAGCTGCTCGTTCATGGCCGGGGTGTAGAACTGGTAGTTATTCCGCCCCATCTCCTTGGCGCGGTGCAGGGCGATGTCGGCCCGCTCGATCAGCAGTTCCGGTTCGCTGCCGTCGGCCGGGAACACCGCCACGCCGGCGCTGCAGGTCAGGAACAGCTCCTGCTCGTCGATATAAAAGGGCGCGGCCAGCTGGTCGAGCAGGCGCTGGACTTCGTCGCTGCGCGGACTGCCCGCGCCGGAGTCCGACAGCAGCAGCATCGCGAATTCATCGCCGCCGACCCGCACCACGGTGTCGATCGCACGCACGCTGTCCTGCAGGCGCTGGGCCACCGCCTGCAGCAGGCGGTCGCCGCCCTTGTGCCCCAGCCGGCCGTTGACGAACTTGAAGCGGTCCAGGTCGAGCGAGACGATCCAGATCGCGTCTTCCTTGCGCGCCGCGTGCGGCATGGCCTGGCGCAGGCGGTCTTCCAGCAGCACGCGGTTGGGCAGGCCGGTCAGCGCGTCGTGGGTGGCCTGGTGATGCAACTCGCTCTCGTAGGCCTTGACGGCGGTGATGTCGTGCTGGATCGAGACGAAGTGGCTGACGCTGCCGTCTTCTTCGCGCACCGGCGAAATATATACTTCGATCCAGAACAGGGTGCCGTCCTTGCGGTAGTTGCGCAGCACCGCGTGGCCGTCGCGCTGCTCGCGGATGGCGGCGCGGATCTCCTGCGCGCCCTGCTGGTCCAGGTCGGCGCCGTGCAGCAGGCGCGGACTCTTGCCCATCACCTCGGCCTGGCTGTAGCCGGTGATGCGCTCGAAGGCCGGATTGACGTAGACGATGGGATTGTTCGGCAGCGCGGCGGTGATCAGCACGGCGTTGGTGCTGGACTCGATCGCGCGTTCGCGCAGCAGCAGGGTGTGGTCGAGCTGCTTGAGCTGGGCGGTGCGCACGTCGACGCGGCGCTGGATGTGGCGCGCGCGCGAAGCCAGCGCATAGGCGAAGGCGCCGGCCAGTATGCTCAGCAGCGTGCCCAGCCCCAGCACCGCCAGCGAGGCCAGATGTTCGGCGGCGGTCCAGCGCGCACTGGGCCAGACCACCAGCTGCCAGCTCTTGCCGGCCACGTCCAGGGTCTGCACCGAACGGGTTTCGCTGACCGGATAGAGCCAGCTCAGTAGCAGTGGCACTTCGTGCGTCGGCGGCGCCATGTCTTCGAACACCAGGCTGCCCGGGTCCTCGGTGGCGGCCGCGTACACGCGCTGGTGCAGGGTCGGATTGCCCAGCAGGCCGGCGCCGGCGAAGATGCGCAGCACCAGGTCGTGCGGACGGATCACCAGCCCGGTCTCGCCTTCGAGCGCGCTGCGGCGCGCCGCCACGTCGCCCAGCGCCGCGCCGTAGCGGTACACCGGCATGGCGACATTGACGCCCACCCGCGGCGCCGGCCCCTGTGCCAGCTGGATCAGCGGGCCGGCCAGCGGCAGGCCGGTGTCGTAGGCGCGCTCGCGTCCATCGGGCTCGCGCTGGGGCCAGGAGGTATCGAGCCCCAGCGCGCCCTCGTTGCCGGCCAGCGGCTCGATATAGTCGATCACGCGGTAGCTGCTGCGCACTCCGGCCGGCTCGCTGCGGTCGCCGCGCATCTCGCTCAGGCCCGGCACCGGCGCGATCTTGCGCAAGCCCGCCTCGAAAGCGGGGCGCTGCCCGTTCAGGATGATGCGCTGGAAGTTGACGGCGTAGGTGTAGCGGTGGCGCTCCAGGATCGGTTCGACAAACTGGCGGAACTGTTCGCGCGAGACCTGGGGCACGGTGGCAAACAGCTGGTTGACCGAGCGCAGCGCGGCGATGGCATTGTTGACGCCTTCCTGCAGCGCCAGCAGGCGCACATGGGCGCGCTGCTGAAAGGCCAGTTCGCGGTTGTCGCGCTCGAGCTGGCGCGCGCCGGCAAACAGGCCGGCCGTCACGCCCAGGCAGCACAGCAGCGCCAGCGCGGTGATGCGCTTGGCGCCTGGCCGCAGCGGCAGCCGCGGCGGCGCTTGCGGCGGCGTAGCCGGCGCGGAAGCGGAAGCGGGAGCGGCCGGAGCGGCGTGGTTCGGGTCGGCCATGGTCGGAAACGGGGCAAAATCCTAGGGTAGCACGGAATTCCCAGCGAACAGGACGGCGCGGCCGGCGCGGCCGCGCCACGCCCCGTTTTCCCCTTGCGGCGTATGATAAATGCCACAGAGCAATGGAAATGAATCGGCCTATAATGGGACAACTTCCCAGCCCCCTGTCCATGAAGACCACTGCTCAGCTGTTTACCCTGCTGTTTTCCCTGCTGCTGGCCCTGCTGGCTCCGGGGCTGGCGCGGGCGGCCACGCTCAACTTCAGCGGCGCCGCCGTCGGCGGCTGCAGCTATGACGCCGCTTCCAAGACCTATACCTGCGCCACGCTGCCGCTAGTTGGCTCCAACGACCTGACCGTGATCGCCAGCGGCTATACGGTCAAGGTCAATAGCGACATCGACTTCGACTTCCACCAGGGCCTGCAAATGAGCGGCACGGCCACGCTGCAAAGCACCACCGGCAAGCTCGACATCGGCGGCATCAGCAACGCCGACCTGGCCATCAGCGGCGGCAAGCTGATCGCCAAGACCGTGTTCCGCGTCGGCAGCGTGGCCCAGACCCTGAGCGCCGACATCACCGCCGACGACATGGATATCGGCTCCGGCTCGGCCACCAGGATCACCGGTTCGCTGACCGCCACCGGCACCGGCACCATCGACCTGGCGTCCCATGTAACCATCATCGGGCCGATTTCCGGCACCACCATCACCACCAGCTCGCCGGTGGACCTGACCGGCAACATCGACGCCACCGTCGCATTCACGCTGGCCTCGGGCAGCGACGTGGTGGGCAATATCGTATCGCCCAAGGTCACGCTCAATCCCTCCTCGGTCACGGTCAAGGGCAATATCACGGCGGTGACCTCGCTGTCCATCGGCTCGGGCAACGACGTCACCGGCACGGTCAGCGGCGGCACGCTGACGATGTCGCCATCCAGTTCCACCATCACCGGCAATGTGACGATGACGGGCAACGTCACCATGGGTTCGGGCACCACCATCAAGGGCGACCTGGTGGGCAAGGACGTCCGGCTGGACGCCTCGGACGCCTTCATCAGCGGCAATGCGGCGGTCAATTCCCTGTATCTGGACTGGCACGGCCGGGTCGGCAAGACCATCACCTGCACCGGCGCCGGCGCCTCGCTATGCAGTTGCGTGACCAATAACAGCGGCTATTTCACGCCGCCGAACGCCCCGGTGTGCGGCGCCGCGCCGCCCTCGGGGCCGCACCATATCCAGATCAGCCACACCGGCATGGCGCTGACCTGCCAGCCGCAGACCGTGACGCTGACCGCCTGCGCCAACGCCGCCTGCAGCGCGCCGCATTTCAGCGGCAGCACCACGGTGGCGCTGCTGCCGGGCGGCGGCAACGTCACCATCACCGGCGGCAGCAACAGCGCCGCCACGGTCAGGCAGCCGACGGCCGGCACCGCGACACTGTCGGCCACCAGCAGCGGCTCGCCCGCCCTCCCCCAGACTTGCGTCAACACCGGCGTGGCCCGCCCGGGCGCCAGCAGCTGCGACATGGTATTCAGCGATACGGGGATGAGTTTCAGCGTGCCCAACCACATTGCCGATACCACCCAGACGGTGAGCATCACCGCGCTGCAGGCGCAGGGCGGCAACCCCTCCTGCGTGCCGCTGTTTGCCAGCGGCACGCGCAGCATCAACTTCAGCTGCGGCTATGTCGATCCGCCGGCCAATGCCAACGGACTGGCGGCGGTGCCCCTGTTCGTGGGCAATACCGCGCTGGCGCCGAACGCCACTTCCCTATGCAGCAACGCCGGCCAGAACGTGGCGCTGACCTTCGACGCCAGCGGCACGGCCAGCACCACGCTGCGCTATCCGGAAGTGGGCAAGATGACCCTGAACGCCCGCTATACCCCCTCGGCCGGCAGCGACCTGGGACTGGCGGCGGCGGGTGCCAGTACCTTCATCGTGGCGCCGGCCTCCTTCAGTTTCGCCGTCACCCAGGTAGCATCGCCCTTCACGATCAATCCCGTCGCAGCCGATGCCGGACCGTATGTCAAATTCCTCAAGGCGAACGAAGCGTTCAAGGTGGTGGTTTCGGCCGTCAACAACACCGGCACGCTGACCAAAAACTACGGCAAGGAAAGCTCCACCGAGAAAATCACCATCAAGGAATTCCTGCTGGCACCGGCGGGTGGCAACTATCCGAACGTGACGGCGACCACCGCCAGCAGCGATTTCAACACCGTGGCCGTCGATGGCACCTTCACCGCCAGCTCGCTGCAATGGAACGAGGTCGGCATGCTGCAGTTCACCGCCAAACTGGTCAATGCCAGCGGCTATCTGGGCGCTGGCGCGGCCGGTTTCAGCACCAGCGGCAAGGTCAATATCGGCAGCTTCTATCCCGACCATTTCGACACCAGCGTCGACGCCGCCATCCGCACCGCCACCGGCGTGCCCTTCCCCTGCACTTTCACCGGCTGCCCGGCATCGCAGCTGGCCGTGTATTCGCACCAGCCGTTCAACCTGACGGTGAAGGCCATGGGCCCGCTGCTCAATAACGTCAGCAACGTCATGCTGAATTACCAGGGCAGCTTTGCCAAGGCCGTCACGCTCAGCGGCTATGCGGCGCTCGGTTCGGTGCTGGCGGCCGATCAGAATCCTCCCTCAGTTCCCGGCGGCAATGCCATGCCGACCGATGCGGCCGGCAACAATCCTGTCGCCGCCAGCAAGTTCACGGCCGGCGTGGCCAGCACCATGGTCCAGTACCGCTTCGCCAACATCAGCCCCACGCCCGTCAGCCATCTGGCGGCGCCCACCACCATCTACGTGCGCGCAAGCGACAGCGACGGCGCCAGTTCGGCGCGCGCGGTGGCCGCCACCTCGGTGGAGGCGGCGCTGCGGGTGGTCAGCGGGCGCCTGCTGGTGGCCAACAACTACGGCTCCTACACCTCGCCCATGCCGATGCAGGCGCGCGCCCAGTTCTGGAACGGCAGCAGCTACATCAATAGCAGCACCGACGCCAACAGCACCGGCTACCCGCTGACGACGAACGACCTGAGCTACACCAACTGCCTGAATACCCTGAAAGTGAGCGTCACCTGCAACCTGCCCACCACACTGCTGCAGCTTGAAACCTCGCCGACGTCGCTGGTCTTCAGCGGCGGCCTGACCAGGTTCCGTCTCAAGGCACAGGGCAGCGGCGGCTATGCGGCGGCCGATGTCACCATCCCCACCCTGATCCCCTTCCTGCCCGGATCGCCCGGCCGTGCCACCTTCGGCGTGTACCGCGCCGGTCCCGTCATCTACCTGCGCGAAGTGTACTGAAGCCCGCCAGGCGGCCCGCGCCGATCGCGGCGGCGGCGCGCGCCCATCTGCGGTAGCATGGCTGCTTTCCACCCGGAGGGATGCAGATGAACACGACAGCGAAATGGATAGACATCGATGGCGACGACGGCAAGTTCGGCGCCTGGCTGACCTTGCCGCGCGGCGGCAGCGGGCCTGGCATCGTGCTGCTGCAGGAGATTTTTGGCGTCAATGAACACATCCGCGCCGTGGCCGCCCAGTACGCGGCCGATGGCTATGTGGTGTTGGCACCCGACCTGTTCTGGCGTGACGGCGCGCGCATCGAACTGGGTTACGACGACGCCGGCTGGGCCGAAGCCGTCAAGCTGATGAACGCCACCGACGTGGCCAAGGCGGTCGCCGACATCGGCCACACCGTGCGCACCCTGCGCGCGCTACCCGCCGTGACGGGCCGCGTCGCCTCGCTCGGCTTCTGCTTCGGCGGACGCCTGTCCTATCTGAGCACCGCGCGCGGCCTGGTCGATGTGGGCGTGGCCTATTACGGCGGCGGCATCCATAATCAGCTGGCCGCCGACGGCCAGGTCGAGCGTCCGCTGCTGATGCATTTCGGCGCGGCCGACAGCCATATCCCGCCCGCAGCGGTCACGCAGATCGCCGACCATTTCGACGCCAATGAACAGGTGGAGATCCACGTCTACGAGAACGCCGAACATGGCTTCAACTGCAATCACCGCGCCAGCTACCAGCAGCGCGCCGCGGCGCAGGCGCATGGCCACACGCTGGTGTTCCTGGGCGAGCAGCTGTAGGCGCGGCGGGCCGCTAGCAGTTGTCCAGCAGTTGGCGCAGCTGCGGCGGCGTCAGTGGCGCCGCCGCAGCGCAGCGCTGGCGCATGCAGCCGAGCACGCGCACGATGCTGTCGGCCGTGCGCGCCTTGCTGAAGTACCAGCCCTGCACGCAATGGGCACCGCGCGCGGCCAGCCAGGCCAGGTCGGCCTCGTGCTCCAGTCCTTCGCACAGCAGCTCGGCCTTGAACAATTCCGCGATCCCCTGAATCAGCTTGAACAGCCCGGCCACGCGCTCGCTGCCGGCCACGCCATTGACGAACTGGCGGTCGACCTTGAGGCGGTCGAAGGGGAAGCTGCTGATCGCATCCAGATTCGAATAACCGGTACCGAAGTCGTCGACCGCGATACGCAGGCCCAGCGCACGGAAGGCCGCCACCCGTGGCGCCACCAGCTCCAGCGTATCGAGCAGCTGGCTCTCGGTCACTTCCAGTTCCAGCATATGGCCGTCGATGCCGAAGCGCCGCAGCAGTAGCTTCAGGTCGCCCAGCACCTGCGGGTGCAGCAGCGTGCGGCGCGAAAAATTCAGCGACACCGGCACCACCGGCAGGCCGGCGTCGCGCCAGCCGCGCAGATCCTGGCAAACCTGGCGCAGCACCGCCAGATCGAGCTGGTAGATCTTGCCGGTGTTTTCGGCCAGCCCGATGAAGTGCTGCGGCAGCACCAGGCCGCGCTGCGGATGCTGCCAGCGCACCAGCGCCTCCATGCCGATCAACCGCCCCTCGCCGTAGTTGAGCTGGGGCTGGTAATGCACGGCCAGCGCGCCATGGCGCACATCGCCGTCCAGCGCGGCCTGCAGCTCGAACACCATCTGCGAGCGTGCCAGCAGTTCCACGCCATATTCCTTGACGGTGCTGCGCAGATAACTGCCGTTGATCGCCGAGGCCGCCGTGTCGGCCGCGTCGAGCAGGGCGGCGGCCGAACCGGGGACGGCGATATCGTGGTAATTCACGCCGATGCGCGCGTGCAGCACCTGCGCCCCGCCCTGCGCCAGCGTGAACGGTTCGCTGATCAGCTGCTTCAGGCCATCGAGCCTGGCCACATGGCCGGCGTGTTCGCCGAACAGCGCAAAGGCGAACTTGTCGGCGCCCAGATGGGCCACCAGATTGTGCGCGCCGGCCCACTCGCCCAGCCGGTGTCCCAGCAGGCGCAGCAGTTCATTGCCGCTCTCGCGTCCGAACACATCGTTGAGGCGGCGAAAACCCATCAGGTCGACAAAACCCACCAGCACCTGCGGCTGGGCCGACTGCTGCAGGCCCAGCTGCAAATGGTGCAGGAACACGGTGCGGTTGGCCATGCCGGTGACGTCGCTGCAATAGCGCAGTTCCAGCGAATCGACCACCAGCCCGGCCATGCCCTGCAACATCAGCACCTGTTGCGCGGCTAGACGGCGCGCCTGCGTGCCCATGACCCACAAGGTGCCCAGCAGATAGCCGCGCGCGCCGTGCAGGGGCACAGCCGCGTAATGCAGGTAGTGCGGTGCGTGCAGCACCAGCGGATTGGCGCTGAAACGGGGATCGGCGCGAGCGTCTTCCACTTCGAAGAAATCGGCCTCGCTGGCCGCGCCCACCACCCAGGTACAGAAGGAACCGGCGCGCGGCACATGGCGCGCATCGACGCCGATGCGCGAGGGCAGCCAGATCTGCGACTGGTGCACGATGCTGACGCCGCCGATCTCGGCGCCCACGGCCTGGATGGCCAGCGTGGTGATCAGGTCCAGCTTGGGATCGGACTGGTCCAGCGTGATCGCATAGCGCGCCACTTCGGCCAGACGGTGGCGCTCGCCCACGGCATCGGGCTGGTCCGACCGCTGTGGCGCCGCCTGTGCGCTGTTGTCCATCATCTCTCCAATGTGCCCGGCAATCGGGCGGCGCTCCAGTGGCGCAGGTAACTTGCATGGTGACATGAAAATATGATTATTGCATCGTTTTTTGCTGGACCAACATCGCAATTGGTTAAAACACAACATTGTCTCCGGCGGCAGCAGAAGCCTGCCCGGCCGGCGGCGATTGCGCTAGAATCGTCAGAGCCTGCTTTGCTAGGAACTCCCCCATGCTGAACCGTTTGCTGCTGTGCTGGGCAACCCTGTTGGCGCTCGGCGCGACGGCGGCGCCGCTGCGCGTGGGCGGCTTTCCGGTGGCGCCCATCGTCACCGTCGGCAACGATGGCACGGCCCAGGGCGCGCTGCGCGAATTCATGGAACGCGAGATCGTCCACAAGGCTGGCGTGCCCCTGATCTGGTCCGAAATCACCTCCTATGGCCGCGCGGTGGAAAGCCTGCGCACCGGCCAGATCGATATCCTGCTCGTCACCAGCACGCGCGGCCTCGAAAAAAACCCTTATCCCATGTTTGCCTGGACCTATCTGCGGGTGCATCCCCAGCTTGCAGTGGCCAGAAGCAGCCCGCTACAGTCGGTCACGTCGCTGCAGCAACTGAGCGGCCTGGAAATCGGCTGGGCCGGCGGTGCCGTCGTGATCGATGGACTGGATCAGATCGATATCAAATGGCGCATGCTGGCCTCGCCGGACTGGCAACTGATGAACCTGCGCAAGGTGATGGCCGGACGCATCCAGGGCGCCTATTTCGAGAATGAATTCTCGCCCCAATATATCGTCCAGAAGGAAAAACTCGACATCGTGCTGCTGCGCCTGCCCCTGGCCGAGCGGTTTTTCACCATGGGCTATTCGCCACGTTCCGATCCGGCTGACATCGCCCGCTTCGACCGCGCCGCCGCAGCCGCCTTTGCCGGCGAGCAGTTCCGCGCCTTTCTCGACGAGTATATGAAGCGCTGAGCGTGCGTCAGCGCACGACGGTGCCGCCGCGCCGCCGCTATGCTGGGCGTATGCGGCTGCCGCGATCGATGCCCTACAGGAGGCGACAATGACTGGCGAACTGGTGCACCAGGCCCATGACGGCCTGCCTTCCCTTCCACGCTGCGCCGCAGGCGCATGCCCGCCCTGGCCAATGAGCTTGACGTCGACATTGCCGTGGCAGCGTTGCCGGGACCGGCTGGCCCTGCTGGCGGCACTCGGCGCGCTGGCCGGCTGCGGCGGTGGCGGCGGCGACAGTGGCGGCGCCGACCCAGCGCTGCCCCCGCCCACGCCAACACCCCCGCCCCAGCTGGCGCTGCAACTGGCCGCCAGCGCCAGCGATCCGGTGTTCCTGACGGCGCCGGCCGGCGATGCGCGCCAGTTCATCGTCGAGCGCGGAGGCCGCATCCGCATCCTCAGCAACGGCGGCCTGCTGGCCACGCCCTTCCTCGACATCGCCAGCCTGACCAGCACCAGCGGCGAACGCGGCCTGCTGTCGCTGGCCTTCCATCCGGACTATGCGCGCAACGGCCTGTTCTTCATCTACTACACCGACCTGGCCGGCAGCGTGAGCATCGACCGCCTGCAGGTATCGGCCAACGCCAACCTGGCCGATCCCGCCTCGCGCGTCAATCTGCTGAGTATTCCCCATGCCAGCTTCAGCAACCATAACGGCGGCCTGCTGGCCTTCGGCCCGGACGGCTACCTGTACGCCGGCATCGGCGATGGCGGCGGTGCCGGCGATCCGAACGGCAATGCGCAGAACACCGGCGTACTGCTGGGAAAACTGCTGCGCCTCGATGTCGACCACGCCAGCGGCACGCTGAATTACGCCATCCCGGCCGGCAATCCCTACGCCGGCCAGGCCGGCAAGCGCGGCGAGATCTGGGCCTATGGCCTGCGCAATCCCTGGCGCTATGCCTTCGACCACGTCAGCGGGCAGCTCTACATCGCCGACGTCGGCCAGGGCGAACGCGAGGAAGTCGACATCGCCGCCGCCAGCCAGGCGGGCAACAATTATGGCTGGAACACGATGGAAGGCAGGGCCTGCTACAACGCGGCCAGTTGCGACAAAAGCGGACTGGTGCTTCCGGCATTTGAGTACGCGCACGGCGCCAACGACGCCAACGGCTGCTCGATCACCGGCGGCTTCGTCTACCGCGGCAAGGCCTTGCCCGAGCTGGCCGGGCATTACTTCTATTCGGATTACTGCAAGGGATACTTGAAGAGCTTTGTCTACCGCGACGGCGCCGTCACCGGGCCAAGCGACTGGGGCATTGCCGGCGCGGGCAATGTGCAATCGTTCGGGCAGGATGCCCAGGGCGAACTGTATCTTTTGAACAGCATCGGCGCGGTTTACCGCATCGTGCGCAAGCCGATGTAGGCAGGCCAGCGGCTGCGCCGGATATGCCATATCTCCGCGAAACTTAACAGGTATATGCAAAATACCTGTTTTACAGCTCAATATCTACAGTCAGGCACCGATGCGGCGCGCGTCCGGTATCGAATACGACAGGCCGTGATGCATGCAGGTGGCGCAGAACGCATGCTCATAGCGCGCGCGCTCGATCTGCGCGTGCGGCGTGTCGACAAATTGCAGGCCCAGCATATTTTCCTTGTCGTACACGCTACAGCAAAGCGCGACCGAACCGTCATGGTTGATGACGGTCTGGTTGAAGCGCAATTCGCAGTCAAGCCCCGGGCGGCTGCGGGCGGCGTTGCGCGGCACGTAGACCAAGGGCGATTCGATCAGAGAGTCGATGATGGGCCCGGGCTTGCCGCGCCCCTCGATCAGTTCGACGAGCCGTTCCAGCGGCTGGTAGAAGGCGGCGATCGGATGGTGGGCGAAACCCAGCTCCTGGCACACGGCGGCGACGGCGGCGAGCTGCGACTCGCCTCCCTTGTACAGGTGGTGGCCCACCCACACCTTGGTGGCGACGCCGTACTTGTCCAGGTAGTGGCGCAGCAGATAGAGGTTGGCCTTCATCAGCATCAGCTTGCCGCGGGCGTGGGTGCGCTCGTAGGTCTCCGGGGTGAAGCCCGACAGCGATATCTTCAAGTCGTCCGGCGCCGCCTTGACCATCTCCGCCAGACCATGTTCGACGTTCAGGTTCGACGACAGATGGCAGCGCAGCCCGTGGGCCTTGACGATGCCGATCAGCGCCGGCAGGTCCGGATGGAGCAGCGGCTCGCCCCAGTTGAACAACCAGATCTCCGCCTGCCGGTCGACCCGCTCGGCGACGATCTTCAAGATGATCTTTTCGAACAAGTCCAGCGGCATGAAGCCGCGCGGCCGCTCCGACGCCTGGGAATTACCCACCGGGCAAGTCGGACAGCGCAGATTGCAGGTGCCGACGATATCGATCGCGTAGACGTAATTGGCCGACTCGCGCGGCGCGTGGCGCAGCAGAGTGCGCGCCTGCACCGGGTCGTACACCTCCGGCGCCAGGTAGTCGCGCGCACGCACGCGGGCCAGCGCGGCGGCCACGGCGGCGTCGGCCGGAGCGCGGGCGACCGCCCGTTCCAGCCAGACATACGCGTCCTCCCAGCAGTTGTGCTCGTACAAGGTCATGCCGATCACGGCCAGGCTGTGCAACCAGCCCGCGTTGCCGCCGTCCTCGACGTAGGCATGCTCGAGCAAGGGCAGCGCGCGGTCG
The DNA here is from genome assembly GCA_013284265.1 of Oxalobacteraceae bacterium. GTDB lineage: Bacteria > Pseudomonadota > Gammaproteobacteria > Burkholderiales > Burkholderiaceae_D > Rugamonas. Next base: position 27,812 of record JABTBR010000039.1, on the reverse strand, counting down.
AGGCGCCCCTGCCCCAGGCTGACCATGCCGAGATTGTGCCGCACCGACGCCAGCCGAGGATCGGCCTCCAGCAGCGCCTCGTAGGCGCGCACGGCGTCGTCGATACGGCCTTCGCGGTGGGCGGCCACCGCCTGGTCTAGCGTCCATGGAGTAAGTGGGGGCATGCGGGTCCTCTGGCGACGAAATGATTCAGGCGCCGCCGGCGCGCCGGGTGAAGTAGATGGATTCCAGCGCGCGCGCCAGGCCGGCGCCGTCGCTCAGCACGCTCGCGCGCATGCGCTCGCGCAGGTCCGCGCGCAAGGCCTGCCGGCGCGGCAGGTCGGCCGCCAGCGCGCAGGCCAGCGCGACGAAGGCGCCCGGCGTGGGTGCGGCCAGGTCGGCCAGCCCGAGCGCCTCGAGCATCGCCAGCGTCTGGCGCGACACCGGGCGCAGCCACGGCATCGTCAGCACCGGCACGCCCATCCACAGCGCCTCGAGCGAGGTCAGGCCGCCCGAGAACGGGAAGGTGTCGAGCGCGAGGTCGATGTCGCCGTACTCGGCCAGCATGTCCGCGTGCGGGCTGTGGGGGCGCAAGTCGATGCGCTGCGGCGCCACGCCATGCCGGGCGAAGCGCTGCAGGGTGTGGGCGCCGAAACCGGGGTCGGCGAAACACTTCCACTTCAGCACCAGGCGGCTGTCGGCCACCTCCGTCAACACGCGCGACCAGAGCCGCACCACCTCGTCGCTCAGCTTGGCCGTGTTATTGAAGGAGCCGAACGTCAAGGCGCCGTGGCGCGGCGATGGGCACGGCGCCACCGGCGGCGCGTAGGACGGCGCGGTATAGCTCATGTGCAGGCGCGGCAGCACCTCCAGCGCCTCGGTGTAATACTGGGCCGCGCCCTCGCCCGCCACCGCGCCGCCGATGACGACGGCGTCGACCTCGGCCAGGCCGGTGCTGGCGAAATAGCCCAGCCACGACAGTTGCACCGGCGCCGCGCGCAGGGCCAGCGCGCCCAGGCGCGCGCCGGCCGTGTGGCCGGCCAGGTCGACCAGCACGTCGATCCCGTTGGCCCGGATCAGCGCGGCCAGCGCGGCATCATCGAGCGCGCCGACCTTGTGCCACTGGTCGCTGGCCTGCCTGAGTTCGAGGGTGATCGGGTCGGCCGGGCCGGTGTCGGGGCGGGTGTCGAAGCAATGGATTTTCACCCGCGCGCGGTCATGGCCATGCAGCACGGGCAGCAGCATCCAACCCACCGGATGCTGGCGGAAATCGCCGCCCAGATAGCCGACCCGCAAAATGGAGGACGGCGCCGGGAAAGGCGTCACCTGGCCCCCGCCGCCCCAGACCGTGCCGCAACGCGTGGCCGCCTGGCGCAGGCCGGCGGCATCGAACTGGCCGGCGTACTGCATCGCCATCAGCAGGTTGCTGGCTGCGCGTTGGTCGTGCGGCGCCAGCGCCAGCGCGCGCTCGAAGGCCTCGCAGGCGGCGCTGGCGTCGCCGACATCCTGCAGCGCGATGCCCAGGTTGATCCAGGCCTCGGGAAGGTCGTGGCGCAGTTGCAGCGCGTGGCGGTAGGCGGCCATGCTCTCAAGTATCCGCCCTTGGCCGTACAGCGCCAGGCCGGCGTTGATATGCGCCTCGGGCGAATGGGGTGCCAGCCGCAGCGCGGCCTGCTCGGCGTCGGCGGCGCCGGCGTCGTCGCCCAGCGCGCGCAGCGCCAGCGCCAGGTTGCCCCAGGCGGCCGCCAGGTCGGGCTGAAGCGCCAGCGCACGGCGGTGCAGCTCGACCGCCTCCTGCGGCCGGCCCAGCGTCGACAACATCAAACCAAGATTGGCCATCGCCCCGGGCATGGCGGGCGCGCGCCGCAACACCTCGCGCAGCACGGCCTCGGCCAGCGCCGTTTCGCCCGCCTCGTGGTGCCACTGCGCCAGCACCTGCAAGGCGGCCAGCGCGTCGCCGCGCGCGACGATCTCCGCAGCCCGCTCGAACAGGGCGACACGGTCGCCACGACGATGCGACGCGGCGGCCAAGGCGGGCCAACTGGCCATCGCCTCGCCGCCCAGCGCGCTCAGATAGGCGCGCCGCGCAGCGTCATCGCCCGGCACCGGCGCAGCGCCTATGTCATGACTGCGCGCCATGGTCCACCACCCCGGCGGCGCGGCGGCGCCGGCCGAACACGGCGGCGAATCCGGCCAGCCCGGCCAGCAACATCGCGGCGCCGCCCGGTTCGGGAACGGCGCTGGCGAAACTGCCATTGAAGGTGAAGGTGAAGCTGTTGCCGGCCTGGCCGAAATTGGCGTGCTGGTCGGTCAGGAAACTGAGCATTACCGAATACACGCCGCGCGCGGCCGGATCGGCCACCAGCGTGAACTCCAGCGTCTGGCCCTCATGGATCACCATGCCGGGCGTGAAGCCGAGCAGATGGAAGCTGCCCGCCTGCGCGCCCGACAGCGTGTACCCGAGCAAGCTCAGATCGGTCAACTGGTCGGCATGGCCCAGCGCGCTGCTGGCGTTTTCCACCGTCACGGCGATCGCCTCGTCCTTGGCGAGTTTGCCCAGCGCGTGCGTGCCGCCGGTGCCGAAGTTGCTGTTGAACGCGGGGCCGACCGCCGCCGGGCCGGCCGTGTAGGTATCGGAGACGATGCGGCAAGCTTGCGCCGCGCCGTAGGAATTGGTGCCGGCGCCGCAGGCCGAGGACCCGCTCGCGCCCTCGACGGCCACGTAGCGGCCGGCGGGCGCGGCTGTTTGCGCCGTCGCGCCGCTCCCCGCAACGAAGTACCCCACGGCAGCGCTGCTCTGCGCCGACGCGCCCTCCGTGGCGACATAGTGGCCGGCGCTCGCGCTGGTCGCCTTCGTTGCGCCGATCGTGGCGACATACGAGCCCTTGGGAGCGATGGTCTGGGCGCTGGCTCCGGCGGTCGGCACGTAGTAACCTTTGGCGGCCTGTACCGCCTCGGTCACGGAAGCCGCGCCCGGGTGATCGATATACGAGCCAGCCGGACTGAACTGCAAAGCGCCCGACGTCGCGCCAACCACGGTGCTATAGCTGCCAGCGGGAACCTTCGTCGGCGCGCTCGCCCCGACGCTGGCAACGTAGGTGCCAGCCGGCGCCAAGGTCGGCCACGTTGCGCCGGCGGTGGGGACGTAGAAGCCGGGCTGCGCCATAAGCGCCTCCGTGGCACCGACGCCGCTGACAAAACTGCCCACGGGGGCGATGGTTGGGGCGCTGGCGCCGGCGACCGGCACAAAGTAGCCTTTGGCGGCCAGGATCGCCTCGGTCGCGGACTTCGCGCCTGGGTGATCGATGTACGATCCCGCCGGACTCTTCACCGCGACGGCCGAGGACGTCGCGCCGACCACGCTGCTGTAGGTACCGGCGGGCACCTGCGTCGGCGCGCTCGCCCCGGTGGTGGCCACATAGCTGCCAGCGGGAGCGGCTGTCGCCACGCTCGCCCCGGTGGTGGCCACATAGCTGCCCACGGGAGCAACGGTCGGGGCGCTGGCCCCGGCGCTCGGCACATAGTAACCCTGGGCGGCCGGCACGGCAACGGCCGAGGAGGTCGCGCCGACCACGCTGCTGTAGGTGCCTGCAGGCACCTTCGTCGGCGCGCTCGCCCCGGTGGTGGCGACGTAGGTGCCGGCCGGCGCGAGCTTCTGCTCGGCCGCGGAGGTCGCGCCCGGGTGATCGATGTACGATCCTGCCGGACTCTTCACCGCGACGGCCGAGGACGTCGCGCCGACCACGCTGCTGTAGGTGCCTGCCGGCACCTGCGTCGGCGCGCTCGCCCCGGTGGTGGCGACGTAGCTGCCGGCCGGCGCAAGCTTCTGCGCGGTCGCGGACGAGGCGCCAGTGTGATCGATGTACGAACCGGCGGCGGCCGCCGTTTGCGCGCTCGCCCCCGCATTGGCAACGTAATAGCCGGCGGACGCCAGAGTCGGCGCGCTCGCGCCCTCGACGCCCACATACGAACCCGGAGAGGCCATCTTTTGCCCGCTGGCACCCGCGCTGTCAACGTAATAGCCCCGGAACGCAGCAATCGGCGCGGTCGCCGCTTGGCCGGGAACGAAGTAGCCAGGCGGCGCCATGGTTGGCTTGCTCGCCCCCGCAGTGCCAACATAGTAGCCCTGAGGGGCCGCGATTTGGTAGCTCATTCCAGGAGCAGGAACGTAATATCCCGGGCTGGCATTCACGCAACCGGAAAGCCCCTGCGAGTATCGCCCTGCGTCGCAGGTAAAAAAGCCGGCATACGCCTGCCCCGAACACAGCACGGCGATCGCGGCGACAACCAGGCGCAGGTCGAAGCCCGACAAGGGCCCGGCCGCTCCCTGGCCCGCATGATCCTCCACCGCCGCCGGCAGCGCGACCTTGCCGCTGGCACGTCCCCTGCTGCGCGCAAGTTCGGCGACCGCGACGAGGGCACCGGCTGGAACGCTCCAGATTAAACGATAGATATGGTTCATGGGTAATAGTCAGGTTGGGTGGGTACATGCCAAACCAACGCTACGCTGGCCCGACGCACACAGAACTCGGGGGCGACCGCAGGCACTGTCCTCCGGGGCACGCACTGAAAACGCGCCCGGTGTGGCTGTCAAAAAAATAATTGATGTCACAAAAGAACGGCAATTATAGCTTTGATATCACCAGCGAGCGGAACAATTTCCCCGTCATCACTGATCTGAATGGGATGGTTTTCCGCGCCTGGGACGTCAATCGACAATGTGCAGGGGCGTCGCAAAAAAAATGGGACGCGGCCGGGAGCGCATGGCATCGCCGGAAATGTCTCCTGCACGCCACGTTACTTTAGTGCAAAATTTTTCGGCAGCAACAAGGGGGGGCATCGCCCCGCGCGCTGCTGGTGTTTTCCACCGTCACGGCGATCGCCTCGTCCTTGGCGAGTTTGCCCAGCGCGTGCGTGCCGCCTAGCTGGCCGGGCATTATTTCTATTCGGATTACTGCAAGGGATACTTGACGAGCTTTGTCTACCGCGACGGCGCCGTCTCCGGGCAAAGCGACTGGGGCATTGCCGGCGCGGGCAATGTGCAATCGTTCGGGCAGGATGCCCAGGGCGAACTGTATCTTTTGAACAGCATCGGCGCGGTTTACCGCATCGTGCGCAAGGCGATGTAGGCAGGCAAGCGGGCGCGCCGGCTTACAATATCCCCTTTATCCCCGCAAGAGAACAAACATGGCCCGCCTGCAACTGGATTTTCCTGAAGACCAATACTACTTTTCCACCCAGCTGACCGTGCGCGTCACCGACATCAACGGCGCCAACCACCTGGGCAACGATTCCATGATCTCGATGATTTCGGAAGCCCGCGCACGCTTCCTGTTCGACGCCGGCATCCAGGACACGGGCACCGACGGCACCGGCATCATCGTCACCGACCTGGCCACCACCTACAAGGCCGAAGCCCATGCGCGCGACCAGTTGCTGTTCGAGGTGGGCGTGATGGACTTCAATAAATACGGCGGCGACATCACTTTCCGCATCACGCGTCCGCGCGACGCCACCCTGATTGCCATGGCCAAGTCCGGCTTCGTCTTCTTCAACTACAAACTCAGCCAGGTGATGCCGATCCCGGAAGAATTCCTGGCCAAGTTCAGCCGCGTCAACTTCCTCGACTGAGGCAGGGGCGCCCGGCCGCCCTGATTGACGCTTATTGACTCTTGCCGGCCACTTTAGGCGCGGCGAACTCCTTGCCGAACCACTCATCGATCATCTGCTTTTCATAGCGCAGCGGTTCGCTGTCGCCATAGCGGTTGATGCCCATCTGATAGTTCATATTGGCCAGCTTGGCCTCGCCGCTGCGCAGCACCTTGCCATCCTGCTCCAGGCTGTAGCGCAGCACCATGCGCGGCCAGTCAGCGCCGCCGTTCAGCACACGGATGTCCTCGGTGGCGCGGCGCACCGGCTTCATGCGGCCAGCCAGGTCCACATCGAGCACCGCCAGTTTCAGGCTCTGGCCGGCCGGCAAGCGCTTGCCCAGCTGCTCGAAATGGGCCGCCAGATCCTTCTGCAACTGCTCGCGCTGCACTGTCGAGAACGGCACATCGCTAAAGCTTTCGGGCTTCACAAAATCGACCGACACTTGCGCCATCGCGGCGCCGCTGGCCAGCAGCGCCAGGGCGGCGGCCAGCATGGTTTGACGAATGACAGACATTGCACACACTCCTTAATAGGGTGATCCGGCCGACGCACGGGCGCCGGCTCCAAAGTCAATATAAGCCTTTTGACAAGACCGCGCAGCCAATGATGCTCTTTGTTACTTCTGTCACGAATTTGTACGCTTCTTGCGCCAACACAAAGCCTGGGCAAGCAAACAGCGCTTGCATCGGCGCCTTCACACGCGGAAGATGAGGGCAAGCGAAGTCTTCTCAAAAAAACCACAAAGTCGTAGCAATATTGCTAAAAACGAAGTATTGTTTCAAATCGAATACTATTTAAAGCATTTGCTTTGTGAAAAAGACAGGGAAGTGTTGTCGCGCTGCCGCAAACCGCGCCCTCCCTTCTGGAATTTTTATTGCCTGTTGTTAATAGCTAAAGCTCGGACTACAATCGAAATCGTGTGCCCGGCAATCGCACACCGCTGGCCCACCGGATGGCAGATGCCCGCCGCGCCGCCAGCGCCTTTTGCATTGACTTAGTTGTGCCATTTTGCGGAACTTGTCCCTATGTCTTTTCTGTCATCAGCAACGCCCAAGCTGGCCCCATGGAAAGTCCTGCTCGTCGACGACGAGCCCGACATCCATGACATCACCAAGCTCACGCTGAACCGCTTCCGCCTGGACGGACGCGCGCTGAGCTTTGTGCATGCCTACAGCGGCGCCGAAGCGAAGGAAGTGCTGGCGCGCGAGAGCGATATCGCGCTGGTGTTCCTGGACGTGGTGATGGAATCGGAAGACGCCGGCCTGGAAGTGGCGCGCTGGATGCGCCAGGACTTGAACAACCAGTTCACCCGCATCGTGCTGCGCACCGGCCAGCCCGGCCAGGCGCCGGAAGAACGCGTGATCGTCAACTACGACATCAACGATTACAAGGAAAAGACCGAACTCGACCGCACCAAGCTGTTTACCACCACCTTCGCCGCGCTGCGTGCCTACCGCGACATCATGAAGGTGGAGGAAGCCCGGCGCGCCCAGCTCAACTACCGCGAAGGCCTGGAGCGCGTGATCGCCGCCTCGGCCCACATCTTCCAGCAGCGCAATCTGAAAGACTTCGCCAGCGGCCTGCTGCAGCAGGTCGTGGCCCTGCTGCGGCTGGAAAACAGCATGCTGCTGCGCCTGCGCGGCGCCACCGCCATCAGCGGCGAAAACGAATACGAAATCCTGGCCCAGATCGGCGGCGACGACAGCTCCATCCTCAGCGAGGAAGTGCTGGCCCAGCTGGACGAAGCCAAGAGCAACAAGATCTCGCGCGTGCACGGCGACACCTATGTCGGCTACTTCCCCAACAGCAGCGGCAAGGCTTCGCTGCTGATCCTCAAAGGCGTGGAAGAAATCTCCGAGATCGACGCCAAGCTGCTCGAAGTGTTCTGCTCCGGCGTGGCGATCGCCTTCGACAACATCCTGCTGACCCAGGAAATCACCGACACCCAGGCCGAGCTGATCCTGCGCCTGGGCGATGTGGTCGAATCGCGCTCGAACGAGGCGGGCAACCACGTGCGCCGCATGTCCGAAGTCTGCCACCTGCTGGCCCAGGCGGCCGGCATGCCCGACGATGAAACGGCCGTACTCAAGCATGCCGCGCCGATGCACGACATCGGCAAGATCGCCACCCCGGACGCGGTGCTGCTCAAGCCGGGCAAGCTCGACGCGGCCGAATGGGAAATCATGAAGCAGCACCCGACGGTGGGCATGTCCATCCTCGATGGCTCGACCCGGCCTATCCTGAAGGCGGCCGCCGTCATCGCCCACCAGCACCACGAAAAATTCGACGGCAGCGGCTATCCGCAGGGCCTCAAGGGCGAAGAAATCCATCTGTATGCGCGCATCGTCGCCGTCGCCGACGTGTTCGACGCGCTGATGCACAAGCGCTGCTACAAGGATGCCTGGCCGATCGAGCAAGTCATCGGCCACCTGCGCGAAGTGTCCGGCCACCATCTCGATCCCGTGTATGTCGAGCTGCTGTGCGCCAATATCGATCAGGCGCTGGCGATCAACGAGCGCTTCCCGGATTAAGAGGAGCGTAGACTGTTCCCTCGTATTTTGATTTTTAGGGCAGTCCCATGCGCCTTCTGATCCTGTCTGATCTTCACCTCGAACTGTGGCGCGATCAGGCGCCGAAAATCGACCCTGCCCTCAGTCAGCCGGACATCGTCATCCTCGCTGGCGATATCGACACCGGCGCGACGGCCGTGACGTGGGCAGCCCGGAATTTTGAGGGCATTCCCGTACTGTATGTGCACGGAAACCATGAGGGATATGGGCACAATCTGGACTCGGTGCAAGACGAGCTCGCAGCACTCAGCCTTGCCAGCGGCAACGTCCACTTCCTCCATTGCGGCGAGTACATACAGGATCAGGTCCGATTCCTGGGCGCCACGATGTGGACCGACTTCCAGCTGTTTGGGGACGATGATCGCCAGGCCGCGATGCGCGAGGCAGAAGCCGTCATGTCGGACTACAAACGCATCCGTCTCGCCAAGCAGGGATACCGAAAACTGCGCGCAGCCGACACAGCCCGGTTCCACACGATGCAGAAGGCCTGGTTGATCAAAAAGCTGGACGAGCCATTCCCAGGCAAGACAGTCGTGATCACGCACATGGCGCCTTCGATGGGCTCGGTAGCTGAGCAATATGCGCACGATAAAACGTCCGCTTCCTATGCTTCGCGACTGGATGAGGTGGCTGCAAAAGCGGACCTGTGGGTGCACGGGCATATGCATGATTCAGCCGACTACGCCATCGACAAATGCCGGGTCGTCTGCAACCCCTGCGGATACATGACGCGTGGCGGCGGCATCGAGAACGAGCATTTCGATCCCAACTTTATTGTGGAGATTTGATGACAGTGGCATCGCTGTAAAGACCGCCCAGCTCACTTAATCACGGATGTGTTTTCTCTCGATCCAGTCTTTTCAATGCATCATTCATCGTCTTATTCAGCAGCAACTGAAGTCCGTTTCGCGCTTCGACCAAGCGTGGGTCTTCCTCTACAACTTCTACGGCTCCTCCCTCCAAAACAGGTACAGCTTGGGGTGGTGTGATGCCCGGCGCCATAGCGGCCATCAGTAAGTGGTCTCGATTACCGTCCCAATCCGGCAGCTTGGCCGGTGGTAGAGGGAGAATTTTATCCAGATTGGGGAATCGTAACCACGGGAAGTCATATAGTGCCTGACTGAAAACTACGTAGCGGCGCTCGCGATAGCGGTCAGAGAAGGGGGCCAGAATATCCGGTACGGGACCAACTCGGAAGGTATCACGAAGGGCATCTGCACTGTCCTTATTACCAGCTTTAACGCCGGCCTGAAAGTAGGTCAGAGCGCGGCGAATATCCTCCGTGGTATTTTTTCGCTCATATTCCAGGCCAAGCCTTCTTGCCGCGGCTCCATGTCCTTGAGCAAGTGCACATTCCAACATTTGCAAGCCGACTTTTCGGTTGTTCCAGACTCCAGCCTCATTGTTATCAAGAGGGAAGAGTAAATTTTCGCCAATATATGTCAGTGCCTCGGGATCACCCAAATCGGCAGCTCTCTGCGTGAAGGCATATGAGCCCATTCTGTCAGCATGAAGCTCGCGATCACGAAAACCTTGTAACTTCCCCATGAGTTCCCAAGCTTTCGGTTCACCTCGGGCCATGGCTTCCTGGATCAATTCAAATGCCTTTTCGCGATCGCTTTCAACGCCCTCGCCATGTAGATACGACATGGCGAGACTCTCTTGCGCCTTCCAGTGCTTGCGCTGTGCCGCTTTGCTCCATAGAGCGATAGCAGCTTTATAATCTCGTTCATCCTCTTCTTTGTCTTCGCTGACCAGTACCATCCCCTGCTCAAACCATTGGTTCGCTTCGGGGTCGAGCGGAGCTGTAGCCTGATGAACGCAGATGAAATCCTTGCGGTGCGGATCAAACGCAGGAAGATCAAAATAGCGAATTCGAATGAACCCGGTATGACGGTGAGCATAAATATATCCGGTGGCACTGACTAGCAAGACCGCTGCAAGCAGCCAGCGGCGACCCAAGCGACTCAAACCAATTCCTTTGGTATCCTTCATCGCTGCCCCCTTTTTATATCGCATTGGGCGGCGTATCTTCCGTCCATAGTAAGGCGTTCTTCGCAGCATCCGGCTCGCCGCGCCATTGCTTCACTTGACGTTTTGGGTCGAACGGCCACTCGTGTCGCGCGCGTGCGATGGCGGTTTCGGCCCAGCCTACAGGCGTATCGCCGCGCGGCTGATCGTAGGTATCACCATGCACGATGGCACTAACCGCCTCGACGGTTTTCGGCCACACCGGATCGCGGCAAGTCCACAACGCCATCAGGCGGTGGCTAGTGAACAGCAGGATAAAGGGCATCATAATAATGCGGAAGATGCTGCTGGCGGTAAAACCCATCTCATACATGCAGAACAGGAAGCTCTCTCGCATGTCCTCGCGCTCGCTGAAAAACAATGGTGGCGGAGGCAGGTCAGCCGGTCCGCTGTTCATGTACTCGCACCAGTAATTCCATTGCGATAGCAAACCCTGCACGTTCTTCCGTCCTTCCCACTGGCGCCCAATGGCGAAGGCGCGCATCACGTTGCCTTGCTCGTCGACCGTGTAATGACGAATATGATAGGAGTTGTCAGATGCCATGTCGCTCCTATGCATGCAGAAGATCGATTGCGCATTCCAGGGCACCTCCCACGTCTCGTCGCCCTCACCCGGCTTGGCGAAGAAACGGCGGCGCCGTATCGTATAGATCTTCTGCTCCCGCCGATTAAAACGGATTGGCCTGCGCTTGAGGGAAAAGAATTCGTCGCGGCCGAATTTGAAGGCCGTATAACAAAAACCTGTGATGACAGAAACGATGAACAGCCAAAAAAAAATCATGATGCCGCTATAGTCAGTATCGGCAAGCGAAGGTGCGACTTGTGCCACGCACATAAGCCCCCCGCTAAAAACAGTCAAGACAAGCACCCCTCCAGCCAACATTTGCTTATACATATACGGTTGGTCGGTCACATCCATATAGGTCGAGTTGATCCGAAATATGGTGGCAGTGTCCTTGCATTCTGGCCCGACCGCTCTATCCGTCGGCAGACGATGCCGCAAATCCCACTCGGGAATCGGCTGACCCGCTTTGTATAAAAATATACGCTCGTCCATGATTACATTCCCATCGCGCTTTTGTACGCATTAAATTCATCATTCGCTGCGGGATATGGGTATGGCTTGAACGGCGCCTTTCCTTGCGTGGCGGCGCGTATCGTGCTTACGTCATTACTGAAATAGCAGCGTGAGACCCAATCCTTGAGTTTGTTATTACTTACGATCGCGATCGTGATACCAACAATGAACGACACAATCAGCAGTGGCCAGAAAATCATGGAGCTGTAAAATGCAGTAACGGCAACCAATGCGCCAAGGACGGCGTTAACTGTATACAAAACTCCAAGAGTATTTTTTCCGTCCTTGAATGCATTGCATGAATTCCATATGTCATATCCGGCTGTGACCAGCCCCGCCGCCAACCCGACCTTTTGCGCGATCTTCGCGACTTTGTTCAGCCGATCGGCATCCATTGCCCACTGCGTCGGCAGAAACGCGGCCAATGGGTGACGCGGCGCTTCTGCCACGGTCGTCGCCGCCATGTCCGTCACCGTCGCGAGCAAGCCCACCACGGCGGCGACACCCTTGGTGCGCCGTTCATGCTTGTTGAATGGATCCTCATTAACCAGGTCTTGCATCACAAAACCCAACGCAACTATTTGTATGATGGTCGTCACCACACCCAGATGAAAAGCCTGCGGCGTTGACGATCCCATCCATTCTTTCGCCTTTTCAAATCCAGGCACCTTGACGCTTTTGACGGAACTCGGACCAAAAACGTGCTCCTGCTTTAGCTGCTTCAGGTTGAGCTCGTAGGCAATAACACCTGAATTGGCAGGAGCTCTTTTGACCACATCTTCCGCTTGCCGGTAGGCGGCTTGCTTGCTTTTCCTGTTACTTTCGCTGAAGGTAATACCCTGCGCCTTGGCTTCCTCGAACATCCATTTCGCCAGATCGCTCACGCTGATACTGGTCGTCTTGATGATCGTCTCTCCAATGACCGTCATATGGGCCAGCGCCACGTGCCGCATCACAGAATAAGTACCGTTCTTGAGCGCTTTGACCATAATGTTGGTTGTTGCCAGGGCCAGACGATCCTTCAATCTAACGGCCTGGCTGCCTTCGAGTCGATTAATCGTCTCCTTGTAAATATTTAAGATATTTTCATATTGCTTATCGCTCCCCTTAAGATCCGGCTCCATCGCCTTCTGGATCAATGCATCTTGATTGAACAGCAATGCCCTCGAGTATAGGTTGCGCGGGTCCGCCAGATTGCCATTGTTCATCCAGGCCAGCAGCTGCTCTTCACAGGGCTTAGACGCTACCGCTTTGCCGACGCATTGCGTAAGCGATTCACTGTAGGCATAACCGCTGCGGATATCCTGTGTGTCGTGGATCCCCGCCATCCAGCAGGCCAACTGCTCGCTCCTGAGCCAGGCGGCATGAACCCGGGTCAATTTTTCGTTTGTTGGCAAGAATGCCCTCAACGCGGCGGCATACGTGTCGGAGAAGCTCTTGCGTCTTGCGTCGTCCAACAGGGATTCCCGTTTTGCAGCGGTGCCGCTCCCCTTTTCATCGGTGCTGATCTCTTCCCACGCTTGATCCTCCGCCGCCGTCATGCGGCCAGCCTGATCATCGCCGTATTTCTTCTTGTTAGCCTTCACCTTCGTTCTATATCTAGCGGGGCCGCCAGCCATGATCACTTTCCACACTGTTTTGGCCGAGTTGTAGACGTCGCCATCTGGACTATTCTCGGATATTTTGGCGATATCCTCGTCTCTGAGTAGGCTGCGTCGGGCATCCGCCCGAATACTTTTTTCTACCGCTTCCAGCATGTCATACGACATCTTGCCGCGCGCGAGATCCTCGTCAAAACCCGCGTCGATAGTGGGCAGAGTGAGCTCGCTTAAATCGTTGGTGATGCCGACCGGATCATTAAGGGCGACAATGAAACCCTTGTTGTATGGCCCATGCTCCGCCATCGTCTCGACGATGGACGCTCCCCTGTCGTGCTGCTTGACTTCATGGCCGATGGAGGTGTTGCTGAACGCGAAAGCCTTGAGCATGGCCGCGTGGTCCGCGCCGAAATGCGCGATTTCCTTATAGTGCTGCGCAAATTCGGCGGCGTGCGCCGCCATGCCAGCCAGCAGCGCCGGCACGTTGATGCACTGCATATGCTTCCGACGCCATGCGACATCCTCGACCTTGGCGATCAGGGCTTTGGTCCAGACTACGCTCGACCAACCCATCCACAGATTGGTGGCCGGGTCGCGCGCCGCGTGGACGATGTCGATGCAGCGCGTGAAGGTGATCTCAGCCTGGTTGGTGCAAGGATTGGGCGGAATCGTGCTCGGGTTGGGCGCCAGATATTCAAGCGGGAAACTCGATAGCAAGCCATGCGGCATGACCACGTAAGCCCGCAGACGCTTACGTTTCTCATCGTAGACGTACATATAGCCGGCACGCATGCTGCGCAGCGTGTACTTGGCCTTGCCGATATCGGTAGGCGCGTTTTCAATCTGAAAGTTGCCGGACAGGCCAGGCACGCCGTCCGCGCCCGCCGGACATGCGATGGCGTAGCGCACGGGGTAAATCAAGATACCTTTGCGGGAACAGGCTTCACAAGCGGACATGATGCGGCTCCTATCGGTCAGGCCAGCAACTCAGAATATTTATCGAGAAATCGGTAGTCCTGCGGATCCAGCATGGAGATAAGTTCGCACCAACTGGTTTCCCCCCGTGCCAATTCGGGCCAGGCGGAGACTAATTTTGGGTGACGCCGAAATGCCTCGCCGTAGCGCATGCAGTGCTGCGCATACTCCATCAAATCATCTTTGTCACTCAAGTGCAGATGCTGCTTTGCATAGACGAGGTGGACGTCGGCTTCTTGACTCAGACGCAGGCAGTCCTCATCCGTCAGCGGATCGGTATGGTCTCGGACGTCCTGCAGTTTTCTCAGCATGCGCGAGACCAGTCCGCCATGTTCCAGACTGAACCATTGCTGCGCGCTGGGCCAGGCCGGCTCGATGTGGTCCAGCCAGTCAGCTTCCCGCCCCTTCCCTGTCACGCTCCACCAGCGTCCACACCAGGGAAAGCGCCATGCGACGACGGGACCGAGCAAGGCTTCCCTCTGGTCGGGAGAAAACAGGCGCATTGTGAGCGAAAAAATACGCGGATCGTAGTAGCGCCACAAAACCTGGGTGCCGTCTGGCGTGGGACCGAGCAGATATCGGATCAGGTGGCGTGCCAGCGCCTCGGCATCCTTGGGGCAATCGAGCCAGCCGCACACGACAGGCAATCGCTCGCCATCCAATTCGCGCCGCAGAACCAAGCCCAGGCCATCCTGTTGTTCCGGAGACAGTGCCGCCACGTCGATCAGGCGCGGCATCAATTCATCCGAATTGAGCAGGCAGTTCGGCGTGCAGCGCAACATCGGCAATTCCCCGGCAAAGCTTTCCTCGTCCAGCCTAAAGGGTTCGATCAGCAGGTAGCCAGTTCGTATGGGATCGTCCGGCAGCGTAATTGTCAGCATGGTTTCTCGTCGGATGAGGATTGCGGGACATGCCAGCCAGCACAGGCTGTTGGGTAGCATCGCTTTCGGGCCATTGTCGTGGGGAAATGACATGCTCAGAATGCGCTTGTTCTACCGGGCGACAATGATCTCTCTCAAGCTGTGGACGGCATTGCGTAGACAAGCCTCCTTGGTGTTGCGGCAATGTCAAAAATTGCCGGCCCTACGAAAGACGCGGAAAATTGGGCACTGGGAGCGCCGAGCTGGCGCCGCAGATCATCGAGGCGTCGATCTCCATTCGCGGTGCGCCATAAAAAACCCGCACGCGGCGGGTTCTTGAGCGGCAGACCGGAGCGCCTCAGTGCTTGCGGCGACGCACTGCCATCCCCATCAGTCCCAGGCCCGCCAGCAGCATGCCATAGGTGGCCGGCTCGGGTACCGCGCTCACGTCCATCACGAAGACAGAATTCGAATGGGTCTTGGAGTTATTCGCATGACCGAAAACCATTCCATACTCATCGATACCTGTCGCGTAATCGAGTTCCCAGCCCGCTTCGATGTCCTCAGCCCGCAAAAAGGAGTTCAGGTCGATGGCCGACCACCTGGCCCAGCTTGTTGATATTCACAGCGGTGCTATCGGTCCCGCCGAGCGTACCGAGGTCGGTGATGGCCTGGCCATCCCAGCTCGCGGCGTGGTGTTTATTGTTAGCGGTATAGGACCATCCGACGATGGTACCGGCACTGCTCCTGGCGTAGGCGCCGCTCATAAACCCGCCCAGGGTGCTCAGGTCGATAAAGGAGTAACTCTGGGCGCTCGCCGATGGCATCGCGCCGCCAGCCAGCACGCACAGGGCAAGGGAAACAGACAGTTTCAATGATTTCAAGGGATTCCTCGTTTCGTGAATTGATTGAGCTTGGGAAGGAGGCGTTTAGCGAAATCATCAAACGCGCAATCAGCAAGGGAGAGTGCCAGTTACATAAAAGGCAATTTGAATTATATTGCAATTCGTAAATTAACAAAACTTCAATATTGCGCCGGATCGCCTCAGCCTCGTCGACTCAAACGCTTGCGCTCCTCGACGCTGGCGATCAAGGAGCACCCTTTGCGGGGGAAGTCTGATATCTTTCGCTGTAGAAATTAAACCGCCGTCAAGACAAGCACCCGGAGGTAATGCCATTTGAAAAAGCTGATGAGTCTTATGCTGGTACTTTTGTTGGCGGCCTGCGCCTCCAAGGCACCGTCGCTACCTGCCGACAACCTGATTTCCCCGAACTTCCGTCTGCCGCAAGTTGCGTCGCTGATCGTGCTGTTGCCGGCCGAAGTCGAGTCTGCCGAGTTGCAGCCTGGTGCTGCCATGCTGATGAAGTCACTACATCAGTCCCTGACTGCCGCAGGCTATCGGGTCGCCGCGCTGGATCAGGGCAGCCACGATGCCATCTGGACGCAGGAAGTGGAAGAAGTGGGCGGTATTTATGATCAGAGAACCGGTGCGCTGCGGTCTCGAGAATTGACAGTGGTGCTGGGGCGTTTGGTACAGCGGGTGAGCGCGGAAACGCATGCGGCGGTGGTCATGCGTCCGCGACTGGTGTTGCGTGGCGCTGAAATCTCCGGCATGTCCGCCGTGTGGGATGGGCAGCAACGCCACGTTCGCACTTTCGGCGCGGGCGGCGATACGGTAACGTCGCGCGGGTCAACGCTGGGCTTGTCCGTTGCCCTGGATATTTTCGCGTCCAGTGGCGAGTGGCTGATGCACACGCATGGAGGTGCCTTGCTCCCATACATCGTCAACGTTCAAACCGGCAAGAACGATGTACGCCCCGATCTATTTGCGAATGAACAGGAAATCGCTGATGGCGTCGCCATCGCTTTGATGCCGTTCGTCAAGATTTGACGTCCCCGAGCACCGTAACTAGCCAAGCACGGTCAGACGCGTTAGGCCCGGGCACTCCCGCGAATTCGCTAACGCCCACTCATCAATACGTACTCGCCGTCGGCATCGCAAAACAAGTAGCAAACTGATCGCACAGCCCACAACCTGGCGCCTTCATGCCCGGCTTGCCGTGCAGCTTGCCCAGCTCCATGAACAAAAACCGTTTCCACTTCAAGTCCTCTGTATTGCGCGCATACAGAGGCGCGAAGAAGTAGCGGATCAGCTCGGTCACCCCTTCCCTGCAGCCCAAGATCCTGCCACAGCAGCTGGCCGCCCAGGCTGGCGGCGGTGATCGCGCGCGCCAGCCAGTCGGCTTGCTGGGCGCTGACCCGCGGCGTGCGCAGGCCGTTGAGCATGCCCACCAGATCGTGGAATATGCTGGGCGCGATGTGCATCAAGGCCGCGTA
Organism: Oxalobacteraceae bacterium; assembly: GCA_013284265.1. Taxonomy (GTDB): domain Bacteria; phylum Pseudomonadota; class Gammaproteobacteria; order Burkholderiales; family Burkholderiaceae_D; genus Rugamonas. Next base: position 10,731 of record JABTBR010000039.1, on the reverse strand, counting down.
TTTGCGTTCCGGAATCGCCACACGGTAGTCGAGGCGGGGCAAACAGCATTCCACCATGCTCAGCAGCAACCCAGAGGCAGATCTGACATTCGGACACAAACTCGACTTTTAAACTGCCAGTTATTGCTCCGGCCATGTCTAAATGCCCAGCGAACGTGCGTTTTCGCCCTTCTTGGCCTATCCCTTCTCTCCATCGCAAAACGAATAGCTGGCAATGACGGAAAATCAGTACACGTACATGCACAAAAAATAGAGCAATCATGCCCTTGAATCAGAATGCATTGAAACTGATCCGAGCCAATCTCGAAGTCTTGAAGAAAGGTGGGCGCCCTCCGTTTGTGTCCATTGGCTACCTTTCCGTAGAACAGCACCAAGCGATTAACGATCTGCGCCAGCGGGAAGGGAGGCCATTGCTGGAAAATCCCGAAATCCTGTTCATGGGGCGGCACCTATACACGAGCCGCAGCGCCGACGGCTACACAATTGACGATATGTTGGCCATGATTGCGAGTGCCCTGTCAGCGGACTCGATCGCCGTACCACACGCCAAGATGACAGGCCTCGTCAACTATACGCACCGCCTCGATGCCTATGGTAGCCAGGTACAGGATCTGGCCGTATTCGAACTCTATGCCAAGCGCCCCAAAGCCGAACTGTTCTCCGTGATCCCCAAAGGTGACAAGAAACCCAAGGACATTCAGAAATGAAAACGGCCGCACCTCAGAAAGGTACGACCGTTAAATACTGCTGAGATTTAGTCCAGGGTAACGTACTTCTGTCCTGCGCCCCTAAACCTCATGTTTACAAGTATAGCTCAAAAATTAGGCACAGGGGATTCCGGCGCAGCGTTTCCCGGCGATGATCAATACGTGCTCGCCGCCGGCATCGCAAAGCAAGTAGCAAACTGATCACACTGCCCGCAGCCTGGCGCCTGCATGCCTGGCTTGCCGTGCAGCTTGCCCAGCTCCATGAACAAAAACCGTTTCCACTTCAAATCCTCGGTATTACGCGCATACAGCGGCGCGAAGAAGTAGCGGATCAGCTCGGTCACCCCTTCCCTGCCCTGCAATCCCAGATCCTGCCACAGCAGCTGGCCACCCAGGCTGGCGGCGGCGATCGCGCGCGCCAGCCAGTCGGCGTGCTGGGCGCTGACCCTTGGGGTGCGCAAGCCGTTGAGCATGCCCACCAGATCATGGAACAGGCTGGGGGCGGTGTGCATCAGGGCCGCGTATTTGCGTTCGGGAATAGGCTCACGGTAGTCGAGGCGGGGCAGGCAGCGTTCCACCATGCTCAGCAGCGCGGGCTGGGCCAGCCCGAAGGTGCGCGCGAACAGCGGCAGTTTGCCTTCCTGCGCATGGCGCAGCACGCTGGCCAGCGCGATGCCCATCAACTCAAATGCATAGTGGCCACTCCCATCCCCTTCAATCAGCTGAAAGGAAAGGGAGGAAATCATCGTGGTCGTCATGGCTCTTCCTATCGACATGGCGGCTGCGCGCAGGCGCAGGGCCGCGCTATAGCCGCAAGTACATAACGATCTTCAAAAAAACGCAGCACGTTCTGCCTGCTGTACAACCGGTAGGGTGCTGCACTGCTGCGCTACTTCGTTTGCGCAAATTAATTTTCATAATATACAGGAGATTTCACAAATTCTCTTTCTGACAACATAAATATCTATATATGGCTTTGGCAGATAATCCACAGGAGCCGCCATGCTAGCGGCGCGCCGAAAAATCAGCGATATTGCCCCGCGTATTTTTCGACCTTGCCGACGTTGTCGCGCGTGACATAGCCGGGGCCGGCACTGATGTGCCGCGCCCCATAGGAAGGCGTCAATCCGTACTCGGCCAGGCGGGCCTGGAATTTGGGATGGCTCATCAGCCTGGCCTTCAGATTCGGCAAGTCCGAGATACTTCCCTGCTTCATGATCGCCATCAACGCCACCGGGATATAGCCTTGCAGATAGGGCTGCTGATCGATCGCGAACCTGACGCTGCCATCCTTGATGCCCTTGATGATCTCGGCCGACAAATCGAAGGTGGCGAACCACAGCTTGTTCTTCAGTCCCAGCTTGTCCATCGCGCGCAGCGCCGGCACCGCCGAATCGACGCCCAGCGCCAGCACGCCCTGGGTGCCGGGATGGCGTTGCAGCCAGGTGGCGACCTTGCTCTCGACCACCGCAGCATCGATGCCGTGGGTGTCCAGCGTGGCGGCCTGAAAATCGACGCCCAGCGCGTCGGCGAAGCCGCGGCAGCGCTCGAAGGATTCGGGATTGGTGGCGTAGTGGTTGACGCACAGGAAGGACTTGACGCCGGCGGCCTTGGCCTTGACGCCCGCGCCCAGGCCCGCGTCGTATTCGGACTGGCCCACATGCAGCAGCGCGCCCAGTTGCTCGCTCTGCCGGGTAGTGCCGGAATTGATCGTCACCAGCGGGATCTTCCTGGCCACTACCTGGGCCAGCGGCTTTTGCAGCACGCTGAAGTCGGCGATGCTGACCACCAGGCCGTCGGCGTTGCGGGCGGCGGCCTGCTCGATCAGGCGCGCCATCTCGGCCAGGTCGCCATGGGCGGGGTTGCGGTACTCCACCGTCACATTGAAGTCTTCGCCGGCCTGCTTGACGGCGTTGCGGATGATGTTCCACCAGGTGTCGGAATCGGGCGCATGGCTGACCACGACGAATTTTTCGCCGGCCGCGCCACTGTCGGCGCAGGCCAGTCCCAGCACCAGTGCCAGCGCGCACCGGATGAGCTTGCTGCGTTTCCACTTCTGCATGCGCTACCCCTGAGTGTTTGGATAGGAAACTTGCTGCGGCCTCCCTTAGTCATCCGTATTTGAAATTTACATTTCAAATTAAAACATCAATAGAAATATGTTTCTATTTTTCGCAATCGCTCCTATAATTCCTTCCATCGCAACAAGGAGCACACGATGGCGGATGCAGCCTCGGTCGAGACATTCATGCAGCAGATCGCGGACGAATACGAGTCGCTGTCGCGCCAGCTGAAAGTCATCGCCAAGTATATCGAACAGCACAAGGCCAGCCTGATGCTGGAAAAAATCAGCGACATCGCCGCCGCCTGCGAGGTCCAGCCTTCGGCTATTGTGCGCTTTGCGCAGCGCTTCGGGTTTACCGGCTTTAGCGAAATGCAGGATGTGTTCCGCCAGTCCTACACCGCCCAGTCCAAAACCGCGCCCAATTACCAGCAGCGCATCCGCAAACTGATCGCCACCCGCGCCGACGAGCTGCAGGTGGGCGAACTGACGCGCGAATTCATCGATGCGAGCCGCACCGGCCTGGGCGAACTGGCCAAGGGCCTGGACGACGCCCAGCTCGAGGCGGCCGTGGCCCTGCTGCAGAAGGCCGACAATATCTATGTGATCGGCGTGCGCCGTGCCTTCCCGGTGGCCACCTACATCGCCTACGCGCTGCAGAACACCAACAAGCGCGTGCACCTGGTGTCCGGCCTGGGCGGCATGTACCGCCAGCAGATCCGCAGCGTGCGCGAACGCGACGTGGTGATCGCGATCAGCTTCGCGCCCTATGGCAAGGAGACCCAATACTGTGCCCGCGTGGCGCACCACCAGCATGCCAAGCTGGTGGTCATCACCGACAGCACCATGTCGCCGCTGGCGCGCATCGCCGATGCGCTGCTGACGGTGGCCGAAGGCAGCGCCCACGCCTTCCGTTCCCTGACAAGCACCCTGTGCCTGTGCCAGGCGCTGCTCATCGCGCTGGCCTACAAACTCGAGTTGGATATCGAAGAAACCCAAGACCCTGGAGGATATGATGATTGAGGCAGCACTGTTCGGCGCCGGCCGCATCGGCAAGATTCACGCAGCAAACCTAGTGCGCCAGCCCGGCGTTCACCTGAAGTATGTGACCGATGTCCACGCCGAATCGGCGCAGGCACTGGCGCAGCAGCATGGCGCGGCGGTGGCCACCATCGAACAGGTGCTGGCCGATCCGGCCATCAAAGCGGTGCTGATCGCCTCGAGTACCGACACCCACGCCGACCTGATCGTGCGCGCCGCCCAGGCGGGCAAGGCGATCTTCTGCGAGAAGCCGGTCGACCTGACATTGGCACGCGCGCGCGCCGCGGCCGACGCCGTCGCCAGGGCCGGCGTGCTGTGCATGATCGGCTTCCAGCGCCGCTACGACCCGACCTTCGCCGCCGTCAAGGCGCGCATCGCCGCCGGCGAAATCGGCACGCCGGAAGTGCTGACCGTGACCAGCCGCGACCCGGGCGCGCCGCCGGTCAGCTACATCAAGGTATCGGGCGGCATCTTCAAGGACATGCTGATCCACGACTTCGACATCTTCCGCTGGATACTGGATGACGAAGCCGTCAGCGTCTACGCCACCGGCAGCTGCCTGACCGATCCGGCCATCGCCGACGCCGGCGATATCGATTCGGCCGCCGTGACCATCCGAACCAGGAGCGGACGCCTGTGCCAGATCAACGCCAGCCGCCGCGCCGCCTATGGCTATGACCAGCGCTTCGAAATCCTCGGCAGCGAAGGCATGCTGCAGGCCGGGAACCACAAGCCGACCGAAGTGACGGCCTACAGCGCCCACAGCGTCAGCCACGACAAGCCGGAGAACTTCTTCCTGGAGCGCTACCGCGCCGCCTATGCGGACGAAATCGCCCACTTCTTCGATGCCCTGATCAAGGGCACCGCGCCGCGCACCACCGTGCACGATGGCCTGAAGGCGCTGGAACTGGCCGAAGCGGCCACCACCTCATGGCGCGAAAAATGCGTCGTCACCCTGTAAGGACAAGATCGTGACGCTTTCGACTTTGAATGTCGCCGTGGTGGGCCTGGGCCGTCTGGGCCAGCGCCACGCCGAGAACCTGGCCCAGCGCGTGCCGGGCGCAAACCTGGTCGCCGTGTGCAGCCCGGTGGAGAAGGAACTGGAATGGGCCCGCAACACGCTGGGCGTGCAGCAGTGCTACGCCGATTACGCGGCGCTGCTGGCCCGGCCCGAAGTGCAGGCCGTATTCCTGGTCACGCCGACGTCGCTGCATGCGCAGCAGATCATCGCCGCGCTCAAGGCCGGCAAGCATGTGTTCTGCGAAAAGCCGCTGTCGCTGAATCTGGAAGACTGCCTGCTGGTGGAACAGGAAGCGGCGCGCCACCCCCATCTGAAAGTGATGATCGGCTTCGTGCGCCGTTTCGATGCCAGCTACCGCGACGCCGCCCGCAAGATCCGTGAAGGCCTGATCGGCAAACCCTATCTGATCCGCTCGCAGACCATGGACCAGAACGATCCGGACGGCTTCTTCGTGCGCTTTTCCGCCAGCAGCGGCGGCATCTTCCTCGACTGCAGCGTGCACGATGTCGACCTGGCGCGCTGGCTGCTGGGGAACCCCAAGCCACGGCGCGTATTCGCCACCGGCACCAATGCCATTCATGCGGCGCTGGATGAGTTCAAGGACGTGGACAATGGCATCGCCACACTGGAGTTCAGCGACGGCAGCATGGCCACCTTCATGGCCTCGCGCACGATGGCGCACGGCCATGAAACCCTGACCGAAACCTTCGGCACCCAGGGCCGCCTGACGGTGGGCGCGGGCGCCAATCTGAACCGGGTCGAGATCGCGGACCGGCACGGCATCCGCCATGAATGCACGCCGGATTTCTTCAGCCGCTTCGCCGACGCGTTTTTGCTGGAGGCGCGCGAGTTTGTCGACGCCGCGCTGGGCCGCGGCGAGCTGTCGCTGAGTTTGAACGACGCCACCGAAGCGACCCGCATCGGCCTGGCGATGACGCAAGCCATGCGCGAACGGCGCGTGGTGGATTTCGACTGAGAGTTTGATGCCTGTACCTGCGCACCGCCGGCATCCGGCGGCCAGCGTTTATGGTGGCGCCGCGCGATCCGTGGCGCCACTTTTTTTACACCCAAAGCAAAGAACGAGGGCCTGACCTTGACGCTGTAAACTTAAGCATGCCGCAACGCGTTCTTAAAACCCACGGCAAAGAGCCGGGGTCTGACCCGGCGGGTCAGACCCCAGGGTTGCGCCGTGGGTTTACCCGGACACAGCCCTCTTACTCGGGCACCGCCTTCAGCTTGCGCCGCGTGCGCGGAAAGCGCAGCTTGTAATGCAAGCCCATGCCCGGCGCGCTGACCACCTTGATGGTGCCACCCAGGGAACCCGTCACCAGGTTGTACAGAATATGCGCCCCCAGCCCGCTGCCGCCCGAGCCGCGCTTGGTGGTAAAGAAGGGATCGAACAACTGCCCCAGCGTGCCGCTATCCATGCCGGCGCCATCATCGCTGTAATCGAACTGCACATGCTCGCCATCGAGATGGCCGCTGATCTTGATCTTGCCGCTCTGCCCTCCCTCGAAACCGTGTACCAGCGAATTGACCACCATATTCGTGACGATCTGCGACACCGCCCCTGGGAAGCTGTCCATCTGGATGGTGTGGTCGCAATCGATCTCCACCTGCACCGGCTTGCCCTTCAGCTTGGGCTGCAGCGACAGCAGCACCTCGTCCAGGTACTTGCGCAGATTGAAGCTGCGGATATCGTCGGAGGACTGGTCCACCGCCACCTGCTTGAAGCTGCGCACCAGCGCCGCCGCGCGCTGGGTGTTAGTGGTCATGATGCGCAGCGACTGGTCGATGATGTCGAAGAACTGGTTCAGGCCATCCTCGTCCAGCACGCCGGCCGCCATGTCCTCGCGCGTGAGTTTGAGCTCCTGCACCAGATGGCTGGTGGCCGTCACGCAGATGCCCAGCGGGGTATTGATTTCGTGCGCCACGCCGGCCACCAGCCGGCCCAGCGATGCCAGTTTTTCCTGGCGTACCAGTTCCGACTGGGCTTCCTGCAGCGAGGTCAGCGCCGTATTCAGGGCCGTGTTCTGCTCTTCCAGCGCACTCTTGGCCGTGCGGATCGCATCGTCGGCGCGCATGCGCGCGATCGCCACCGCCACATGGCTGGCCATGAAGGCGAGGATCTCCAGATCGGCCTGGGTGTATTTGATCGACTCGTCATAGCTCTGCACGATGATCACGCCATAGGCCTTGTCGCCCAACAGCATGGGCGCCCCCATCCAGCTGGCGATGTTCACATTACCCAGCGGCTCGTGCATCTCGCCGCTGGCCACCAGCGCGGCGTAGCTGTCCGCATCGAACAGGCAGGCCTGCTTTTGCGCCAGCACATAGGAGCTGGCGCCGACGCCGTATTCGAAGCGCTTGACCGGTGCCTCGCTGTCTTTCTCGTCGACGAAATAGGGAATGCTGATCTCGCGCGTTTCGGGATGATAGAGCGCCGTCAGAAAGTTCCTGGCCGAGACCAGGCCGCTGATGATCTCGTGCAGGCGTATGTACAGGGTGCCGCGGTCCGAGGTGGTGGCCGACAGATTGGCCAGCTCGTACAGCGCGCGCTGGATGTTTTCGGCGCGGCGCCGCTCGGCCACTTCGTGGGCCAGCAGCGCGGTGCGCTCCTGCACCGCGCGTTCCAGCTTGTCCATGCTGCGCAATCCCAGCAGCGCGCTCGATACGTGGTTGGCGATCAGCGCGAACAGCGCCTGATCTTCCTCATTGAAGGTGTGTTCCTTGTCGTAGCTCTGGATCACGATGGCGCCCAGAACCTGGTGGTTCTGGTCCAGCAGCGGGCAGCCCAGCCAGTGCTCGGCGGTGGTGCCCACGCCCCAGGCGCCGCCGTCGCCCTCGTGCGAGTTATGCTCCTCGGCCGTCATCACCAGGCGCTGGCGGTTCAGGATCACCCAGGCGGTGGGCGACTGCTCGGGCGAGGCCAGCGTCACCAGCTCGCCACGGTCGGGCGCCTCGTCGACTTCATCGACGAAGTACACGAAGCGCACCGCATTGTCGGGCTGGTCGGCGTCGCACAGGGCCACATAGAAATTGGCCGCATACATGATGCGGCCCAACGCCGCGTGCACGGCTTGCAGGAATTCGCTGATGTCGGTGCAGCTGCTCGACTTCTGGCCGATTTCGAGCAGCATGGCTTGCACGGCTTCCAGGCGTTTAAGACGACTTTCCATCGGATTTCCTATCCATTCTGATGCGCATAGGAAATACTATCAGTTCGCCCGGAGCGGGGCCAGCGCGATGCACAAATATGTGACGGCGCGGCGCCATGGATGCCTGCCCTTATGGGCGGCGGTAGTCGTTCTCGATCCAGCTGGTGGCGCTGCTGGTACTCAGCTTGAAGGTCGGCGCGACCCGCACCTTGGCCAGTTCCTCGCCATAGCCATCGAAGGCGCTCAGCATCGCGTAGGGGTCGTCCTCGTCCGGCACGATGTCCAGGTTGACCTTGTACTGGGTCGCCTCGACGGTGACGAACACGCTTTTATGCAACTGGGCGTGCAGCTGCTGCTCGTGGCGGCGCAGCACCTCGTTGGCGGTCTTGACCAGGGTGTTAAAGGCGTTCACGTCGAGCGGCTTGGGATTCTTCTTGTCGCGGCCCATGGTCCAGGGACCGACCAGCGCCGGTTCCGGCTCGCCATCCTTGATCATGGCCACGGCCCAGCCCTCGTCTTCCTCGTTCTTGATCACGCGCGCGGTCCAGCCATTGCCCTGCCACAGGCGCGGCTCCTGCACGGGTGCGTCATCGTCCGGGGTGTCGTCAAATTCTGGGGCGTCGGTGCTCATGGCGTGCTGCTCGCGTTAAAAAGGAAGGGGCTGAGATGATAGTCGAAATCGGCCATCCGCGCCGCCGATGTTTGCCCGCAACAGCGCGCCGCCCGCTGGGGAAATTGCGGACGTGGATCAGAAAATTTTACAAAGCAGTGTGATATGCCACAAATACCGACGAAATACTCTAAACGAAATATATGTTGCCGTGTAAATAAGTCTATTATTAATATGCAATTACAAATTTGCGCCGGGAACATTGTGTCCCGGCTCTCGAATTCCACGCATTCAATAAGAGGGAATCACATGTCCATGACCAAAACCTTGCTGGCGGCCGCACTGGCGTTTGCCGCCACCAGCGCCAGCGCAGCGATCAGCTACAACGCCTCGCCCGGCATGTTCAGCACCGAGTCGGGCCAGGTAACGCTCGACTTCGATGACCTGATGTTGCCCAGCGGCTTCGCCACTTACACCGGCACGGTGATTCCCTTCCCCGGCAATGGCGGCTATGCCGCCGAGCCGCCGGGCGACCTGACCGCCTTCTATTCGGTGGGCGCCACCAATGGCCAGATGCCGGTGACCACCGCCACCTTCGGCGGCAACGGGATCTCCTACTTCGGTTTCTACATGGGCTCGCCGGACACGTATAACTCGATGACCTTCTACAGCGGCAACAGCGCCGTGTTCACGCTGAACGGCAGCCAGATGGCCGCCGCCGCCTCGCTGATGGCCGACGGCAACCAGTCGAATGGTTTCTATATGAATGTGCATAGCAATGGCGGCCCGAGCTTCACCAAGATCGAGTTCTCCTCGGTCGATGGCAACGGCAACGCCATCAACGCCTTCGAGACGGATAACCACGCCTATGTGGTGTCGGTGCCGGAACCGGAAACCTATGCGATGTTCGGTGCCGGCCTGGGCCTGCTCGCCCTGCTGCGCCGCCGCAAGAACTAAGCCGGACCAGATCGCCGCACGCAGCACAAAAACCCGCGCAAGCGGGTTTTTTCATTCTGGAACAATTACTGCTGCTTGCAAGGGCTGTTCGGAGAACAGCCAAGACCGCGTCGATGCGCGGCGGATGCGTCGCCGCGGCGGGCGCTCGCCAGCCGCGGTACTTCCCGAGTGGTGGATTGCGCCTGCCGCAGCTACGCGTATTCGCAGGAGACAGCGGGCCGCCTTGGAGGCGTGATCGGTGGCCGCAGCGGGGTCACGCGCGGATCGATCGCCGGTTCCGGCATCTGGTAGCTGAAGGGGTTGATGATAATCGGCGGAATCGTAGGCGGCGCCGAAGGCGGTCCCTTCGGTCCGTTGGAACAGTGCTGTGCGCTACGCTGGCGCTGCATGCTGTGAAGTTTCGAGGGTAGCGATTGACCCTCGCTCAATTCTAGCCAAGCCATGTTACGGTCCTCCCTGCGCAAGTCAGGTATTCAGTATAGGCAGTGATATCTTTAAATCAAGGACTAATCCGCAATGTTTGCGTTTCACACAGACCGGGGCAAACCGGCCTGCTCAGCGGCAAGTCCGGCAGGCGGCCCGCCCCGCTCCGGCCCTGCCCTGCCACCGTCCATCCCGGCAAATGGGCCTTCTGTCGCAATCCGATGGCCGCGCATGCGCCGCGCCGCTACAGTTCAACCATGCCAAACGGCATCGCATAGAACACTCACCGAACGAGGACGCCATGAACAGCACCATGAAAAAATTTGCCCCCATCGCCATCATCACCGTGCTGGCTATCGCGGCGCTGCATTCGATTGATACCGGCAATATGCACGTGAATGTCGATGGTGACGAGTTCGACGGTCCGATCGGTGCCATCCTCGGCACCCTGTTCGCCGGTGGCGGCCTGCTGATCGCCGCCGTGGTGCTGACCGGGGTGATGGCGCTGCTGGGCCTGCTGTTTGCCGGCCTGGGCATTCTGATGGTGCTGGGGCTGGGCTTGCTGGCGGTGGTGCTGATGGCGTGCATCTCGCCGCTGCTGCTGCCGCTGTTGATTCCTATCGGGCTGTATTGGTTCTTTAGTTCGCGCAAGCAGCACAAGCAGATGAAAGACCAGGCTGTTTAAACCTGCGGCCCCCTCAGCCTTACATGCTGTTAAATTAAGCGTGGCACAGCGCATTTAGAACCCACGA
>JABTBR010000038.1 GCA_013284265.1 Oxalobacteraceae bacterium | reverse complement strand
GCTGAGTGAGGTAGGGCGAGCTCTGGCCGCCGCGTCAGGCGAAGCGCAAGCCTTCAAGCGGGAAGCCCTTGATGAACTCGGCCGCGGGCAGGCGTTTGCCGCCCGGTTTTTGCAGCTCGGTCAGGCGCAGCGAGCCGCCATCGCCGCAGGCGACGATGATGCCGTGCTGGGCGTCGGCCGCGATGATCTGGCCGGCCGGGGCGGCGCTGTCGGCTTCCATCGCTTCGGCACCCCACAGCTTGACGATGACGCCGTTGATGCTGCCATGCGCACCGGGGAAGGGATTGAAGGCGCGGATTTTCAGGCCCACTTCCAGCGCCGACTGGGAAAAGTCCAGCGCGGCTTCCTCTTTGCTGATCTTGGCGGCATAGGTGACGCCCGCTTCCGGCTGGGGCACGGCTTCGAGCTTGCCCTGCTGCATTTTCTGCAGCGCCTGCACGATCATTTTGGCGCCCAGGGCGGCCAGCTTGTCGTGCAGCATGCCGGTGTTGTCCTGGGCGCCGATGGTGACGCGCTCGATCAGCAGCATCGGCCCGGTATCGAGGCCTTCTTCCATCTGCATGATGGTCACGCCGGTTTCATCGTCGCCCGCCTCGATGGCGCGGTGGATGGGCGCGGCGCCGCGCCAGCGCGGCAGCAGCGAGCCGTGAATGTTCAGGCAGGGCTTGATATCGAGAGTGGCGCGCGGCAGGATCAGGCCATAGGCGGCCACCACCATGACGTCGTAATCGGTGGCCAGCAGGCGCGCGTGGGCGGCCTTGGCTTCTTCGGCGCGCTGCGGGTCCTTGCTGTCCGTGCGCAGCGACAGCGGCTGCAGCACCTCGATGCCGTGGGCGGTGGCGAATTGCTTGACCGCCGACGGCTGCAGATGCATGCCGCGCCCGGCCGGTCGGTCCGGCTGGGTCAGGACCAAGGGAATTTCAAAGCCGGCCTGATGCAGCGACTGCAGGGCCACGGCGGCAAATTCCGGCGTGCCGGCGAAGATCACTTTCATATTGTTTCCTTTTTCTTGCGCAGCCAATACAAGTACGGCGACTGGTATTTCGGCATGACTACAGCAACTGCAACAGCGCCTGCAAAGCCTTGCACCGGGCCGGCGCTGTGCCGGCCCGGGCGGCCAGTGCATCAGTGGCGGCGGCCTTGCGCGCGCAGCATGGCTTCGCGCTCGATGCCGCGCTCTTCCTTCAGCATCTTGGTCTTGATGCGGTTGCGCTTGAGCGGGGACAGGTATTCGACGAAGACCTTGCCCTTCAGGTGATCCATTTCGTGCTGGATGCAGACGGCCAGCAGGCCATCGGCTTCGACTTCAAAGAAGGCGCCCTTGACGTCCTGCGCGCGCACCTTGACGCGGGCATGGCGTTCGACCCCGTCGTAGACGCCGGGGACCGACAGGCATCCTTCATCATAGACCTGCATTTCGTCGCTGGCCCAAATAATTTCGGGATTGCAGTAGGCGACCAGGGCATCCTTGGTTTCGGTGACGTCGATGATGAGCAGTTGCTCATGCACGTCGACCTGGGAGGCGGCCAGGCCGACGCCGGGTGCTTCGTACATGGTTTCGGCCATATCGGCGACGAGTTTTTCCAGGCGCGCATCGAAGGCGGTAACGGGCACGGCGACCTTGTGCAGGCGCGGATCGGGATAGCGGAGAATATTGAGTATCGACATACGAGTAAGAGTGTGGGAGTTTGCAACATCCGCGCTATGGACCGCAGCGCGGTTTCACTTGCTAGTTCAGGGTTTTATGGGCAGAATTTGATTCAGTTCGGCAAGCCTTATCATTCACTTATTATTTCTTAAGCAGATAGGGTAGCGTGTTCCTGCTGCATTTTGCGTTGTGGCGAGCGGAATTTTTTGCGATTCCGCGTCGCGTGCGGTCTTTGCGGTCTTCCGTCATGCCGCACTTAACGGATATATTAATGAAAAATTTTAGCACAGTCGGCGTGCGCCTAGTTGTCGCGGCCCTTTTCAGCGCGACGACGGCCGCCTCGGCGCAAGCCATGCACTGCGCCTTCCGCGACAATGCACCCGATCAGCACACGGTGGTCAAAGGCGACACACTGTGGGGTATTTCCGGCACCTTCCTCGAAAAACCGTGGTGCTGGCCGCAAGTCTGGGACATGAACCGCGAGGAAGTGCATAACCCGCACTGGATCTATCCGGGCCAGATCATTTACTTCGACCGCGCCGCCGGCCGCCTGCGGCTGGGCAACAAGATCGAGGCCAGCGGCGCCGATGGCCGCGATCCTTCGGCGCTGCGGCTGTCGCCGCAATTGCGCATGGAAGGGCTGGGCAAGGACGCGGTGCAGTCTATCCCGTCGGGCATGATCGAACCGTTCCTGACGCAGCCCCTGATCATCGAGGCCGATGAGTTGAAGTCGGCGCCGCGCGTGATTGCGCTACAGGAAAACCACGTATTCATCGGCAAGGACGACAAGGCCTATGTGCGCGGCGACCTGAAGGGCGGAACGTCCTTCCAGGTATTCCGCCAGCCGGTGCCGCTGAAGGACCCGATCACCAAGGCCGTCATCGGCTATGAAGCGTTTTATCTGGGCACGCTGAAACTGCAGACCGAGGCAGCCAAGGGCAGCGAGGTGCACACCTTCATCGTGGCCGGCGCCAAGGAAGAGATGGGCGTGGGCGATCAGCTGATGCAGATGCCGCCTACGCCGATGCGCAACTACGTGCCGCATCCGCCGGAGCAGAAGGTGGCGGCGCGCGTGGTGGCCGTGTATGGCGGCGTCACCCATGCCGGCCAGAACCAGGTGGTCAGCATCAATCGCGGCAAGCTTGACGGACTCGATGTCGGCGCCGTGCTGCAGCTGTACCATGCAGGGAAGATGGTGAAGGATGTCGGTGCCAGCAAAGGCTGGCACGGCATGGCCCAGCCGCTGGTCAAGCTGCCCGATGAAGAAGTGGGCAGCCTGTTTATCTTCCGCGTGTTCAACCATATCTCTTACGGCCTGATCATGCAGGTGACCGAGCCGGTGGAAGTGGGCGACGTCGCCAAGTCACCGGAGTAATCCGCGCCGTGGGCGCCACGGAAACCCCTGATACCACTCCCGCCAGCGTACTCCCTTCCACGCTGGCGGACTGGTTGCGCCTGGAGCAAACGCCGGGCGTGGGCATGGTCAGCGCGGCCAGGCTGATCGAGCACTTCCATAGCCCGGCCGCGATCTTCGCGGCCGGCGAGGCCGATTTGCTGGCCAAACTCCCCTTGCATACGGCGCCGGCACAGGCGCGCGCGCTGCGCCAGCCGGACCGCGCCTTCCTTGACGCCGTCAAGCTGCAATGCGAGCAGGTGCAGGCCTGGCTGGAACGGCCCGGCCGCCGCCTGCTGACCCTGACCGACCCGGACTATCCCGCCATCCTGCTTCAATTATGCAATCCGCCGCTGCTCTTATATGTGGTGGGCCGCGCCGAACTGCTGGCCGGACCGGCGCTGGCCATCGTCGGCAGCCGCAACGGCAGTGCCCAGGGCATGGCGAACGCGGCGCGTTTCGGCCAGAGCCTGTCCGAGGCGGGGCTGACGATCGTCTCCGGACTGGCGCTGGGCATCGACGCGGCCGCCCACGAGGGCGGCTTGCGCGGTCCCGCTTCCACCATTGCCGTGGTCGGCACCGGCGCCGACCGGATCTATCCGGCACGCAACCGCGCGCTGGCCGAGCGGATCGCCGAGCAGGGCTGCATCATCAGCGAGTATCCGCTGGGGACGCCGCCTGCCGCGGGTAACTTCCCGCGCCGCAACCGCGTCATCAGCGGCCTGGCGCGCGGCTTGCTGGTGGTCGAGGCGGCCCTGAAATCGGGCACCCTGACCACGGCCAGGCTTGCGCTGGATCAAAACCGCGACGTCTACGCGATTCCCGGTTCCATCCATTCGGCGCTGAGCAAGGGTTGTCATGCGCTGCTGCGCAAGGGCGCCCAGCTGGTCGAATGCGCCGACGATATCCTGGAAGATGTGTACGCGGGCCGGCGGGCCGCCCAATATGCCGAGCCCGACGCGCGCTTCGTCGACGCGCTGCTGGCCGCGCTGGGCGACGATCCGGCCGGCGTCGATACGCTGGCACTGCGCCTCACGCTTGCGCCAGCCGAAGTACAATGTCAGTTGCTGGCGCTGGAGCTGGCCGGATTGATCGAACGATTGCCCGGAGGAACGTTCCAGCGTATCTAGTCCTTGTTAGCCCGTGGCCCATCCCCGGTGCGCCTCTTGTGTATGCGCACTTTTAACTGATAGAGTAGCGCCATGTTCGACATCCTTGTTTACCTCTACGAGACTTATTACCGCCCCGATGCCTGTCCTGAACCGGCTGCGCTGGCGCGGAAACTCTCGGCCGTCGGTTTTGACGATGTGGAGATTTCCGAGGCCCTGGTCTGGCTGACCGACCTGACCGCGATGGCCGGCGTCGAGCAGACCTTGACCGCTTCGTCCACCGGCACGCGCTACTATGTGGAAGAAGAGCAGGACGTGCTGGGCACGGCCGCGATCGGCTTCATCCAGTTCCTCGAAAGCGCCAAGGTGCTGAGCCCGCTGCAACGCGAGATCGTCATTGAACGCGCGCTGGCGCTCGATGAAATGCCCGTGTCGCTGGGCAAGCTGAAGGTCATCGTGCTGATGTTGCTGTGGAGCCAAGGCAAGGAGCCGGACGCGCTGATGTTTGACGACCTGTTCGGCTCCGACGAAGAGCAGGCGCCGCGCCTGCTGCACTGAATCGCTCCCGTTTGTTTTCCTCGAAAGCAACAGCGTCGATGGCCCCGCAGGCCACACGGCGCAGTTTGCTTGCGAATTCCCCGGCAAGCCGCTTATCATTGGCGCTTTGATAAGACCCGGCCATGAGGCAGGCGGCAAAAGTGCTGCGCGCCACGCGATGCATGTATGATGCGCATGCTGAACCACCCCTAGAGACACTACGAGAAACGCAAACAACATGAGCAAAACCCTCATCATCGCCGAGAAGCCTTCTGTCGCGAACGATATCGCGAAGACGCTTGGCGGCTTTACCAAGCACGATGAGTACTTTGAATCCGACGAGTACGTGCTGTCCTCCGCCGTCGGTCACCTGCTGGAAATCGCCGTACCGGAAGAACACGACGTCAAGCGCGGCAAGTGGAGCTTTGCCCACCTGCCGATGATTCCACCGTACTTCGCGCTCAACCCGATCGCCAAGACCGAGGCCCGCCTCAAGGTCTTGAACAAGCTGATCAAGCGCAAGGACGTCACCACCCTGATCAACGCATGCGATGCCGGGCGCGAAGGGGAATTGATTTTCCGCCTGATCGCGCAAAACGCCAAGGCCAAGCAACCGGTCAAGCGCCTGTGGCTGCAGTCGATGACGCCGGGCGCGATCCGCGACGGCTTCACCCATCTGCGCAGCGACGAAGACATGCTGCCGCTGGCCGACGCCGCGCGCTGCCGTTCCGAGGCTGACTGGCTGATCGGTATCAACGGCACCCGCGCGATGACCGCGTTCAACTCGAAAGAGGGCGGCTTCTACCTGACCACCGTGGGCCGGGTACAGACGCCGACGCTGTCGATCGTGGTCGAGCGCGAAGAAAAAATCAAAAAGTTCGTCTCGCGCGACTTCTGGGAAGTGCGCGCCGAGTTCGTCTGCGCCGCCGGCGTGTACGAGGGCCGCTGGCTCGACACCAAGTTCAAGAAAGACGAGACCGATCCGGAGAAGAAGGCCGAGCGCCTGTGGAGCAAGGCCGCCGCCGATTCGATCGCGCTGGCCTGCCGCGGCAAGCAGGGCAATGTCACCGAGGAAGCCAAGCCGACCACCTCGATGGCGCCCGGCCTGTTCGACCTGACCAGCCTGCAGCGCGAAGCGAACTCGCGCTTCGGCTTCTCGGCCAAGAACACCCTGGGCCTGGCCCAGGCGCTGTACGAAAAGCATAAAGTACTGACCTACCCGCGTACCGATTCGCGCCACCTGCCGGAAGACTATCTGCCGACCGTCAAGCAGGCGCTGGAAACGGTGATGGAGAACAATAACTATCACCAGTTCGCCAAGCAGATCCTGGACAAGGGCTGGGTCAAGCCGAACAAGCGTATCTTCGACAACACCAAGATCTCGGATCACTTCGCGATCATCCCGACCACGATCGCGCCGAAGAACCTGTCCGAGCCGGAACAGAAATTGTACGACCTGGTCACGCGCCGCTTCATGGCCGTGTTCTTCCCGCCTGCCGAGTTCCAGGTCACCACCCGCTATACCGAAGTGTCTGGCCATCAGTTCAAGACTGAAGGCAAGGTCATGACCAATCCGGGCTGGCTGGCGATTTACGGCAAGGAAGCGTCGACCGACGACGACAAAGAGGGCAATGCCAACGGCAATCTGGTGCCGGTCGCCAAGGGCGAGAAAGTGTTGACCGATACCGTCAACGCCAATGGCCTGGTGACCAAGCCGCCAGCGCGCTACACCGAGGCGACCTTGCTGTCGGCCATGGAAGGCGCCGGCAAGCTGATCGACGACGACGAACTGCGCGATGCGATGGCCGGCAAGGGCCTGGGCACGCCAGCGACGCGCGCCGCCACCATCGAGGGCCTGCTGACGGAGCGCTATCTGCTGCGCGAAGGCCGCGAACTGATGCCGACCGCCAAGGCGGCCCAGCTGATGACCTTGCTGCGCGGTCTGGGCGTCAACGAGTTGACCGCACCGGAACTGACCGGCGAGTGGGAATACAAGCTGTCGCAGATGGAAAAAGGCAAAATCTCGCGTGAGGAATTCATGCGCGAGATCGCCCAGATGACGCAAATCATCGTCAAGCGCGCCAAGGAATACGATAACGACACGATCCCGGGCGACTACCACACGCTGACCACGCCTTGCCCGAACTGCAATAGCGTGGTCAAGGAAAACTATCGCCGCTTCGCCTGCACCAAGTGCGATTTCTCGATGAGCAAAACGCCGGGCAGCCGCCAGTTTGAGATCGAGGAAGTGGAGCAACTGCTGAAAGAGCGCACCATCGGTCCGCTGCAAGGCTTCCGCTCCAAGATGGGCCGCCCGTTCGCGGCCATCCTGCGCATCGTGCGCGATGAAGAGATCAAGAACTTCAAGCTGGAGTTCGATTTCGGCCAGAACGACGACAGCGAAGATGGCGAAGGCGTGGACTTCACCGGCCAGACCCCGCTGGGACCTTGCCCGAAATGCGCCGCCGGCGTGTTTGAAATGGGCCTGGCCTATGTGTGCCAGAACAGCGTGGCCAAGCCGAAGACTTGCGACTTCCGTAGTGGCCGCATCATTCTGCAGCAGGAGATTTTGCCTGAACAGATGGTCAAGCTGCTCAACGACGGCAAGACCGATCTGATGCCGGGCTTTGTGTCGCAGCGCACCCGCCGTCCGTTCAAGGCTTTCCTGGTACGCGGCAAGGATGGCAAGATCAGCTTCGAGTTCGAGGAACGCAAAGCCAAGGTGCCTGCCAAGGGCAAGGCGGCGGCGGTCAAGGATGCTGGCGAAGACGGCGCGGTAGCGGCGGATGAGGCGGCACCAGCCAAGAAGGCACCGGCCAAAAAGGCCGCGGCAAGCAAGACCACCGCGGCGGCCAAGAAGGCACCGGCGAAAAAAGCTGCGGCAGTCAAGAAGGCACCGGCCAAGAAGGCGGCGGCTAAAAAGGCCGTCGCCACGGCGGAGTAAAAAAAAGCCGGGACTGCGTGTCCCGGTTTTTTTCGCCAGTGGCTGGGTGTCAGTGGCTCTATTGCGTAGGTGCCGCCGGTTCTACTGTGTAGGTGCCGCCGGCTCGGTTAAAACCCACGGCAAAGAGCCGGGGTCTGACCCGGCGGGTCAGACCCCAGATTTCAGCCGTGGGTTTTAGCATGCGCCGCCGGCACCTTAGCGCAGATCGTCTGTATAGAAATACACGGTGCCGAGTATGTCGGACGGCACTGTGTGCAGCGCCCGCGCCAAGGTGGCCGCATCGGTTTCCTTGAGCGCATCCTTGGCCACGCTAATCGCCGTCACCGGCGCATCCGCCTTGGCCCGATATGCCACGATGTGATCGAAGTCCGGCCGGCTGTCGATCTGCTTGACCAGGAAGCGCCGCCGGCTCTGGCCGATCTGCGTATAAGTGGCGGTGGCGCTGTCATGCGGCTCGGCCGACAGTTGCCGGTACATCAGCACGCGATCGACCACCAGCGTCGCCGCGTGATGCTGAGTCACGCCTTTCTGCTCAAAATGTCCCAACACCAGATCGGCCTTGAAGCGCTTCAGCGGCTGCGCCGCCTGCGGCGACAAGCGATCCAGTTCAAACTTCTCCGGCGCGATGGTCCACAGTGCCGGCTTGCCTTCCAGGCGACGGCGCAGCGCCATGTCGACCTTGGGATTGGCCACATGCACCTGCAACACCACCTGATAATCATGCGGCGCGTGGAACATCGGCAAGTGGGACAGGTAGAGTCCTTCCTTGCCGCCGAATAGCGCCATGCCATGCTCGCCATAACTGGCGTTGGCCGCCTGGCCCGAAGCACTCAGCAGCAATGCCGCCGCGAGCAGGCTTGCCCGCAGCGCCGCTTGGCCAGTTGCGTTCGCCATCGGCTTCTTCCACTTCAGCGCGGCGCTCATGCTTTCACCAGCAGTTTGCCGCGATGCTCGCCGGTGAACAGGGAATTGAGCGCGCTCGGCAGTTGTTCGAAGCCGTCGATGATGGTCTCCTCGAATACGATGTCGCCCGCCTTGACCCAGGGCGCGACGATGCGCTTCATCTCGTCCATGCGGTGCACATAATCGCGCGCCAGCATGCCTTGAATCGTGGCGCGCTGGTACAGCATGTGGTGCAGCAGGCGCGGCCCCAGTTCCGGCGTGTCGAGCCCGCCGTTGTACTGGCTGATCTGGCCGCAGATGACGATGCGCGCGCGCCGGTTGATCAAGGGGATGACGGCATCGGTCACCATGCCGCCTACATTGTCGAAATACACGTCCACGCCGCCCGTCACTTCCTTGATGGCGGCACTGAGCGAATCGGCGTTGCCGTGGGCCTTGTAATCGATGGCCCAGTCAGCGCCCAGGTCCGTGCGCAGCCACGCGCATTTGGCCGGACCGCCGGCGATGCCGAGCACGCGCGCACCGTGGCGCTTGGCGAACTGCAGCACCAGCGAACCGACTGCGCCGGCGGCGCCGGATACGACCACGACTTCGCCCGCATGCGGCTTGCCCGATTCGGTCAGGCCGAACCAGGCGGTGCGGCCCGGCATGCCGAGCACACCCAGCGCGGTGGTGACGGGCGCCTGTTCCGGGTCGAGCCGGGTCAGGGCGCTGGCGTGCACGCGGGCATGGCTTTGCCAGCCGGAGTAACTATAGACCCAGTCGCCCTCGGCGAAGCCGGCCGCCTTCGATGCGATCACCTGGCTGACCACGCCGCTTTGCTGGACGGTATTCAATGGATGCGGTTCGGCATCGTAGGTCGGCTTGCCGGACTGGCCGATGCGCATATACGGGTCGACGCTGAAATAGCGCGCCTCGATCAGCACCTCGTTATCGCCCAGGCGGGTGTCCAGCGGCTGTGCTATCAGTTCGTAGTGCTCGCCGCCGACCTCAGCCAGGGGCTGGCGGCGGTACATCCAAAGGCGTTGGGTGATGGTCATGGCGGGATCTCAAAAGAAGTAAGTGTCGATGGTATGATGCATTCACTGTCCCGTAAAGCAACTTAAATTCACTCTTTGTATCCTGATAGGCACCATGAACCTGAGCGACCTGCGTATTTTCGTCTGTGCGGCGCGCCGCCCTTCGCTGGGCGCGGCGGCCCAGGAGCTGCATCTGACGCCGTCGGCGGTCTCGAAGGCGATCCGGCGGCTGGAGGAAACGCTGGACCAGCCCCTGTTCGACCGCAGCGCGCGCCAGCTGGTTCTCAATAGCGGCGGCAAGATGCTGCTGGCGCGGGCCCAGGGGCTGCTGGCGCTGGCCGACCAGGCCAAGGCCGACCTGATGGGCGAGCGTGCCGCCGTCGATTGCCGCATCGGCGGCCCGGCGATCCTGTTGTGGCGCCACGGGCGCGCGCTGTCGCGCTCGCTTGCCGGCTATACCGAAGGCTGCCTGCGGATGCAGGCGATGTTCGAGGACGAGGCGCTGGCGGCGCTGGCGCGCGGCGATCTGCATGCCGCCATCGTCACCAATGAGGCGATCGAGGGCCGGGGCGCGCACTGGTCGGAGGATTGGCAAATCACCTCTTTGGGCAGCGTGACCCTGCATCTGGTCGCCGGCGCCTGCCACCCGCTGGTCGCGCAACTGCCCGCCGCCGCCGTGCTGAGCGCGACCAGCGCACAGGTGCTGGCGCATGACTTCGCCTGTCCCTCGCGTTCGCTGTTCTGCGGCGTGGCGCGGGGAGCGCGCTCGGACGGCTGGCGCGACGACCAGTTGCCGCGCCGGATACGCTACTGGGCCGACGATCTGCAATTGCTGCTGGGATTTGTCAAAGCGGGCGAGGCGCTGGCCTATCTGCCTGACTTCGCACTGGACGATCCCGCCTTGCGCCGGATTCAGGTCAGCGATTGCACCTATGAATGCGTGGAGCAGCTGGCGCTGGTCTGGGATGCGGCCAAGGCGGGCAGCTGGCTGCGCGACCTGGCCGCCGGACTGGGCGAAACACCGGCCTAGCGGCGGACCGGTACCTGGGGAAGCCGGCTTGAAAGATGCAAGCTGCTGTTTATTTCAGCAGCGGCGTGCCAAAAACAAGTTGCATGTGGTAAAGTATAGATACTCACAGGAAACTTAATTCCTTTCTTGTGAGTTTGTATTTTAATCGCAGCAATGCTGTTTTTCGCTCAATATGTCGTTTCCGGCACGCCAGTATATGAAAAATTTACCTATCGGCAAACGCTTTGCCGCCAGCTTTGGACTGGTACTGGCCGTCACCGCGGTGTTGATCGTGCTCGGCCTGAGCCAGTTGCAGGCCATCGACACGGGCATTCCCGCGCTGAGCATGCATGCGCTGGATATGGCGGTCGAGAGCGGCGGCAGTTATCTGCCCGACCAGACATCCCTGTATCAACCCAGCCGCGATTTCCTGTTTGGCTTCAGCCTGTTGTTGCTGCTCGTTGGCCTGGCCGTGGCCGGCTGGCTGGCCCACGGCATCCTGGTGCCGCTAAGGCGCGCGGTCGACATGGCGGTGCTGCTGGCAGCCGAAAAAGCCCAAAGCCGTATTAACGGCTGCGAAGAAACCAAGCGCCTGCTGCAGGCGCTGCGCGAAATGAATGACAGCCTGAGCCTGATCGTCGGCGAAGATCCGGAATTGAGCGCCCAGGCCCAGCTGGACCTGTGGTGCCGTGGCGGCGAAGCGGCCTGCACCCTGGAAGATACCGCCACCTCGCTGGAACGGCTGGTGCTGCTGGTGCGCCAGAATGCCGCCAAGGCCCGCCAGGCCAATCATCTGGCGGCGGCCGTGCTGATCGAAGCTGTCCACGTGTTTCAGCTGAAGCCGGCAGCGCGCCTGCGCGGTTAAATTTCCCCGGCTAGTCAAGTGCAGTTCAGTGAAGGAAAATGCTGACTCTGCGGGCCGCCGGCTGCCTTGTAAACCCACGGCGTACCCCTGGGGTCTGACCCCGGGGTCCGGGGAGTGGCTGCGCCCCGCCGGCCCCAGAGGGACCGGCCCCCGGCTCTTTGCTGTGGGTTCTAAAAAGCGCGGCGGCACGCTTGACCCAGCGGCATTGCCCGCCTAGTTCCCCATCTCCACGGCAATCATATTGTCGCTAGGCTTGCGGTCGAGCAGCTTGTTGTCCGGATCGATGCCGGCCTTGAACGGTTTGCTGTTCAGCAGCAGGGTGTAGGTATTGTCCTTGCGGTCGACCACGCGGCGCTCGCGCAGCATGCTGTTGCCATCCTTGTCGTCGACACCGATGTCGATCAGGTCGCGGATGGACACGTCTTTTTCCTCTCCCAGCTCATTCGCCCGCACCTTGGCCGCGTGCACCGTCAGCGTCAGCAGGTATTTGCCGTCGGCCCGTTTCACGGCTGTGGCCGAGACGGCGCGGTTTTCGTGCAGCACGATGGCATTGAACAGGTCGTCGATCAGATAGGCTTGCTCGGGTGGCGTGATCTTGCGCAGCGCATCGATCAGCACCGTCACGCTCGGATACGGCGGCCCCTGCCTGGCGTACTTGCCCAGCACTTCCTTGAGCGCGCCATTGACGCGCGCTTCGCCCAGCAGGTCTTGCAACTGGTACATGGCCAGGCCGCCCTTGCGGTAGTGGATGTAGTCCTGCTGCTCATTGTCGGCCAGCGGGCGTTCGCGGTCGCGTTCGATGGCGCGGCCCATCAGATAGCTTTCCAGGTTGTAGCGCAGGAAGCGGCGCATCTTGGCCGGGCCGAAGGTTTTCTTCATCACCATCAGCGCCGAGTATTCGGCCAGCGTTTCGCTCAGCACGGTCGCGCCGCGGGTATTGCCCGCCACCAGCTGATGGCCCCACCACTGATGCGCCACTTCATGCGCGGTCACATAGTAGGGGTAGTCGATATCCTTGGAATTCTTGTCGTCCACCTTGGCGATGAAGCCCAGCGCTTCGGAATAGGGAATGGTGTTCGGCATCGCCTGGGCGAAACTTTCGTAGCGCGGGAATTCGACGATGCGCACGACCTTGTGCTGGTAGGGACCGAAGTTGCGGCTGTAATAGTCCAGGCCATCCTTGATGCCGCGCACCATGCGGTCCAGATTGTAGTCGTGGCCGGGCTGGTAGTAGATTTCGATGGCCACGTCCTGCCACCAGTCATGCCGCACCGCGTAGCGGGCCGACTGGAAGGAATAGTAATTCAGGATGGGCTGTTCCATCTTGTAGTGGAAGTAGTGGCGGCCCTTGCTGTTCCATTCGCGCTCGAGCTGGCCGGGCGCGATGGCGAACTGGTCGGCGCTGGTGCTGACGACGGCATCGAAGCTGATGCGGTCGGCGTCGCTGCTGATGTAGTTGTTGGCCAGGGCCCGGGCATCGTCGCGCGGCGCCATGCGTTCGCGCTTGGGCATGTCGTGGCGCTTGCGGTCGCGCGCGTCCTGCAGCTCCATCGAAGGCTGGTAGCCGATGCGCGGCAGGATGCTGCTGTTGAAGAAAGTGCCGTTGGCCAGCACCGGGGTATCCTGGCCCAGGCCGAGGATGCCCTTGGGCGCGAAGTCCAGTTCGAATTCCATGCTCAGCTCGGCGCCGGGCGCCAGCGGCTTGCTCAGGCGGTAGCTGTAGAAACCCAGATCGCTATCCTTCAGGCCGGGACGGCTGGCCTCGCCGAAGCGCAGCGCGCGGATGGTGGCACTGCTGTCCTGCTGCACCATCACGTCGGTGATCACCTGGCCGGTCTTGTTTTGCAGCAGGTAGCGGCCCTTGATGTGCAGGCTGCGCTGCTGCGGTTCGATGTCGACATTGAGCGCGACGTCGCTGACGCGCGGCTGCGGCGCGGCGGCGAACTTGCGGTACTGGCGCTCATAGTCGGCGCGGTCCTCGTCCTTCTGGTACGGCGACTTGTAGCAGTTGGCGATGTGCAGGTTGTAGAACAGCACGCCACCGGCGCCGAGGAAGATGGCCAGGCCCGCCGCCAGGCTGGCCAGCACCGGCATGGTCAGCGCATGGCGCGCCAGTTGCAGGCGCTTGCGCCATTCATTATTGGTGCCGCGCGACCAGAACAGTACCGACAGCACCACCAGCATCACGGCGGCGCCGGCCCAGTACAGGTCGAACCAGCGCTCGCGCGTGAGGAAATGGCCGAAGCCATTCATGGCCGAATACTGGAAGAAGGGCGAGGTGGCGTACAGCACCATCGGATGGTCGATGCCCAGCGAGCGGAAGGTGATGCAGGCCACGTAGTACAGGATCATGGCGAAATAGGCCAGGTACTTGTGGTTGAACAGCACCTGCAGGGAAATCGCCAGCACCGCCTCCATCGCGTAGACGGGCAGCTGGATGGTGAACAGATAGTGCAGGTACAGGCCGGGTTCGAGGACGAAATAGCCCTTGGCGATCTGGATGGACATGCCGCAGACCATCACCACGACCAGCAGCAGGGCCTGCATGCCGATCAGGGCGAACAGCTTGGACAGCAGCGGCAGCCAGCTGGGAATCGGCAGCGCGTCGAACATCTGGGCGATGCGGTGTTCGCGTTCGCGCCACACCAGTTCGCCAGCATAGAAGGTGGTGATGATCAGCATGAACAGGGCGAAGGTGTCGGTCACCGTTTCCACCACCATATAGGTGACGGGATAGGTATTGGTGCCGAACATCGAGCCCATGTCGAGCGAGCCGGCCAGCACGGTCAGCACGCCGGCCAGCACGATGACGAGGAAGTAGATATTCTTGGCCGTTTCGCGCAGGTTCAGCCAGCTCATCTGGGCGAGCAGTTGGGCCAGGTTGCGGGCCTGGAAGTCGGGTGTCTCCCTGGTGTGCAGCGAGACGGCTGCGATGCGCTGCGGCGCTTCGCCATCGCCGTGGCCGGCGCTGCCGCTGTCGATGACGGCGATGAAGTGGAAGCGCCAGTAGCCCAGCAGCAGGCCGAGCAGGGCAAAGCCCGACCAGATCGCGCGGTTCAGCAGGAACACGCCCTCGGGCAGCACCAGCCGGGTATTGCGTTCGACGATGGGCCAGTACTCGGTCAGGCGGATCACGGCGGTGATGCCGAAGGGATCGATCAGGGCGGCCAGGGTTTTAAAGTCGAGGTCGCGTGCCAGGCCGGGGGCGACCAGGTAGCCGATCAGCATGACCACGCTGCTGATGTAGACCGGCAGCATGCGCCGGCTCAGCGCGGCGATCATGAAGAACACCGAACCGAAGATCAGGATATTGGGCAGGATGGTGCACAGATAGGGCAGCAGATAGCCGGCCAGGCTGCCGTTGCCGATGCGGTCGCTGTCTATGCCGGGGATGAAGGTGCCCAGCCAGGCGCCCAGCGGGATGCTGGTGAAGATGACGGCCAGGCTGAGGAAGCCGCCCAGGAAGCGGCCGAAGATGTACTGGTGCTTGCGGATCGGTGCGCTGAAGAAGAAGTGGTGCATCTCATATTCGAAATCCTGCTGCACCGAGCGGCCCATCAGCGCGGCCATGACGATCACGCCCAGCGAGGACAGGAAGCTGGCGCTGAGCATCAGCGAGCGCGGCGCGTCGATCAGCACCCGGCCGCCGAAGGAGACGGTGGCATGCTTGAAGGCGCCGCCGGCCGCGGCCATGGACAGCACGGCCAGCGCCAGGAACATCAGGAAGTAGATCCAGGTCGACAGCAGCTTGAAGCGCTGCCTGGCTTCGAACAGGGCGATGGCGAGCATGGCGTCCTCAGCCGCAGTGCGCGGCGGCGCGATGGCGGCCGGCGATGGTGGCGAAGTAGGCGTCTTCCAGGTCGCCGATGGCTTCCTCGAAGCCGTCGCCGGGGTCTTGCTCGCTGTAGACATGGATCAGAGTGCGGCCCGACAGCAGGCGCGTCGAGATCACGGCATGGCGCTGCTGGAACATGGCCAGGTCTTTCTTGTCGACGAAACGGGCCCAGATCTTGTCGCTGACCTCGTCGATCAGCTGCTGGGTCGGGCCGCACACCAGCAGATGGCCCTTGTTGATGATGGCCATATTGGCGCACAGATCGGCCACGTCGCTGACGATGTGGGTGGACAGGATCACGGTCTTGTCTTCGCCGATGTCGGACAGCAAGTTATGGAAGCGCACCCGTTCCTGCGGGTCCAGGCCGGCGGTCGGCTCGTCGACGATGATCAGTTTGGGGTCGCCCAGCAGGGCCTGGGCGATGCCGAAGCGCTGGCGCATGCCGCCGGAAAAGCCGCCCAGGCGCTGGTGGCGGACATCGAACAGATTGGTTTGCTGCAGCAGGCCATCGACCACTTCGCGGCGGCGCGCGCGGTTCGACAAGCCTTTGAGGACGGCGAAATGGTCCAGCATCTCGTAGGCGGTGACCTTGGGATAGACGCCGAAGTCCTGGGGCAGGTAGCCGAGCAGACGGCGGATGGCGTCTTTTTCATCGAGCACATCGAGCTCGCCGAAGAACACCGAACCGGAATCGCATTCCTGCAGCGTGGCCAGGGTGCGCATCAGCGTCGATTTGCCGGCGCCATTGGGGCCGAGCAGACCGAACATCCCGGTCGGGATCGTGAGCGAAATATTGTCCAAAGCTACGACGCCGTTGTCGTAGGTCTTGGACAAATTGCTGATGCTTAATTCCATACTGACTCCTGAATTGAACGGACCTGCGCCGGCCGGATTCGGTATTTCTATGCCGGCAAGCACCTTTCACATGATGGCATTGTATTGAATTTGCGACACAACCGGGGCGCCATTGCGACGGGCGGCGCAAAGCTATCGCCAGATTGCACAAACGGCGGTCTGGAATGCGGGGTGGGGAGGGCAGGGGTGGAGTGGTGAAAATGGCAAGCTGGGGAGGCTTTTAGAACTCACGGCAAGGAGCCGGGGACGCTTTTAAAACCCACGGCAAAGAGCCGGGGTCAGACCCGTCGGGTCTGACCCCAGGGGTGCGCCCTGGGTTTTGGCATGCGCCGGCGGCGCGCCAACAGGCTCGCCGGCCACCCTAATTGCGGAACAAAACCTCTTCGCGCGTAAACCACCAGCGGCACAAGGCCAGCAGCGCGCCAGCCGTCACGCTGGACGACAGCAAAATCAGCGAAAACATGCTGTAGTCCATGGTGCCCTTGACCAGTTCCTTCATGGCCAGCGACACATTGGTCAGCGGCACCATGGCCCAGACCCAGTCCAGTTCCACGCCCGGCAGCAAGGCCACCAGCGTCGGCAGTATCGTCACGACGATCAGCGGCGAGATCAGTCCGGCCGCCTCCTTGTAGCTCTTGGCATAGACCGAGATCGCCAGCAGGATGGAGGCGAACATGGCCGCCGTGGGCACCAGCATCAGCGCCACCATGGCCAGGTCCACCGCGCCGATGGCATGCACCATCTGGGCCAGCTTGCCCTCGATCGACTGGCCGAAGAACAGCAGCAGCAAGCCCAGGCTGCCGACCATCAGCAGGGCCGAGGTCAGGCCGATGGTAAACAGCACCAGGAACTTGGCCAGCACGATGGCACTGCGCGACACCGGTGCCAGCAGCAGGGTTTCCAGCGTGCCGCGCTCCTTTTCGCCGGCGCCGGTGTCGATGGCCGGATACATGGCCGCCATCAGGCAGACCATCAGCAGGATATACGGCAGGAAACCGCCGACGATGGCGCCGGTCTGTTCACGCTGGTCGGCGGTGGACTGCTCCTGCAGGCGGATCGGCTGCTGGGTGAAGCGCTGCTCATTGCGGCTCAGGTGCAGCGACGACAGCGCCTGCTCGCGCAGCGTGGTGTTCTGCTCGTCCACCACCGCCATCACGCGCTTGCGGGTCAGGTCGACCATGGAGGCGCTGTTGTAATGCAGGATCAGCGTGGCCTGCTCGCGCACGGCGAGGCTGTTGGCGAAGCCGGGCGGGATCACCAGCGCAAACTTGATGCGGTCATCGCCGATGGCGCTGCGGATCTCGCCCACGCCGGCCAGCTGGACTTCCTTGAAGCCGCGCTCAGTAGCGAAGCGTGCGCTCAGGCCGGGGGCGTTTTCCTTGCCGAAGATGGCGTAGCTCAGCTCGGCCTGGCTGGCCTGGGTGAACATGCTCGACGACAGATAGCCAAAGCCAACAAAGATCAGCGGCATCGCGAAGATGGGGATGAAGACGGTGAAGATGAAGGTCTTGCGGTCGCGCGCCAGTTCCAGCATTTCCTTCAGATAAATGGTCCACATCTCAATGCCCCTGTTTGATGACGCCGATGAAGGCGTCGTACAGATCGGTGCTGCCGCCCAGATGGCGCAGCTCGGCGACGCTGCCGTGGAAGGCGGTCTTGCCGTGGTTGATGATGCAGACGCGGTCGCACAATTTCTCGACCTCGTGCAGATGGTGGGTGGAAAAAATCAGCGGGATATGCAGGGCCTTGTAGCTGGCGATAAAGTCGAGCAGGATTTTGGCCGACATCACGTCCAGTCCGGTGGTCGGTTCATCGAGGATGACGATGCGCGGCTCATGCACGACGGTGCGGGCGATTGCGCATTTCTGCTTCATGCCGGTGGAGAGTTGATCGGCGCGCTTGTTGATGAAATCCTGCATTTCCAGCAGCTCGAACAATTCCTCGCAGCGGCGTTTCAGGTAGGGCGCGCTCATGCCGTGCAGGCGGCCGAAGTATTCGATGTTTTCGCGCGCGCTCAGGCGGCCGTACAGGCCGGTGCTGCCGGATAGAAAGCCGATGTGCTGGCGCGCGGCCAGCGGATCGGCCAGCAAGTCGATGCCGTTGGCGTGGACGCTGCCGGCGTCGGGCTTGAGCGCGCTCGACAGCAGGCGCAAGGTGGTGGTCTTGCCAGCGCCGTTGGGGCCGAGCAGGCCCAGCACTTCGCCGGGCGCACAGCGGAAGCTGACGTCGCGCACCGCATGGAACCAGCCCTCGTGCTCGCGCGGATCGCGCCGGCCGCTGGCATGGGCGGCACTGGCCGCCAGCCGGAAGCGTTTAGCCAGCCCTTTGACTTCGATCATTGCGCCAGTCTCCTTGTTGTGTCCAAAGAGTAGCACGCGGAAATTCCGCAGTGCAAGGCGCGCTCGGGAAAGCTTTTCTGAGCAGGTGATTTATCCGCCGAAGCTCGGCTGGACGGGAAATGCGATATGAACTCTGTTAATAATGCTTCCTGGCTCGGAATATTGCCGATTCATTTGGTATCTGGTGTCGTCGCTGGTGACGCATCGTCATATGCCACCAGCTGCCAGACGGTGTCCCTGTTGAACGCGGGGCGCTCCCCGGTGAGTTTTTGCCAAAGGCTGGGCTTACCCAATAGCGTCATATGTGGCAATGTTTCACCCGCCTTGAAATGCCGCCGCTTGCCGCCCGCGATGTCATCGCTTTCCATACATTGCCACCAGCCCGTTTGGGTGCAGAGATCGCCGCTGCGGAGGTGCTTACCCAAAGGCGTTTTGGGAGATTCAGCTGAGCTGTTTTTGGTGCCGCCAGTTGGACGAATGCGAATGGAAGTGGTGAGCTTATCCCACAGCGCCACGGCTTCCTCGTCGCTGATGCTGGGGCGAACGCTGGCGGTTTTGTTGTTTGCCACCCCGGTATTGAGGCGGATATCGAGCACGGGCTTCAGTGGATCGTTGGGCGTGCCCTGGCTGAGAAATAAGAATTCATGGGCGTCGGTGTCGTCTTTGTACATGGGCTTGCGCGCCAGGATCTCGAAGCCATTCCAGTCGCCCAATTGGCGCGTTCCACGTCGAAAGGTCTTGATGCGTGCATACAGCCATCCGAGGCCCTCTTTTTTCGCTTCTTCCTCTGCCCGTTTGACACGTGGTTCAAGCGCGTCGGATTCAATCAGCACGTCTTTTCTGGTGGCGCTGATTGATAGGTGAACATCTGGAAATTCCTTGAGTCGAATACCGATGGCGATCCGTTCAAATTCGGGCTGCCATGACACGAACCCGCCTTCGATGCAGGCGCCATTTTCGGTAGGAATTTCATTTTCTGTACGCAAACGCAGGCTACTGGCTACCGTATTCATGGTCTTGATTTCTGCATCAATAGATAATGCTCTAAGAGCACGCTGTATAAACAGGTCTTTGCCGAGCGGGATAAACGAATAGATACTATTAGTCGCCTGATCTTTTGTTCCGAAAATCAGTTTCTGCCCTGGCAGAGCGCCATCTATCACTTTGCCGTACCTTGTGAACTTGGTGATATCTTCCTTACTAAGGAATATCCGATCTTTTTCGATTTCGTCTAACTGCCCGGCTACATGTTGCGCGATTTTTTCGGCTTCTCCTGGGAAGTATTCAATAGGCCAGTCCACATTTGTTGGGCCAAATATCACGGTTGCCGAGACTGGAACTTCCATCAAAAAATGTCCAAAGCATACCGTCTTGGTCTTTTCGAACAATGGTTGCATACGAGGAGATGCGGCTGTCATATTGGGACTCTTCAAAGATTTGGGGGCACGGTGGCATGCATTTAGGCACAGCATTGCGCAAAGAAGGGCTGCGGAAAATACAGGGTGCGGCCATGAATCGCGAAGTAGCTTCATCATTTCGACCAAACCATTGTTTGCGCGATGCGTACCAGACTGTAGAGCGTGGAGTTCAGCACCTGTCCGTTCTGATAGCTGTTCTGATGTTCATAACCGGTTTGGCGGAAAATTCCTTTGAATTTCCCGCTTTGCATTTGGTGTTCGGCGGAATGTAACGGCACTGTCTGATCACCCGGTTCATTGGGGGGCGCTAATTTGACGTCAAAGCCGGGCGTTGTCGCTCCAGGAGGTGGCGGCGCTTTAGGATCAACTACATGCAATCTACCCTGGTAATTGTCGGAGACGATGCGCAGGTTCTCCACATCTACCAATACCGCCCAGTCGTCAAGTGTCCAAGTTACGTGATGCCAAGCGGCGTGATTGGAGTCGGCACCGTAATGGGCATAACTTTGATCGTGGTATGTGCCGGCTATGGCATTGTGAAATGCTTTGGCCTTATCAAGTAAAGCAGCTGTCCGATCATATCCGCCGTCCTTGTCGCGAGCCGGATTGATCCATGCCTCTTGAAGCAAGCAATACCATTTTCCGCGTAATTTATAAATTTCTTCATATGGGTCGCCATTTTTTGGGAGACTTTTAATCGTTTTTCCTTTGTGCGACAGCCGTAACCAGTCGTTTCCGTATGCTTGGCTGGGTAGCAATTCCAGGCCGCCTTGGGCATTTCCTAGCACTGCTGTCACCTCTGGTCCAGAGTTGCCCAATACTTTAGGCGTGATGCTAAGCCAAGCATCCTCAAAGCCGCATCGCATACGTTTGTATGCTGCCCCGGCGCCAATCGCCGGCATTACGCCATGCACGATACCCAACACTTTGTCTTGAAGATTCCCCATGTCTGGATGGATCACCGCCCTGGCCACCAGTCCGCCCATCGAGTGCGTTACCAAAATTACCTTTTCACAGTGGAAGGTTTGGGCCTGGTACTTCTGTATCAATGCGCTTATGCGCTCAGCTACACACACGCCGGAATTGCGATTTGACTGTAGCCAGTTGTACCCCATCGCATGCACAGGAAACCAGCAATCTTTCATGGCTTCCTTAAGTGTTTTCTCGTCGAGGGCTTCGAGAGCAGGCTGAGGATGGGCTTGCCACTGTTCGGGCGGTACGTCCAGGATCTGTTTCCACCATTCATCCGGTTTTCCGTCACGAAAAGCTGCGTTGAGGCGCAGCTCGCACATTTCGAGGATGTGGCGATAGCTGTCAAAAAATACCTCTCCCCAGCCGCGTTCGCGAGCCTTGTGTTCCTTCAGTCTTCGCTGCTTGTAGGAGACAGGATCATCCATCATCAGGGGCGTGTTGATGCCGACGTTGAGTTTGTACTCGAAGTTGACCTTTACTTTTTCGTTGCGCTGGTCCGAGGTTTCGTTGCGGTCGCCGGTGGGATTGTTTACCGGGTCGTAAACATCGACTTCCGTCTCAGCTGGGTCCAACTGATTTTGCCTTTCGGCGGCGTCTGCAATGGATAGGGCAAGCGATGCTGCTTTGTTATCCGGGCGCCAGGCGATATTGTTATTCTTGCCCATCTTGGCTTGCCGCGCCGCACTCATCCGCAGGTTCGAACCCATAATTCCTGGAAGAAAAATGATGGGCAGTACGCGCTTGGGGAGAACGCTCATTATTTGCGGGGAGCGGTCCTCCTTGGGTGTGACAAAACCATGCGCCGTGCGGCCACCGTTTAGTTCTGGACGTACCGGCAGATGGCGGCCTTCAGGAAGTTGAGTAGCCATGTCATTGCTCCGAGTGATTGTTATTTGCCGGTACGGATGCCGCGATAGCCGGGCGCTGATGTCTTGCCAGTCTGAATGTTGCCGATGATCAGTTGTTGATCGAGATCACCTGAACGTAAGGTGGGGATGTCAGCGTTGCTGAGTGGGCTGGGATGTGGCTGTTCGCTGGGGCAATATCTTGCTATAGTCGGCTGCATCAGCACCCGTCAGCGGGGCAACTGGGGGCAGACATGCAGGATGTGATCAAGGAAAGAGTGCTGGCCGTCATGCACGACGGTATGAGCAAGGACGAGTCGACCGGATTTTTCCGCGTGGCGCTGGGCCTGCATTATCTGGCCGGCCTGATGACTAAGGAAACCCTGGACTTCAAGCATATCGACCGCGATTACAACCGCTTCATCTATCACACCATCGGCAAGGGCCACAGCATCACCAGCGTGCTGCAATATATGAGCGGCGAGAAGGTGGTGCCGGTGATCGATTCGCTGCGCTTCCTGCGCAGCTTTGCCGAGCATTGCCCGGAAGTGCCGGTCGACAGTATTCCCTTCTTGCTGGGGCTGAATCTGGGCGTGGCGAAAGACATCTCCGGCATCGATGCGCGCGGCCCGGTGGCCGACTGGATCGAACGCCAGCGCCTGATTCAGGAAGAGGCGGAGTCACAGCCCGGTTTTCAGGCACTGCCTCAGCGCGGCTGAGGCCGGCCAGTGCCGCCGGCCTGGGCACGATGGTCCTATAATGGTGTTTTGTCACTGACAGCGATAGACCACCATGGCAGCTAAATCCCATCATCATCCCCTAGACCGCTTGATCGCCGCCGCCGACAAGGCCTTGCGCGTCGTGGCGGGCGTGGCTTCGGCTTCGCGTCCGACCCCGGCGGTACATGCGGCCGACGGCGTGCTCAGCGAAGCGGAGCAACGCCATAGCGCCGGACTGATGCGGGTGAACCATGTGGGCGAGGTGTGTGCCCAGGCGCTGTATAACGCCCAGGCCCATTTCGCGCGCAGCGATGCGATGCGCGAGCAGTTCGAGCAGGCCGGGCGCGAAGAGGAAGACCATCTGGCCTGGACCGCGCAGCGGCTGGCGGAGCTGGGATCGCAGCCCAGCGTGCTCAATCCCCTGTTTTATGCGGGTGCGTATGCGGTCGGGACGGTGGCGGCCTGGCTGGGCGATGCGCGCAGCCTGGGGTTTGTGGTGGAGACGGAGCGACAGGTGGAGGCGCATCTGGCCAGCCATCTGGACCGTCTGCCGCCGCAGGACGCCAAGTCGCGCGCGATTGTCGAGCAGATGCGGATCGATGAAGTCGCCCACGGCGCGGCGGCCCAGCAGTTGGGTGCGGCGGAAACGCCCAAGCCGGTGCGGATGGCGATGACGGCGATGGCGAAGGTGATGACGGGGAGTGCTTACTATATCTAGTAGAGGCAGGCGGTTAAACTTTGCATGTCGCAAACGCATTTAAAACCCAGGGCGTAACCCTGGGGTCTGACCCGGCGGGTCAGACCCCAGCTCTTTGCCGTGGGTTTGTTGCGGGCCTGCGCGGCGCCTTGGCCGCCACAGCCCACTAACTCAGACTTCGACGATTTCGAAGGAGTGGGTGATCTCGGCAGTTTTTGCCAGCATGATGGATGCTGAGCAATATTTATCGTGCGATAAGGTAATCGCGCGTTCCACGCCGGCCGGTTTCAGATTCTTGCCTGTCACAGTGAAGTGGAAATTGATCTTGGTGAAGACCTTCGGTTCGGTCTCGGCGCGTTCCGCCGTCAGGGTGCATTCGCAGCCGCGGATATCTTCGCGGCTTTTCTTCAGGATCAGCACCACGTCATAGGCGGTGCAGCCGCCCGTGCCCAGTAATACCATTTCCATCGGGCGCGGGGCCAGATTGTGGCCGCCGCCTTCCGGCGCGCCATCCATCGTGACCATATGGCCCGAACCCGTCTGGGCGCGGAAACTCATGCCCGAGGGGCCATTCCAGCTAACCTTGCATTCCATACCAAACTCTCCGAATGAATAAACTTTGCCCTATTGTAAAGGGTTAGCGGAAGACGAGTCGGCCGACCATGCGGCTTGACGCGGGGAGGCGAAAGCGCTTATACTTGTCGGCTTTCCGTTCGCTCAGGAAAGTTAACAACAAGGCCGAGTCCGCTGAAGCAATGGCGGAACCACCATATGAGCGTGTGTAATTCAATTAGGAAGTCAACATGAAAACTTTTTCCGCTAAGGGACATGAAGTCCAGCGCGACTGGTTCGTGATTGACGCGACGGACAAAGTCCTCGGACGTGTTGCCAGCGAAGTGGCACTCCGACTGCGCGGCAAACACAAACCGGAATTTACTCCTCACGTCGACACCGGCGATTTCATCGTCGTGATCAACGCAGGCAAACTGCGCGTGACCGGTACTAAAGCTACCGAAAAAACGTACTACCGTCACTCGGGTTACCCAGGCGGCATCTACGAAACCAACTTCCTGAAAATGCAACAGCGTTTCCCAGGCCGCGCACTCGAGAAAGCTGTCAAGGGCATGCTGCCTAAAGGCCCACTCGGCTACGCAATGATCAAGAAGCTGAAAGTGTACGCGGAAGCGACTCACCCGCACGCTGCCCAGCAACCTAAAGCACTCGTTCTCTAAGGAATCGACATGATCGGTAACTACAATTACGGCACCGGCCGTCGCAAGAGTGCAGTGGCTCGCGTGTTCATCAAAGTTGGCACTGGCCAAATCATCGTTAACGGCAAGCCAGCAGCTGAGTATTTCTCGCGCGAAACCGGCCTGATGGTTATTCGTCAACCTCTGGAACTGACCGGCAACGTTGAGCGTTTTGACATCAAAGTCAACGTTCACGGCGGCGGCGAGTCGGGCCAGGCAGGTGCGGTTCGTCACGGTATCACCCGTGCACTGATCGACTACGATGCAACGCTGAAGGGCGATCTGGCACGTGCCGGCTTCGTTACCCGCGATGCACGCGAAGTTGAGCGTAAAAAAGTTGGTCTGCGCAAAGCACGTCGCGCAAAGCAATTCTCGAAGCGTTAATTTCTACGCTACGGCACTGGGTTCACCTGGTGCTGGACAGAGAGCCGCCGGTTTATCCGGCGGCTTTTTTGCATTTGGGCCGCCGCGTCACGCGCTGGCCCCAGCCCTGATAAAATGGGCGCCATTTACCTATCACCATCTACCCAAGGAAAGAACATGATCAAAGTTGGCATCGTCGGCGGCACCGGATACACCGGCGTGGAATTGCTGCGACTGTTGGCCGTGCACCCCGGCGTACAACTGACGGC
Source organism: Oxalobacteraceae bacterium (assembly GCA_013284265.1). GTDB lineage: Bacteria > Pseudomonadota > Gammaproteobacteria > Burkholderiales > Burkholderiaceae_D > Rugamonas. Next base: position 45,145 of record JABTBR010000038.1, on the reverse strand, counting down.
CATCACTTCGCGCAAGGAAGATGGCTTGCCCGTTGCCGATATGTTCCCGTCCCTGCGTGGCCGCGTGGATATCGCTTTCTCGGCACCGGACAAGGCCGACCTGACAAAGTGCGACGTGGTGTTCTTCGCCACCCCGCACGGCGTGGCCATGGCCCAGGCCCCGGCACTGCTGGCCGCCGGCGTGAAGGTGATCGATCTGGCTGCGGACTTCCGCCTGAAGGATCAGGCCACGTTCGAGCAATGGTACAAAATCCCGCACACCTGTCCGGAACTGCTGGAGCAGGCCGTGTACGGTCTGGTTGAGCTGAATCGCGAGGCCGTCAAAGGCGCCAAGCTGATCGCCAACCCGGGCTGCTACCCGACCACGATGCAACTGGGTTACTACCCGCTGCTCAAGGCCGGCCTGATCGATGCGGGCAATCTGATCGCCGACTGCAAGTCGGGCGTATCCGGCGCCGGCCGTAAAGCCGAAATCGCCACGCTGTTCTCCGAGTCAAGCGACAACTTCAAGGCCTATGGCGTGTCCGGTCACCGCCACACGCCGGAAACCGTGGCCCAGTTGCAGCGCTATACCGACCAGCCGGTCGATCTGGTGTTCACGCCGCATCTGGTACCGATGATACGCGGCATGCACTCGACCCTGTACGGCCGCCTGAACCGCGAGATCAGCAATGAAGAACTGCAAGCCCTGTTCGAAGAGCAGTACAAGGATTCGCCTTTCGTTGACGTGATGCCGTTTGCTTCGCATCCGGAAACCCGCTCGACCCGCGGCTCGAACATGCTGCGTCTGGCGCTGCATCGTCCAAACAATGGTAAAACCGTCATCGTTCTGGTGGTGCAGGACAATCTGGTCAAGGGCGCGGCCGGCCAGGCTGTGCAATGTATGAACCTGATGTTCGACCAGGAAGAGAGCACCGGCCTGAACCAGATCGCGCTGCTGCCGTAAAACGCGGCGATCTTCGGGTGGGGCGGCTTGCAATCAGGCTGTCCGCCCGCATCTGCTGGTGTCTGTTGAAATGATATATTTATAATGCAGGAAATGCGCACCGTGCGCCGACTTGTCCATCCGCAAACGCGGGGACTGGCCCACGGTGGAGCATGACTTGCGCCGAAGGTCTATAATGGGCCAACTGTTTCCAAGTAGGAGTCTCAAATGAATGCTGTCGCCGAAGCACTAGATGTCATCCCATCCCCGATTATCTTCACCGACAGCGCTGCCCAAAAGGTTGCGCAGCTGATCGAAGAAGAAGGCAATCCCGACCTGAAACTGCGCGTATTCGTGCAGGGTGGCGGCTGTTCCGGTTTCCAGTATGGCTTCACCTTCGACGAAATCGTCAACGAAGATGACACCACCATGGTCAAGAACGGCGTGCAACTGTTGATCGACTCGATGAGCTACCAGTATCTGGTCGGCGCCGAGATCGACTACAAGGACGACCTGGAAGGTGCGCAATTCGTGATCAAGAATCCGACCGCGACCTCGACCTGCGGCTGCGGTTCGTCGTTCTCCGTCTAAGCTAGTCCGGATTCACCTGACGGCCCGAAGCGGCCGCCCGACCTTGATGGTTGGGCGGCGGCTTCGGGCCGTCCGCGTTTTGACGCAATTTAGTGGGGATACAGGGCGCCCAGCACGCGCTCGCCCAGCGCGCCGGTGACGCTGGGCAGATTACCCGCCAGCCGCTCGCTGAAGCGGTAGCCCAGCCAGGCGAAGGCCAGCGCCTCGACCCGGTTCGGCGCCACGCCCAGCGCGTCGGTGGAGTCCACTTTGATGTTGCCGCCCAGGGCGGCCGCCAGCGCACGCAGCAGCGTGCCGTTGTAGGCGCCGCCCCCGCAGACATACACCGCCTCCGCGGAGCCGCCATAGGCCGCGATAGCGCCTGCCAGCGTGGTCGCTGTCAGTTGCGTCAGCGTGGCTTGCACATCGGCCGGCGCGGCGCCGGGGAAGGCGGCCAGATGCGCATCGAGCCAGGCCGGATGGAACAGGTCGCGCCCCGTGCTCTTGGGGGCGGGCAGGGCGAAGTAGGGCTCGCTCAGCAGCACGGCCAGCAATTCCGGCAGCACGGTGCCGCTGGCGGCCCACAGGCCGTCGGCATCGTATTCCTTGCCCTGGTGGCGGGCGATCCAGGCATCCATCAGCACATTGCCGGGGCCGGTATCGAAGCCGCGCACGCTGCCGTCGCCAGTCAGTACGCTGATGTTGGAGATGCCGCCGATATTCGCCACCACGCGGCTGCGGCCGCTCTGGCCGAACAGGGCCTGGTGGAAGGCCGGCACCAGCGGCGCACCCTGGCCGCCGGCGGCGATGTCGCGGCTGCGGAAGTCGGCGATCACGTCGATGCCGCACAGCTCGGCCAGCAGGGCCGGATTATTGGTCTGGCGGGTAAACCCCAGCTCGGGACGGTGGCGGATGGTCTGGCCATGCACGGCGACGGCGCGCACCGCGTCAGCCGCGCTGCCGCTCTCGGCCAGCAAGGCGGCCACGCAGTCGGCGTAGTGGCGCGCCAGCTGATTGGCGGCCAGCGCCTCGCGTTCGATTTCATTGGGGCCGGCGGACTGCAGGGCCATCAGCTCGGCGCGCAGCGCGGGCGGGAAGGGGATGTAGGCGGCGGCCAGGGTGCGGCAGGCGTCCGCGCCGATTTCGGCCAGCGCGCCGTCCACACCGTCCAGGCTGGTGCCCGACATCAGACCGATATACAAAGCCATGTTCATCCCCGCTTGCTGAAAACGCTTATTTTGCCTGAGCGGGACGGTTTGCGGCGGTGGCTTGGTCGATTAATTGCGGCTGCCAGGCAAAGCCGTCTTCCCGTGCGACTACCTTGCCGATGCCGGGGAAGGGCAGATGGGCGCCGGCCACCAGCAGGCCATCGCGCGCGGCGGCCTGCAGCACCTGGCGGCGCACGCTGACGGCGGCGCCGCCGTCGTAGTCGAAGCGCATGGTGGCGCCCGGCTGGCCGAACTGGATGGCGGCGATGTGCAGCATATCGCCCCACACCAGCAGCTTCTGGCCAGCGCTCTCGACCAGGTAAGTGCTGTGGCCGGCCGTATGGCCTTCGCTGGCGACGGCGCGGATGCCGGGAGCCAGTTCCGCGCCCGGCTCAAAACTGAGGAAACGCTCGTTGGCGATATAGGCGCGCAGCGCATTCTGGGCATTGCGGAAGCTGCCCTTGTCCTTGTCGGCAGCCTGTTCCAGCCGTGCCGGACTGAGCCAGTAATCGGCTTCGGCCTTGCTGGCGCGCACGATCGCGTGCGGGAAGCGCAAGCTGTCGCCATCCATCAGGCCGCCGATGTGGTCGCTATGCATATGGGTCAGGTAGATCTCGTCGACCTGTTCGGCGGCGTAACCGGCCAGTTGCAATTGCTCGCCCAGCTTGCCCAGCTGCGGTCCCCACAAAGCGCCTGCGCCCGTGTCGATCAGCACCAGCTTGCTGCCGGTATCGATCAGGAAGGCATTGAAGGAGGAGGGCACGGGATTCGCCTGGCCGGCTCCGGCCAGCGTCTGATCGACCTCCTGCTCGCTGATATTGCTGAGCATATGGGCGTTGATGGGGCGCTTGCCATCGGACAGGGCGGTGATGGCGAAGCTGCCCAGCATGAAGCGGTAAAAGCCCGGTGCGGGCGCCGCTTCGATCGCGGCAACTTTGCCGGCGGCACTGGCGCTGAGCGTGGCGGCAGTGCTGATGGCGCTCGCCGACGTTATGGCGGCTTTGGCGGGATGGGCGCGCGCGGCGGCACGGGCTGTTGTTGGCGCGCCCAGCGAAGCGAGCAAGGATGCGCTTATGAGTGCCAGCGCACCGAGGCGGCCAAAAGGAATACGTAACATGAAGTCTCTTTGATTATTGTTTTTGGCAAGGGCGCGTGGCGCCGGGCCAAAAAAAACAGGCCATATGCGATGGCCTGTTTTCTGGCGGCGGGGCGAAACGCCCCTGCGTACCGGGTAGTTTATTTTGCGGCGACCCGGGTGTTTTCCGAGCCTGCCGGACGCAGCAGCGCGAAGCGGTGCGTCATATCGGCCGCGAAGGTGCGGAAGCGCGCCATTTCGGCGGCCGTCAAAGGCGCCTGGGCTTGCACGTTCAGGGTGTTGGGATCCTTGGCTTCGCCGCCGACGCGGAATTCGTAATGCAGGTGGGCGCCGGTGGACCAGCCGGTGGTGCCGACATAGCCGATGATATCGCCCTGGCTGACCTTGCTGCCCTTGCGCACGCCATCGGCGAAGCGGCTCATGTGGGCGTAGGCGGTGGTGTAGTTGGCCCAGTGCTTGACCACGACCAGATTGCCGTAGCCGCCCTGGGTGCCGGCGAAATCGATGACGCCATCGCCGGACGCACGGATCGGCGTGCCGGTTGCAGCCGCGAAGTCGATGCCCTTGTGCTGCTTCCAGTTGCCCGACAGCGGATGCACGCGCATCGAGAAGCCCGAGGAAATCCGCGAGAACTCCAGCGGCGACTTGAGGAAGGCCTTTTTCAGGGACTTGCCGTCGAAGCTGTAGTAGCCGCCGCCCTGCTTGCTGGCCGGATCTTCAAACCACACGGATTGATAGGTATTGCCGCGGTTGGTGAATTCGCCCGCCAGGATGCGGCCTGCGCGCACGAATTCGCCGTCTTGCCAGAAGGTTTCGTAGACCACATTGAAATGGTCGCCGCGCTTCAGGTCGGAACGGAAATCGATATTGGTGGAGAACATTTCGACGATCTGGTGCACGATGGAATCGGGCAGCTTGGCGCCGTCGCTGCTGGAATCTGTCGCCGCGAACAGGGTCGAGGTGATGTTACGCGCATGCATTTCAACGCGGCGCTCCAGCTGGGCCGCCGCTTCCGCCGCGACGAAACCGTCGCCCTTGCGCACCACGGAAATCAGTTTGACGGGCACGTCCTTGGCGTCGACCACGGAGGCGCGCAGCCATTGCAGATTGCCGTCTTCGTCAGTCTGCGCCTGGACCCGCTTGCCGGTCTTGAGCTGCATGACGCCCTTGGCGACCTTGTCATTCTTGATGAATCGCTCGGCCGCGTCGTCATCGACGCCCAGACGGGTCAGCAGGGTCGCGAGGGTATCGCCGGCACGAATTTTTTCTTCGTGGACGTAGTGCTCGTTGGCTTGCTGTTCTTCGAGGGAGGCGATCTGGGTGGAGATGTTCGGCATGGCGATCTCTTCCGAGACCGATTTGACAGGCAGATCGGACGCATCCGGTGCCAGTGGCGCGACGCCGGCGGCGCCGAAGGCGCACACGGCGAGAAACAGTGCCGAAGCACTGAGGATGCGCGCCTTGCGCGTGGCACCTAGCAGACTGAACAAGCGTGAGCTTGTGATTTTATTTGTAGGGTTCATGCAATCAGTTAAAATTTGCCGCTTGAACTATTCAGGAACGTTTTATTTTTCTCGTTGTCGTTTTGATTTGTTTTCATGCGGCAAGATTGATGGGATCGAGGATTATAACAAACTCTTGGATTCGCCTACCATTTTCAGAAAATCTCGCTATTACACCTATGGATAACACTAGTTCGTCGCCCAAGAAAGGGCCTGCCACTGTACTGCCGCTGACCGACCGCGTGCAGGAAGCCCTTGCCATCGCCAAACGCGGTGTCGATGAGCTGCTGATCGAAAGCGAGTTCGCGCAAAAGCTGGCGCGCTCCGAGCAGAGCGGCGTACCTCTGCGCATCAAACTGGGCCTGGACCCGACCGCGCCCGATCTGCACCTGGGCCACACCGTGGTGCTCAACAAGATGCGCCAGTTGCAGGACCTGGGCCACCAGGTGATCTTCCTGATTGGCGACTTCACCTCGATGATCGGCGATCCTTCCGGCCGCAACGTCACGCGCCCGCCGCTGACCAAGGAGCAGATCGAGCAGAACGCGATGACCTACTTCAAGCAAGCTTCGCTGGTGCTGGACCCGGCGCGCACGGAAATCCGCTACAACTCCGAGTGGTGCGATCCACTGGGCGCGCGCGGCATGATCCAGCTGGCCTCGCGCTACACGGTAGCACGGATGATGGAACGTGACGATTTCAGTAAGCGCTTCAAAAGTGGGACACCGATCTCGGTCCATGAGTTCCTGTATCCGCTGATGCAGGGCTACGATTCGGTCGCGCTCAAGTCCGACCTGGAACTGGGGGGCACCGACCAGAAATTCAATCTGCTGGTGGGCCGTGAGTTGCAGAAAGATTACGATCAGGAGCCGCAATGCATCCTGACCATGCCGCTGCTCGAAGGCCTGGACGGCGTCGACAAGATGTCCAAGTCGAAGAACAACTACATCGGCATCACCGAGCCGGGCAATGTGATGTTCGCCAAACTGATGAGCATTTCCGACGTCATGATGTGGCGTTATTTCGAACTGCTGTCGTTCCGTTCGCTGGCCGACATCGCCCAGCTGAAGGCGGAAATCGAAGGCGGCAAGAATCCGCGCGACGCCAAAGTGGCGCTGGCGCAGGAAATCGTGGCGCGCTTCCATTCCCGGCAGGCCGCCGAGGATGCGCTGGCCGACTTCGTCAACCGCTCCAAGGGCGGCATTCCGGACGACGTGCCGGAAGTCACGCTGTCCGGCGCGCCGCTGCTGATCACCCAGTTGCTGAAACAGGCCAATCTGGTCGCTTCCGTGTCCGAAGGCGGGCGCATGATCGAGCAGGGCGGCGTGCGCATCGATGGCACCGTCATCAGCGACAAGGCGCTCAAGATCGAAGCGGGCAGCTTCGTGCTGCAAGTGGGCAAGCGCAAGTTCGCCCGCGTGGCACTGGGCGCATGATCGCCCTGCTGCAAAGGGTGACGCAGGCGCGGGTGGTGGTCGACGGGGCCACCATCGGCGCCATCGACGCCGGCCTGATGGTGCTGGTCTGCGCTGAAAAAGGCGATACGGAAAAGGACGCCGACACCTTGCTGAACAAAATGCTGGGCTACCGGGTGTTTTCCGACGAGGCCGGCAAGATGAACCGCAGCGTGACCGATGTGGCCGGCGCCCTGTTGCTGGTGCCCCAGTTCACGCTGGCGGCCGACACCAAATCGGGCACCCGGCCTTCGTTCACGCCGGCGGCCAGTCCGCAGGATGGCTTGCGCCTGTTCGACTATTTCGTGGCGCAGGCGCGCGCACGCCACGCCGTGGTCGAAACGGGGCAGTTCGGCGCCGATATGCAGGTGTCGCTGACCAACGACGGCCCTGTGACTTTCTGGCTGCAAACCGCTGCGAAATAAAATAGTATGACATTTGCGCGGGATCATAAAAATGATCCGCCAGGGTCGGAAAATATCAATGTGGAGAGGGCGATGAGACTGTGGAGCGAGTCATTTCAGGATGGCGGCAGCATTCCTGCCGAATATGCCTTTTGTGAAGTTGATCTGGGCAACCGGGTACGGCTATCGGGTAACCGTAACCCGCATCTGGCCTGGGACGACATTCCCAAGGGCACGGAGTCGCTGGCCCTGTTCTGCATCGATGGCGATGCCCCACAAGACGCGCGCGATGCCAACCGCGTCAATACCTCGCTGGCGGCCAGCTTGCCGCGTGGCGACTTCTATCACTGGACCCTGGTCGATCTGCTGCCGCAATCCGGCCACATCGGTGCCGGCGCCATGGCCGACGGCGTCACCCCGCATGGCAAGCCGGGGCCGCATGCGCAACAACCCATCTACGACGGTATCGGCAGCCAGGTGCGCCAGGGCGTCAACGACTATAGCGACTGGTTTGCGGCCGACCCGGTGATGGCCGGCGACTATTACGGTTATGATGGCCCCTGTCCGCCATGGAACGATTTGCGCGTCCACCATTACGTCTTCCGCCTGTACGCGCTCGATCTGCCGCGGCTGGAACTGGAGGGACGGTTTGACGGGCCGCAGGCCTGGGCCGCGCTGCAAGGCCATATTCTTGACGAAGCACAATGGATCGGCCGCTACACGCTGAACCCGGAACTGGCCGAGACGGCGCGTTCGCAGGGGGGGGGGGCGGCTAGCCGCCAGTACCACATATAGGATTGCATGAGTACCAGCATAATTTTGATACGCCACGGCGAAACGGCATGGAACGCCGTGCGCCGCCTGCAGGGCCATACCGATATCGACCTGAATCCGGAAGGCGAACGCCAGGCCCGGGCGCTGGCCAGTGCGCTGGCGGCCGAGCCGGTCGACCACATCGTGGCCAGCGACCTGCTGCGCGCCAGCCGCACCGCCGGCTTCGCGGCCGATCTGCATGGCAAGCCGGTGCAGATCGACGCCCAACTGCGCGAACGCTGCTATGGCGTGTTCGAAGGCATGCTGTATGCCGACATCGAACGCCAGTATCCGGAAGAATATGCGCTGTGGCAGGCGCGCGATATCGACGCGGTGATGCCGCCCGGCCTGCGCGTGGCGGAAAGTTTCCGTGCCTTTTATGGGCGCAGCATCGCCGCCATCACGTCCTGGGCGCTGCGCCATCCAGGCCAGACGCTGGCGCTGGTGGCCCACGGCGGCGTGCTCGAATGCGCCTACCGCGAGGCGGTCGGCATGTCGCTCGACAGCCCGCGCGACTTCCAGGTGAAAAACGCCAGCATCAACCGTTTCCGCTTTGCCGGCGGCAAACTCAGTCTCGATAGCTGGGGTGAGGTCGAGCACCTCGGTCTGGCCAGTCTCGACGACATCATCTGATTTCCCCGCTGTTTTCTTTGCGCAAAGGAAGCGCTTCCGCTGTTTCCTTGCGCCTTGCGCACGCGCGTGCGGATTTTTGCCTGAAATACGGGGCAATGTTGCTGGCGGAGCAGCAAGTTGCAAAAATAGTGCTTATTAATTGAGCAGGCCTTCGGTTAAAATAGAAGGTTCCTTCTCTCATTTCAGGTAAAGCCAGTGCACATCGGCCCTTATTTACTGCGCAACAACGTTTTTGTCGCTCCCATGGCGGGCGTGACGGATCGGCCTTTCCGCCAACTGTGCAAACAGCTGGGGGCGGGCTACGCGGTATCGGAGATGGCGGCCTCGAATCCGCGCCTGTGGGCGACGGAAAAGAGTTCGCGCCGCACCGACCACACCGGCGAAATGGAACCGAAGGCGGTGCAGATCGCCGGCGCCGACCCGAAGGACCTGGCCGACTGCGCCCGCTTCAACGTGGAACGCGGCGCCCAGATCATCGACATCAATATGGGTTGCCCGGTGAAAAAGGTTTGCAATAGCTGGTGCGGTTCGGCCCTGCTGCAGAACGAGGCGCTGGTGGAACAGATCGTCAAGGCCGTGGTCGCGGCCGTGGACGTGCCGGTCACGCTGAAGTTCCGTACCGGCTGGGATCGCCAGAACAAGAATGCGCTGAAGATCGCCCGTATCGCCGAGGACGCCGGTATCGCCATGCTGACCCTGCATGGCCGCACCCGCGCCGACGGCTATACCGGCGACGCCGAGTACGAGACCATTGCCGCCGTCAAGCAGTCGGTGTCGATTCCGGTGGTGGCCAATGGCGACATCACCACGCCGGAAAAAGCCCGCTATGTGCTCGACTACACGGGCGCGGACGCCATCATGATCGGCCGCGCCGCGCAAGGGCGTCCGTGGATCTTCCGCGAAGTGGAACATTTCCTGCGCACCGGCACCCACCTGCCGGCGCCGTATGTGGACGAGGTGCGCGCGCTGATGGACGAACACCTGCGCGCCCACTATGCGTTTTATGGCGAGTTCCTCGGCGTGCGCACGGCGCGCAAGCATATCGGCTGGTATGTGCGCGACCTGCCGGGCGGCGAGGAGTTCCGCCAGCAAATGAACCTGCTGGAATCGATCGATACACAGTTGCTCGCGGTCGACCAATTTTTTGAATCGCAATGGACGCATGGCGAGCGGTTACAATACCGCCTCTCCGAAGAGTTGCAGGCCGCGTAAGCCGCCCGCACTGGCACCAGAAACAAGCACAACACGTAGTTACAGGGGCAGGCGCGAGCAGTCCGCGCGGCCCGGCGTCATCACAGTTTAATTAGCCGAACGACAAGAATATGAGCAAAGAAAGTATCCAGGAAGTCGTCCAGAAAAGCCTTGAAGACTACTTCAATGACCTGGGCGAGCAGCAAGCATCGAATATCTACGACATGGTCGTGCTGACGGTGGAAAAACCCATCCTCGAAGTGGTCATGACGCGTGCCGACGGCAACCAGTCGCATGCCGCCCAGATGCTGGGCATCAACCGCAATACCTTGCGCAAGAAACTGCAAGAGCACGGCCTGCTGTAATCCTGAGCTTCTTTCCGGCATTGGTGGCTGAGACTGGCCGCTGGCGCCATGTTCTCCTCCCGAATACTTAACCACCTAGCCACAGCCATGATCAAACAAGCTCTCATCTCCGTCTCCGACAAAACCGGCGTGCTGGACTTTGCCCGCGCACTGTCCGCCATGGGCGTCAACATCCTGTCCACCGGCGGCACCGCCAAACTGCTGGCCGACAACGGCGTGGCGGTGACCGAGGTGGCCGACTACACCGGTTTCCCGGAGATGCTCGACGGCCGCGTCAAGACCCTGCACCCGAAAGTGCATGGCGGCATCCTGGCCCGTCGCGATTTCCCTGAGCACATGGCCAAGCTGGAAGAGCACGCTATTCCGACCATCGATCTGGTGGTGGTCAATCTGTATCCTTTCCAGGCCACCGTGGCCAAGGACAGCTGCACGCTGGAAGACGCGATCGAGAACATCGACATCGGCGGCCCGGCCATGCTGCGTTCGGCTGCCAAGAACCATAAGGACGTGATCGTCATCTGCGACCCGGCCGACTACGGCGTGGTGCTGGCGGAAATGAAGACCACCGACAACGCGCCTGGCTATGTCAGCTACGACACCCGTTTCACGCTGGCCACCAAGGTCTACGCGCACACGGCCCAGTACGACGGCGCCATCACCAACTACCTGACCAGCCTGGGCCCGACCAAGGCCCACGCCAGCCGCAACACCTACCCGCAAACCCTGAACGTGGCGTTTGAAAAAGTGCAGGACATGCGCTACGGCGAGAACCCGCACCAGACCGCCGCCTTCTACCGCGACCTGCACGCCACCGAAGGCGCGCTGGGCAACTACCGCCAGCTGCAAGGTAAAGAGTTGTCGTACAACAATATCGCCGATGCCGATGCGGCATGGGAATGCGTCAAGAGCATGGGCGGCTTCGACCAGAGCGCGGCCTGCGTGATCGTCAAGCATGCCAATCCATGCGGCGTGGCCCTGGGTAGCGATGCGGCCGACGCGTACAAGCGCGCGCTGCAGACCGATCCGACCTCGGCTTTCGGCGGCATCATCGCCTTCAACACCGAAGTGGACGGCGTTGCCGCCACCGAACTGGCCAAGCTGTTCGTCGAAGTGCTGATCGCGCCATCGTTCTCGGCCGAAGCGAAACAGATCCTGTCGGCCAAGCAGAACGTGCGTCTGCTGGAAATCCCGCTGGGCAATGGCGTCAACGCGATGGACTTCAAGCGCGTCGGCGGCGGCCTGCTGGTGCAGTCGGCCGACTCGAAGAACGTGCTGATCGGTGACCTGAAAGTGGTGACCAAGCTGCAACCTACCCAGCAACAGCTGCAAGACCTGATGTTCGCCTGGCGCGTGGCCAAGTACGTCAAGTCGAACGCGATCGTGTTCTGCGGTAACAATATGACCCTGGGCGTGGGTGCTGGCCAGATGAGCCGTATCGATTCGGCCCGTATCGCTTCGATCAAGGCCCAGAACGCCGGTCTGGCGCTGGCCGGTTCGGTGGTGGCGTCGGATGCCTTCTTCCCGTTCCGCGATGGCCTGGACGTTGTTGTTGACGCTGGCGCGACCTGCGTAATCCAGCCGGGCGGTTCGATGCGCGACCAGGAAGTGATCGATGCGGCTGACGAACGCGGCGTCGTTATGCTGTACACCGGCACCCGTCATTTCCGCCACTAAGACCTCGTCTCAGAAAGACCGCGGCCGGGGCTTTGCGCCGCGCCGCGTTCTTTTTGACGCACACCTTGATTCCGGCTTGCTGCCGCCGTGCGCGGCAGCTTTCAGCGGCGGCTCCTTGCCGCCGCTTGCCTTAGTGCATACAATCTGACGATGATTATTCTCGGCATCGACCCAGGCTTGCGCACGACCGGCTTTGGCGTCATCGACAAGCAGGGCAACAAGCTGCGCTACATCGCTTCGGGCACCATCAAGAGCGGCGAGGGCGAGCTGCCGGCGCGTCTGAAGGTCATTCTGCGCAGTATCGCGGAAGTGGCCGCCACCTACCGGCCCGATTGCGCGGCCATCGAAAAAGTCTTCGTCAACGTTAATCCCCAGTCGACCCTGCTGCTCGGGCAAGCCCGCGGCGCGGCCATCTGTGCGCTGGTGGACGCCGAGCTGGAGGTGGCCGAATACACGGCGCTGCAGGTCAAGCAGGCTGTCACCGGCCACGGCAAGGCGGCCAAGGAGCAGGTGCAGCAGATGGTGGCCAGGCTGCTGATGCTGCCCGGCCTGCCCGGCACCGACGCGGCCGATGCCCTCGGCGTGGCGATCTGCCATGCCAACACTCACGATACGCTGGCGCTGGTCAGCGCGCTCGCCCCCGCCCTTGGCGGTCTGCGCATGAAGCGCGGCCGTCTGGTTGGCTGAGGCGGGTGTTTACTTCTTTTCCCGTAAAGGCAATACGATGATCGGTCGTCTCTCCGGCGTTCTGCTGGAAAAAAATCCGCCCCAACTGCTGGTCGACTGCGGCGGCGTCGGCTATGAAGTCGATGTGTCGATGAGCACGTTTTACAATCTGCCCGGCGTCGGCGAGAAAGTGGTGCTGTTTACCCACCAGGCGATCCGCGAGGATGCCCACCTGCTGTTTGGCTTCGGCAATGCCGAGGAACGCGCGGTGTTCCGCCAGCTGATCAAGATTACCGGCGTCGGCGCGCGCACCGCGCTGTCGATTCTGTCGGGCATGACGATCAGCGACCTGGCCCAGGCCGTGACCTTGCAGGAATCGGGCCGCTTGATGAAGGTGCCGGGCATCGGCAAGAAAACCGCCGAGCGCCTGCTGCTCGAACTCAAAGGCAAGCTGGGCGCCGATATCGGTGCCGGTGGTGCGCACGCGGTGCCGGACTCGCAATCTGATATCCTGAATGCGCTGCTGGCGCTGGGTTACTCCGACAAGGAAGCCCTGCTGGCACTGAAGAAAGTTCCGGCCGGCAGCGGCGTATCGGACGGCATCAAGCTGGCGCTGAAAGCGCTCTCCAAAGGTTAAGCATTCATGAGCATCCAGACCGACAACTTCACCGAACAGCGCATCATCGACGCGGCGCCCTCGTCGCCGAATGAAGAGGCGATCGAACGCGCCCTGCGCCCCAAGCATCTCGATGAATATGTCGGGCAGGCCAAGATCCGCGATCAGCTGGAAATCTTTATCGCGGCGGCGCGCAACCGCAAGGAGGCGCTCGACCACACCTTGCTGTTCGGTCCGCCGGGTCTGGGCAAGACCACGCTGGCCAACATCATCGCGCGCGAGATGGGCGTGAATATGCGCCAGACTTCCGGCCCGGTGCTGGAGCGTCCGGGCGACCTGGCGGCGATCCTGACCAATCTGGAAGCGAACGATGTGCTGTTCATCGACGAGATTCACCGCCTGTCGCCGGTGGTGGAAGAAATCCTGTACCCGGCGCTGGAGGACTACCAGATCGATATCATGATCGGCGAAGGCCCTGCGGCCCGCTCGGTCAAGCTCGACCTGCAACCGTTCACGCTGGTAGGCGCGACCACCCGCGCCGGCATGCTGACCAATCCGCTGCGCGACCGCTTCGGCATCGTGGCACGGCTGGAGTTCTATAACACCGAGGAACTGACCAAGATCGTCACGCGCAGCGCGGCACTGTTGAAGGCGAATATCCATCCGGACGGCGCGGTGGAAATTGCCCGCCGCGCGCGCGGCACGCCGCGTATCGCCAACCGCCTGCTGCGCCGCGTGCGCGACTATGCCGAGGTCAAGGCCAATGGCGATATCACCAAGGAAGTGGCCGACGCGGCACTGGTGATGCTCGATGTGGATACGGTCGGCTTCGACGTGATGGACCGCAAGCTGCTTGAAGCGGTGCTGTATAAATTCGGCGGTGGCCCGGTCGGTATCGGCAATCTGGCGGCTGCCATCGGCGAGGCGGCCGATACCATTGAAGACGTGCTGGAACCCTATCTGATCCAGCAGGGCTTCCTGCAGCGCACGCCGCGCGGAAGGGTGGCGACGCCGGCCGCCTACCGGCACTTCGGCATCAATCCGCCGCGCACCAATCCGAACGGCGAACTGTGGGAGAGCTAAACGTGACGGCGGAACACATACCGCAACCGGAGTCTGTGCAAGCTGCCGAAGCTGCTGCGCAGGCCGCGCCGCAGCCGCCAGCCATGCGCATCTGGGTCGATGCCGATGCCTGTCCGGCTGTGGTGAAAGAGATCCTGTACCGCGTAGCGGACCGCACCCAAATCCAGGTCACGCTGGTGGCGAACCAGCTGTTGCGGGTGCCGCCTTCGCGTTTCATCCGTTCGGTGCAGGTGCCGTCCGGCGCCGACGTGGCCGATCAGGAAATCGTGCGCCTGCTGGCGCCCGGCGATCTGGTCATCACCGGCGACATCCCGCTGGCGGCCGATGTGCTGAAGAAGGGCGGCTACGCGCTGAATCCGCGCGGCGAGTTTTATACCGAGCACAACATTGCTCAAATGCTGACGATGCGCGCCTTCATGGACGAGCTGCGCGGCAGCGGCGTCGATACCGGCGGCCCGGCCGCTTTTAACCAATCCGACCGTCAGAGCTTCGCCAACAGCCTGGACCGCCATCTGGCCAAACTGCGCCAGCGCTGAACACCGCGCACTGTTCCATTTCGAAACACCCTTGTTGAGCCCTGGCGCAGTGTTGCGCCGGGCGGCGGCACGTCTCAAGCATTGATGCTTGCGGCATGGAACTTGCGTAGATAGTGCTGATCGTTTCGGAACCGTAGCTGGCGTCGAAGCGGCCATTCCCTATATCTACATCCAGGAGACAGCCATGCAATGGAGCAAACCAGAGTTCATCGATTTCCGTTTCGGTTTTGAAATCACGCTGTACATCGCCAACCGCTAAGCGGCACCCGGACTGGCCGCCATTGTGAGGTGGCGGCCAGTCCGGCACCCGATTCGAGATCCCATGAAAATCATCGTTCTTGGTTCCGCGGCAGGCGGCGGCTACCCTCAATGGAACTGCAATTGCCGCAACTGCGACGGCCTGCGCAAAGGCAGTATCAACAGCCGCGCCCGCACGCAATCGTCCATCGCCATCTCGGCCAACGGCAGCGACTGGCTGCTGGTCAATGCCTCCCCCGATATCCTGACCCAGATCCGTGCCACCCCCGCGCTGCAACCGGCACGCGGTGCGCGCGACAGCGGCATTGCCGCCGTACTCTTGATGGACGCTCAGGTCGATCATGTGACCGGGCTGATGATGCTGCGCGAAGGGCCGCGCATTCCCCTGTATTGCAGCGCCTCCGTGTGGGAAGACTTGCAGACTGGTTATCCGCTGGCCAAGGTGCTGTCGCACTACTGCGGCGTGCAATGGCAGCCGCTGCCGATCAACGATGGCATCGGCCAGGCTTTTGCGATGCCGGCGCTGGAAGGCATACGGATCACGCCGGTTCCCTTGCACAGCAAGGCGCCACCCTATTCGCCCCACCGTGAGCGGCCCGAGCCGGGCGACAACATCGGCCTGCTGGTCGAGGATTTGCTCACCGGCGGCAAGCTGTTCTATGCACCCGGACTGGGCAGCATCGACGCGGCCACGCAAGCGGCGATGCGCGCGGCCGACTGCCTGATGGTGGACGGCACCTTCTGGACCGAAGACGAAATGATCAGCCTGGGCTTTTCAAGCAAGCCGGCCGCCGCGATGGGTCATCTGCCGCAATCCGGGCCGGGCGGCATGCTCGATGTGCTCGAGGCGATGACGGCCACGCGCAAGATTCTGATCCACATTAATAACACCAACCCCATTCTTGACGAAGACTCGGAGCAGCACGCCACGCTGGTCCGGCACGGCGTCGAGCTGGCTTATGACGGTATGGAGATCATCTTATGAATATGATGTCGAGACAGGAGCTGGGCTGCCAGCCGCGCTGGGACAAGCAGACCTTCACCGAGCAGCTGCTGGCAAAAGAGGCGTGCTACCACATCCACCATCCCTTCAATATCCGCATGCAGCAGGGCGTACTGAGCCCGGAGCAGATTCGTGGCTGGGTGGCCAATCGTTTTTACTACCAGATCAATATTCCGCGGAAGGATGCGGCGATCCTGGCCAACTGCCCTGACCGCGCGACCCGGCGCCTGTGGACCTTGCGCATCCTCGACCATGACGGTCATGGCGGCAACGAGGGCGGCATCGAAGCCTGGGTGCGGCTGGGTGAAGCGGTCGGCATTCCGCGCGCGGAGCTGTGGTCGTTGCAGCATGTGCTGCCCGGTGTGCGCTTCGCTGTCGATGCCTACCTGAACTTCGCGCGGCGCGCGCCGTGGCAGGAGGGCGTCTGCTCTTCGCTGACCGAAATGTTCGCGCCGCGAATTCATAAAGACAGGCTGGCTAGCTGGCCCAGCAACTATCCCTGGATAGACCCGGAGGGGCTGGCCTATTTCCGCAGTCGCATTTCGCTGGCCGAGCGCGATGTGGAGCATGGCTTGCATGTGACGCTGGGCCATTTCATCACGCGCGAGCAGCAGGAGCGCGCTCTCGATATTTTGCAATTCAAGCTCGATGTGCTGTGGTCGATGATGGATGCGATCGCACTGGCTTACGACTGACAAGGAGATCGCCGTGCAAACCGACGTGATGGCGCCAAAACTGTCCAGGCTGTTTCGCCTGCAATGGGAAGAGAGCCAGCAGGCGTATGTGCTGCTGTATCCGGAAGGGCTGGTGCGGCTCAATCCCAGCGCGGCGGAAATCCTGAAGCGCTGCGATGGCAGGCGCGCCGTGGACGAGATCGTCAGCGAGCTGGAAACGGCATTCCAGGCCAGCGGCCTGGAAGCGGATGTGCAGGCCTTCGTGGCCGAAGCGCAGCAGCGAGGCTGGCTTGTCTAGCCGCGCCCCCGCGCTGGCCGCGACATTGGCCAAGCCCGCTAGCGCGCCGGCAGGCGTACCGCTAGGTGCCATGCAGGCCCGCCCGGCAGCGGTGTCGCCAGCGGTCGCGCCGCCGATGTGGCTGCTGGCCGAGCTGACCTATCGCTGTCCGCTGCATTGCGCCTTCTGCTATAACCCGGTGGACTACGCCAGCAATCTGAACGAGCTGAGCACCGCGCAGTGGCTGGACGTGATCCGCCAGGGACGCAAGCTGGGCGCGGCACAGCTGGGCTTTTCCGGCGGCGAGCCGCTGCTGCGCGACGACCTGGAGGAGTTGGTGGCCGAGGGGCACAGGCTGGGCTACTACACCAATCTGATTACCTCCGGCGTCGGTCTGAGCGAGCCGCGCATCGCACGCCTGAAGGCGGCCGGGCTCGATCACATCCAGTTGTCGTTCCAGGATTCGAGCCGGGAGATGAACGATTTTCTCAGCAGCACCCGCACCTTCGACCTGAAGTCGCGCGTGGCCGCGCTGATCAAGCAATATGATTACCCGATGGTCTTGAATGTGGTGTTGCACCGCTACAACCTCGACCATGTGGAGCGCATCATCGAGATGGCGCTGGCGATGGGCGTGGAGTATCTGGAGCTGGCCAACACCCAATATTATGGCTGGGGCCTGGTGAACCGGGCGCAGCTGATGCCTTCGCAGGAGCAGTTGCGGCGGGCCGAGGCGGTGGTCAATGCCTGGCGTGAAAAAATCGGCAAGCGCCTGCGCATCCTGTTCGTGGTGCCGGATTATTTCGAGGACAGGCCCAAGGCGTGCATGAATGGCTGGGGCTCGGTGTTCCTGGCGGTGGCGGCCGACGGCAGCGCCTTGCCCTGCCATGCGGCGCGCAGTATTCCGAACATGGAATTTCCTCATGTGACCCGGCAGAGTTTGCAGCAGATCTGGTATGACAGCGACGCGTTCAACAAGTTCCGTGGCGACGCCTGGATGAAGGAGCCCTGCCGGACTTGCGAGGACAAGCACAAGGACTTCGGCGGCTGCCGCTGCCAGGCGCTGGCGCTGACGGGCGATGCCGCCAACGCCGACCCGGTGTGCGGCAAATCAGCCGATCACG
The DNA here is from genome assembly GCA_013284265.1 of Oxalobacteraceae bacterium. GTDB lineage: Bacteria > Pseudomonadota > Gammaproteobacteria > Burkholderiales > Burkholderiaceae_D > Rugamonas. The sequence goes on along the minus strand of JABTBR010000038.1, from coordinate 27,073 downwards.
ACAAGGTGGTGCGCATCGTGCGCCAGGCCCAGGCGGCGCAGGTCGGGCAAGGTGGCGCGCAGCCGCTGCTGTTCCGCAGTGACGCCAATTCGCGCAAGCTGGCGCGCGCCAAGAAGTAATGCGCTCAGGTATTAGCCGCGCGATTTTCTGCGCCAGGCCAGCAGCATGGCGCCGGCGCCGAACATCAGGTAGGTCGATGGTTCAGGTACTGGGGGTGGGGACAGGGTCAGGGAAGTGAAATCGGCATCGACTTCCACCCAGCGGCCATCGGCCGACATGCGCGAGAAGGCGTAGCTGCCGTAGTTGAAATGGGTCAGGTTCAGATCGTCCGGAATCGTGGTGCTGTTGAAGACCGCGCCGGTGCTATCACCCAAAATGATGGAGTTGGTGAAGATCTCGCCCTGGTAGGAAGCACTGTTGCCCAGCCAAAAGACATCGCCATTCTGGAAGGTGGTCGCGTTGTCGGCCACTTGTACGCTGTTGTTGCTGGTCGTGGGCATGCCCGGCGCGGTGGAATGCAGGCCGCTGTTCTGGAACACGGCATCGATCGGATTCTTGTAGTGGGCCGGGTCGGAATACAAGACCCAGTTGCCCTGCGCCTGTGCTGGTGGTTGATAGACCAGACTGAACGGGGTGTCGGTGTCGTAGCTGAAGCTGCCATGTACTTGTTCGCCGACCGATACCAGCGCGCCCGGACGGGTGCTCGATTGCACGTAGACCGGGTTGAAGTTATCCATCTCCACGATGTGCTGGACGGTGACGGTGAAGTCGTAGCTGACGACTTTCGCTTCTGCCGAACCCAGCATCGCCATGCCGCAGACCAAACCCAGTAATTTTTTCAAAGTCATCTCCCAGTTTCGAAGCCGCTTGATATTCAAGCATGCAAAAAAAACAATTATAAGGCAGGCTTATTAAAAAGAAAAGTTTCGGATTGGCACGCGCATAAAAAAACCGGCCACGCGGGCCGGTCCTTGCTGAGGGCAGGGAAGACTTACTCCTGGCGTACCCAGGTTTGCGAACGGCCCAGCATTGGGATGCCGATGTAGCCGCGCACGTTCAGCTTCTTGCCGCCGTCGGCCAGGCTCAGTTTGCTCTTGTAGACCTTGCCGTTGTCCGGGTCGAGGATCTCGCCACCGGTGTATTCGCTGCCATCCTTTTTCAGGCCGGACATGATCACCAGACCCACGACAGGAGCGTCCTTGCGGGCGCCTTCGCATTTCTCGCATTTCGGGGCCTGCTCTTCATTCGGGCCGCGGAACAGCTTTTCGATCTGGCCTTGCAGCGCGCCATTGCTTTCGGTGATGCGGATCAGCGCTTTTGGCTTGCCGGTCACATCGTCGATGTTTTTCCACAGGCCAACTGGGGAAGCATCCTGGGCCCAGACCGGGGCGGCCAGGACGGAAGCGGCGATGGTGGCCGCGATGAGTGCTACTTGTTTGATTGAACGCATAGTGAGGTCTCCGTGGGGTTTTTGTTATGTATCTTAAAGTTTAGCAAACACTTGCAGCTTTGGAGCGTCTTTATGAAAATAAATTGACCACTCGTGCTATTTCCCCCACGGTGCGTAAAAAAACCGGCGCCAGGCCGGTTTCTCTAGGGAAATCAATTGCTTAGGCTGCCGGTAACTTGGCAAACTGTTCGCGCATTTTTTCCACCGTCGCCGAGAAGTTGGCAACGCGCTCTTTCTCCTGAGCAACTACCTCGACCGGGGCGCGGGCGACGAAGCTCTCGTTCGACAGCTTGCCGTTGGCCTTGGCGATCTCGCCTTCGAGGCGGGCGATTTCCTTGGACAGGCGCTCGCGTTCGGCCTTGACGTCGATTTCCACTTTCAGCATCAGCTTGGTGGTGCCGACGATGGACACGGCCGCCGGCGATTCCGGCAGCGCATCGACGATGTTCACTTCGGCCAGCTTGCCCAGCGACTGGATGTAGGGCGCAAAGCCTTCAAAGGCAGCCTTGTCGACGGCGTTGCCCGCTTCGACGATCAGCGGCACGCGCAGCGACGGCGACAATTGCATTTCGCCGCGCAGGTTACGGGTCGCGTCGGTCAGGGCTTTCAACTGGCCCATCCAGGCTTCGGCCGTCTCGTCGATCTTGGCGGTGTTGGCCAGCGGGTAAGGCTGGGTCATGATCGACAGGCCTTCGGTCGGCGCCTTGCCGGCCAGCGGGGCGACGGTCTGCCACAGCGCTTCGGTGACGAAAGGAATGATCGGGTGGGCCATGCGCAGGATCACTTCCAGCACGCGCAGCAGGGTGTGGCGGGTGGCGCGCTGCTGGCCTTCGTTGCCGTTCTGGACCTGGACCTTGGCCACTTCCAGATACCAGTCGCAATACTCGTCCCAGACGAACTTGTAGATGGTGCTGGCGATGTTATCGAAGCGGAAGTCTTCGAAGCCCTTGGCCACGTCCAGCTCGGCGCGTTGCAGCAGCGAGATGATCCATTTGTCGGCCATCGACAGGTCGGCTTCGCTGGCGCTGCAATCCTTGCCTTCGGTATTCATCAGCACGAAGCGGGTGGCGTTCCACATCTTGTTGCAGAAGTTGCGGTAGCCTTCGGCGCGGCCCAGGTCGAAGTTGATGTTGCGGCCCAGCGAGGCGTAGCTGGCCATGGTGAAGCGCACCGCGTCGGTACCGTAGGCGGCGATGCCTTCCGGGAATTCCTTGCGGGTGGCCTTGGCGATCTTTTCGGCCGCTTTCGGATTCATCAGGCCGGTGGTGCGTTTTTCCACCAGCGCGTCGATGCCGATGCCGTCGATCAGGTCGATCGGGTCGAGGGTGTTGCCCTTCGATTTGGACATCTTCTGGCCGGTCGAGTCGCGCACCAGTCCGTGCACATAGACGGTGTTGAACGGCACCTTGCCGGTAAAGTGGGCGGTCATCATCACCATCCGGGCGACCCAGAAGAAGATGATGTCAAAGCCGGTCACCAGCACGGACGAAGGCAGGAAAGCCTTGATGTCCGGGGTTTCCTCAGGCCAGCCCATGGTCGAGAAGGGGATCAGCGCGGACGAGAACCAGGTGTCGAGCACATCGGCGTCACGGCGCAGCGCGCCGGTGCTGCCGGCGGCGAGGGCCTTGGCTTGCGCTTCGGCTTCGGTGGCGGCAACAAAAATATTGCCCTGCTCGTCGTACCATGCCGGGATCTGGTGGCCCCACCACAGCTGACGCGAGATGCACCAGTCCTGGATGTTGTTGAGCCACTGGTTGTAGGTGCTGCTCCAGTTTTCCGGGACAAACTTGATTTCGCCGTTGGCGACCTTGTCGAGCGCGGTTTCGGCGATCGATTTGCCTGGGAAGAAAGTGCCTTCCGGGGCCGGTTTGCTCATCGCGACGAACCACTGGTCGGTCAGCATCGGTTCGATGACGACGCCGGTACGGTCGCCGCGCGGCACCATCAGCTTGTGCGGTTTGACTTGTTCGAGCAGACCCAGCGCGTCCAGATCGGCGACGATCTGCTTGCGTGCGGCGAAGCGGTCCAGGCCGCGATAGGCTTCCGGCGCGTCGTCGCTGATCTTGGCGTCCAACGTCAAGATCGATGGCATGGCCAGATTGTGGCGCTGGCCGACGGCGTAATCGTTGAAGTCGTGGGCCGGGGTGATCTTCACGCAGCCGGTGCCGAATTCCTTGTCGACGTAGGAATCCGCGATGATAGGGATTTCACGGTCGCACAGCGGCAGCTTGAGCATCTTGCCCACCAGCGCCTGGTAGCGCTCGTCGGTCGGGTCGACCGCCACGGCGGTGTCGCCCAGCATGGTTTCCGGACGGGTGGTGGCCACGGTCAGGAAGCCGCTGCCATCGGCCAGCGGGTACTTGATGTACCACATCGAGCCGTCTTCTTCTTCCGACACCACTTCCAGGTCGGACACGGCGGTACCCAGCACCGGGTCCCAGTTGACCAGGCGCTTGCCGCGGTAGATCAGGCCCTGCTCGTGCAGGCGCACGAATACCTCGGTGACGACCTTGGAGCGGGTCTCGTCCATGGTGAAGTATTCGCGGGCCCAGTCGGGCGAGGTGCCCATGCGGCGCATCTGGCCGGTGATGGTGGAGCCGGATTTTTCTTTCCACTCCCAGACTTTTTCGACGAATTTTTCGCGGCCCAAATCATGGCGCGAGATTTTCTGCGCGTCGAGCTGGCGTTCCACCACGATCTGGGTGGCGATACCGGCGTGGTCGGTGCCGGGAATCCAGGCGGTGTTGTGGCCGAGCATGCGGTGGTAGCGGGTCAGGCCATCCATGATGGTCTGGTTGAAGGCGTGGCCCATATGCAGGGTGCCGGTGACGTTCGGCGGCGGCAACTGGATGCTGAAGGAAGGCTTGCCGGCGTCGATGGCGGCGGTGTAATAACCGCGCTTTTCCCACTCGGTACGCCAGAATTGTTCAATGTCGGCAGGCTCGAAAGACTTAGCTAATTCCATGATTTGGCTTGGTAAATTTGCGAAAACAACCATTATAGATGACAGCGCAAGCCATGCGCAGACGGCGGCCCCGGCGCAGGCGAATTTTGCGCGGATTTGCGCAGTTAGCCACGGACGTGGCTTGTTCGAGCATTTGCGGGGCGCGGCGCGCCATGTTCGCCAAGGCTTGTTAAAAGCTGAACATTCCGTGTGCGTTTGTCGATTAATGGAAGTTTTTTGACTCTTCCAAAAGAACAGAATACCTTTGCCCGTCTCGCAAGTTAACTTTTTTGTATGGAGACGGAAATGACAACTCGCATCATCGCTCTGCTGGTCGCTGGCTTGTTCGCTGGCGCCGCCCAACCGGCCCTGGCCGCCAGCAACACCATCTGGATCACCGTGGGCGACGCCGCCTATGCCCAGTTGCAGAAGATCGCACCGCAGACGATTGCGCGGGAAAGTTCGGCCACGCTCAGTACGCAAAATACCCGCAACGCCGATGGCAGCCTGGGCAGCGGTTTCGACGGCAGCCGCCTGGCCGGCGGCAACGCCAGCGTCAATGCCGGCGCGGTGCGCAGCCGCGACAGCGCGGCCGAGCGCGTACACCTGGTGGAAGTGAACGAGGAGCAGATGCTGAGCCTGTCGGCGGCCGTGCACAAGGAATTGCACCGCTGCGGCGGCTTCATGTTCCACCCCAGCGAAGCGGCCGGCCTGAGCGCGCTGCGTCCGGCCGCCAAAATGGCGCTGGCCGCGCCTACCCGTCCTTCGTATGTGATCGACCAGCAGGCGGTGGTCAATCCCATGCTGGCGCAGATGCAGGCCAGTAATATCGGCCAGACCATCGTCGACATGTCGGCCTTCGCCAACCGCTACTACAGCACCAACAACGGCGTGAACGCCTCCGACTGGCTCAAGCAGCGCTGGATTGCGATGGCGGCCGGCCGCAGCGATATTTCGGTCAGCCAGTTCACCCACGCGTCCTGGCCGCAGAAATCGGTGATCCTGACCATCGCCGGCACCGACAATGCCAGCGAAGTGGTGGTGCTGGGCGGCCACCTCGATTCGATCAACGGCAACGGCACCAGCGAAACGACGCGCGCGCCGGGTGCCGACGACGACGCCTCCGGCATCGCCAGCATGACCGAGGTGCTGCGCGTGATGGTGGCCAGCGGCTACAAGCCGCGCCGCACCATCAAGATGATCGGCTACGCGGCCGAAGAGGTGGGCCTGCGCGGTTCGCAGGAGATCGCCGTCAGCCACAAGAACGCGGGCACCAATGTGGTCGGCGTGATGCAGCTCGATATGACCAACTACAAGGGTTCGGCGAGCGACATTTATATGTACACCGACTACACCGATGTGGCGCAGAACGATTTCGTCGTCAAGCTGCTCGGCACCTATCTGCCGACGGTGAAAATCGGCTACGACAAATGCGGCTATGCCTGCTCGGATCACGCCTCCTGGACGGCGCAGGGCTACTGGTCGTCGATGCCCTTCGAGGCGGCGATGGGCCAGGACAATCCCTACATCCACACCGCCAACGACACCTATGCCAATTCGGGCAACCAGGCCGACCATGCGCTCAAGTTCGCGCGCATGGCGCTGGCCTACGCGGTGGAGCTGGGCAGTGACGGCGCCGGCGCCACCCAGCCGCCTGAGCGTACTGAAACCTTCAGCGGCAGCCTGACCAAGGGCCAGAAGAAGACCTATGGTCCCTACAAGGTGGGGGCCGGCGGCAGCTTTAAGGCCGTGCTCAGCGGCAGCGGCGACACCGATCTGTACACCCGCAAGCTCGGGGTGCCGACCACCACCACCTACGACTGCAAGTCCGACGGCCCGACCAGCGCCGAGAGCTGCATCCTGAACTACACGGCCAATGGCGATGCCTACGTGTTGTTGAACGGCTATGCCGCGTCCAGCTACACCTTGACGCTGAGCTACAAGCCGCAATAAGGCGGCGCCGCGGCGCCTTTTGTACTGCGGGCACGCCGGCATTGGCCGGCGCGCGTCCGATGTTTACGGCAGCGTTAGAATCACTTTGACGCTGTCGTCCACGGACGCCTTGCTGATGTAGCCGATGGCTTTCGGATCGGCTGCCACCGCCTTCTTGACCTCGGCGTCGGAGGCATACTCTTTCGGTGGGGTCGCCTTGCCGGTAAACACCAGCTTGGACCAGAGCGCCTTGACCTGGGCGGTGTCCTTGTCGGCCACCTTGTGATAGAAGTCGGCCCGCACGGGCGAGTTTTCCGGCAGGTCGACCGGGGTGAACAGGTTCGATTTGCCGAGGAAAAATTGCGCGGCCTGTTCCGAGAACATGCGGGTGGCGGGATTTTTCTGGCTGACGATGACGACGGTTTCCGCGCCGGCCAGGCCACTGAAGGCGGCCAGCAGGCACAGGGCGACAGTGTGTTTCAGGCTTGTCATTATTTTCTCCTTAGTACACGAAGTCGAGTGAGGCGGCCACGACGGTGACCTTTTGCGTATAGTTGGCCGGCGTATAGGCCAGCATGCCCGATTTGGTGATCGGGCTGACGCGGTCGACCTGGAGCTTGAGCGCGACGTTCTTGGCGAAGTCCCAGCGCACGCCGATCAGGTCGGTCTTCTGTTCGGTCGCCTTGATCAGGCCGGAGATGGCGCCGGCCAACGGGGTGGCCAGGAAGGCCGGCGGCAGGCTGATTGAATGGCCGACATCGTGGTTGGCGGCGTGGGCATAGTAGGGCAGTATCTTGCCGAAGCGGTAACCGGCCATGGCGTACCAGGTGTTGACGTCGGCCAGGAAGGATTTGTCGCGCGAGCGGCGCTGGGCGTATTCGGCCTGGGCGACGATATTGTTCCAGTCCAGCGCCAGGCCCAGCGAGGTGAAGGCGATATGCTTGTGCGACTTGAGCGTCAGGTCGGCGGCCAGTCCGGAATAGCCCAGCGTGCTCACCCGATCGAGCAACTGGTCGATGGGGACGCTGTTGGAATTGATCTCGACGCGGTTGTGCGCCAGGCGCAGCGTCAGCGGGCCATGCTCGGCCGTCAGGGTCAGGCCCATGACGGGGTTGCGGTAGCTGCCGATGCTCAGCGTGGTGGAGGTAAACAGCTTGCCGCGGCTGGTGCCGGCATAGCCCTGGGCGCTGAAGCTGGTGTCGCCCAGATCATGCTGGTAAGTGAAGTCGGCACCATCGGCCGCCTCGATCGGTGCCTGGCTGTACATTTCCACCGGCGGGCGCATCATGGTGTTGGCGTAGCCGACGTTCTGGTAGTCCGAAATCATGAAGGTCGGTTGCACGATGCGGCCCACGCGCACGCTGAACTCGTCATTGACGCGGTACTTCAGGAAGGCCCAGGTCAGATCGGTGGTGAACTCCGGGCTGGTGCTCTTGCGGGTCAGTATTTGTACCGTGCCCGACAGGCTGTCATTGATCTTATAGCTGGCCTGCAGGCCGAGATTGCTGTCGAGGTCGATGCGCGGGCTGTCGCCGGCGCCGGAGGCCTGGTTGTAGCGCACGAACTGGCCCTGGGCCAGGTCGGCCTTGGCCACGCCCAGCGTGCCGAAGCCGCTGATGCTCAGATTGCCGTCGTTGCCGACGTCGGCGTGGGCGCTGCTCCATGCCGCGCAAACGGCCGTTGCGATTAATAATTTTTTCATCTGTTGCCTTGTAGTGAGCAATTGGAACTATCCGTTGGGAAAGCGATACTAAGGGCGGCTAGCGCGACGGGAGGTAGAGCGGCATCGAGTCTTCCCATTTGCTGTCCGTCAGCATGCGTTTATTGCTGCCGTCCGCATTCATGCTGTAAATCTGGCCGTACTGCTGGAAGGTGTTGTCGTACAGCGCGGCCTCGTCGCGGAAGCCATGCTGCGAACCGCTCCACAGGATGCGCCCATCGGCGGACCAGACCGCATGCCCGTCGCCGGACCCATGGGTGGTGGCGCGGAACAGATTGCTGCCGTCCGGGTGGATCGTGAAGACGTCGAAGTTGCCATCGTCGCCGCGGCGCGTGAATACGATGCGCTTGCCGTCCGGCGACCAGCCCGGCAGGTTGTCGAAGCCTTGCGTGAGCACGCGTACCTTACGCGTTTCCAGGTCCAGGATGCGCAAGCCTTTCTCGGCCTCGCTCCAGACCCGGAAGACGAGGTAGCGGCCGTCCGCCGAATAGCTGGGGAAGCCGCTGTGCAGGCTGCCGTCGCTCAGCTGTTCGGCGCCGCTGCCGTCGCGCCGGACGCGCCACAGCGCGGCCGAGGCGTGCGTGCGCTCGCCAAACCAGGTGCCCAGGCCGAAGGCCAGCCATTGGCCGTCGGGCGACCAGGCGGGCTGGAACGCGCCGGCCAGCCCTTTGCGGACATTGTCCGAGGCCAGGCCATGGTTTTCGCTGTCGAACACCACGCGTTTTTCCGAGCCGTCCGGGCGCATGATGGCGATCGAGCTGTGGCCGGTCTGCTTATCGGTAAAGGCAATCATGCCGTCGCGGGACAGTACGGGGAACACATCGATGTGGCGGTAATCCCACGCCTTGTCCCAGCTGTAAAGCCCTTTCTGCAGGGGCCGAACCGGGCGGAACGACACTTTTTCGTAGATCAGCCGCTTGCCGTCGACCGACCAGGAGGGCGAGCGCAGCGCGCGTTTCAGCGCCGGACGGTTCGAGGTGTAGGCGATGCCTTCGTCCGGTCCGCCCTTGATCAGGTAGCCGATCTCGTCGGCGCCGAGGTATTGGGGCTGCAGTTTCAGGCCGGGGCCGCTGGTGTGCTCGCTGCGCGCGCCGCTGGCCAGGTCGACCGAGACGATCTGGGCGACCGTCTTGCCGGCGTATTCCGGGCGGCGCGCCCCCCAGGTGTCTTCCGTGCTCAGTTCGTGGAACACGATGCGCTTGCCGTCGGCCGACCATTTGGGCGAGCCGAGGCAATAGCCGGGCCGGGTGGCGACCTGGCGCAGGCCGCTGCCGTCGGGGCGGATGATGTAGACCGACAGTTCCTGGGTATGCTCCCAGCCGTGGCCGTCATGGTGGCCGCGCCAGGGCGTGTCGCGGTCGCTGGAGAAGGCCAGCCACTGGCCGTCGGCGGACCAGGCGGGACGGAAATTGCCGTCAGGCAGGCCGGGTTTGCCGTGGACCGATTTGGTGCCCGTCAGCTGGCGCTTGCGGCCACTGGCGAGATCCATCACCCACAGATTGGCCTGCGGCCCGTTCTGGGTCGACACATAGGCCAGGCGCTTGCCGTCCGGCGAGAGCACGGCCGCGTCCTCGACCGCCGAACCGGTGAGCAGGGGAACGGCGCCCGTGCCATCGGCGCGGGCGCGGTAGACATCGGACTGGCCATCGCCGTTGCGTTCGGTGGTGAAGGTCACCCAGGCGCCATCGGCGGAAAACTGGCCGTTGTATTCATAGCTGGACTCGGCCAGCAGCTTGCGTTCATTGCCGCCGTCCAGATCCGATACGTACAGCTCGGAGCTGGAGGGAGCGATGCGGTTCATCAGCAACACGCCTTTGCTGGCGGGCGTCGCCTTGGCGGTGGCGGTGGCGGCGGCGGCCAGCGGCAGTTGCGCCGTCGCCAGCGCCGTGCCAAGTATGCGAAGAATATGTCGGCGATCCATGAATGACTTTCTAAAACTTGCTGCGGGAAAGCATGCCGGAGTGGCAGCACTGAAGGGGTGGACACAGAATATTGGATGCTCTAACGCAAGTCTCTGCACAAAATGCAGATTCGCTGACACTTTTATGCTGCCAGCCAGCGCCGGGAGGGGGGCGAACGGCGCGCTAAAAAAATCCCGCCGAGGCGGGACCGTGTCAAGGCGGGGCAGCGTGCGGCGCCTCAGGGCAAGGTCAGGATCACCTTGACGCTGTCGTCCACGGACGCCTTGCTGATGTAGCCAATGGCTTTCGGATCGGCCGCCACCGCCTTCTTGACCTCGGCGTCGGAGGCATATTCCTTGGGCGGGGTGCCCTTGCCGGTAAACACCAGCTTGGACCAGAGCGCCTTGACCTGCGCGGTGTCCTTGTCGGCCACCTTGTGATAGAAGTCGGCCCGCACGGGCGAGTTTTCCGGCAGGTCGACCGGGGTGAACAGGTTCGATTTGCCGAGGAAAAATTGCGCGGCCTGTTCCGAGAACATGCGGGTGGCGGGATTTTTCTGGCTGACGATGACGACGGTTTCCGCGCCGGCCAGGCCACTGAAGGCGGCCAGCAGGCACAGGGCGACGGTGTGTTTCAGGGATGTCATTGTTGTTCTCCTTAGAACACGAAGTCGAGGGAGGCGGCCACGACGGTGACCTTTTGCGTGTAATTGGCCGGGGTGTAGGCCAGCATGCCCGATTTGGTGATCGGGCTGACGCGGTCGACCTGGACTTTCAACGCGACGTTTTTGGCGAAGTCCCAGCGCACGCCGATCAGGTCGGTCTTCTGTTCGGTGGCCTTGATCAGGCCGGAGATGGCGCCGGCCAGCGGGGTGGCCAGGAAGGCCGGCGGCAGGCTGATTGAATGGCCGACATCGTGGTTGGCGGCGTGGGCATAGTAGGGCAGTATCTTGCCGAAGCGGTAACCGGCCATGGCATACCAGGTGTTGACGTCGGCCAGGAAGGATTTGTCGCGCGAGCGGCGCTGGGCGTATTCGGCCTGGGCGACGATATTGTTCCAGTCCAGCGCCAGGCCCAGCGAGGTGAAGGCGATGTGCTTGTGCGACTTGAGCGTCAGGTCGGCGGCCAGTCCGGGATAGCCCAGCGTGCTCACCCGGTCGAGCAACTGGTCGATGGGGACGCTGTTGGAATTGATCTCGACGCGGTTGTGCGCCAGGCGCAGCGTCAGCGGGCCATGCTCGGCCGTCAGGGTCAGGCCCATGACGGGGTTGCGGTAGGTGCCCACGCTCAGCGTGGTGGAGGTAAACAGCTTGCCGCGGCTGGTACCGGCGTAGCCCTGGGCGCTGAAATTGGTGTCGCCAAAGGCATGCTGGTAGGTCAGGTCGGCGCCATCGGCGGCCTCGATCGGCGCCTGGCTGTACATCTCCACCGGCGGACGCATCATGGTGTTGGCGTAGCCGACGTTCTGGTAGTCCGAAATCATGAAGGTCGGCTGCACCATGCGGCCGACGCGCACGCTGAACTCGTCATTGATGCGGTACTTCAGGAAGGCCCAGGTCAGGTCGGTGGTGAACTCCGGGCTGGTGTTCTTGCGGGTCAGTATTTGCACCGTGCCCGACAGGCTGTCATTGATCTTATAACTGGCCTGCAGGCCGAGATTGCTGTCGAGGTCGATGCGTGGGCTGTCGCTGGCGCCGGAGGCCTGGTTATAGCGCACGAACTGGCCCTGGGCCAGGTCGGCCTTGGCCACACCCAGCGTGCCGAAGCCGCTGATGCTCAGATTGCCATCGTTGACGAGCTCGGCGTGGGCGCTGCCGAAGGCGGCGCAGATGGCCGCGGTCAAGAGTAATTTATTCATCTTTTGCCTTTGGTGAACAATAAGGGTCAAGCTTGCGAAGGGCAAACCGGCGGGGCGTGGGCCAGTTCAGTGAGGGGGCATGTCATATCGGGCAGTGTTGCCACCATAAACAAATTCAGCGCGGCAAGTGATAAAAACGCGCCGATTTTGCGCCCGAAGAGTATAAGTGTTGGATTTCCCACACGGAAACGTTATGGGTGATTAACAATGAATTTTAGTCACTGTTGAGGCTTATTTACGGAAAGAAGCCCGGGCTTGGCGCAGGGCGAGGGGGGGCGTCGCCCCGTCCAGGACGGCGAAATAGTGGTTTTAACCATGTTTTCGATGTCAGGGAATTATCTATGCGGGTCAATCTGGCATTGTTTTGGCGGTCTGCCTGATCTGCTGGCGGCGCGCCTGCCGTTTTGGGTCGACAGTTGCCGTACGGAAGTATATAGTGCGCTTCCCGGCTGGCGCTGTTGTGCGCGACGGCGGCCAAAAATTTTGTGCCGGATTGGCGCGCATCGCGGCATACTTGACAGTGTCGGCGTCTGTTTCGCGCCGGCCAGCCGGGAGCCAGCCGCCAGACATGGACATCGCCACTCAACCGCTATCGGACACCGGGATCACGCATGCCGTCTTCCATGAGCCTCATCGCCCACGACACCCTCCTTCCGTTTTCCGGCCGCGCGCCCGCCGCCTGGCGGCACGCACTGGCGGCGGCCACCCTGCTGAGCGCTTGCGCCGGCGCCGGCGCCAGCGCCGGCGAGCCGCCGGCGGCCGAGGCCGAGGCCGATAAGCCGGCCTGGAGTTTCGGCGGTTATGGCTCGGCCGGCGTGGTCCATTCGAGCGAGGAACGGGCCGACTTCACCGGCAGTACCCTCAATCCCGGCAGCGCCGGTCACGGCCACCGCTGGGCCAGCAATGTCGATTCACGGCTGGGCGTGCAACTGGGACTGACGCTGAGCCCGTCCTGGTCGGCGGTGCTGCAACTGGTGTCCGAATCGACCCGGCTGCATGCCTACCGGCCGGCTGTCGAGTGGGCCAATCTCCAGTACCGGGTCAGCTCCGACCTGAGCGTGCGGCTGGGACGCATCGCGCTGCCGCTGTTTTTGGCGGGCGACTACCGCAAGGCCAGTTATGCGCTGCCCTGGGTGCGCCCGCCGGTCGACCTGTACAGCGCCATCCCCATCAGTAATAGCGACGGCATCGACGCCAGTTACCGCTGGCGCGTGGCCGAACTCAATCAGGTGACCCAGGTGATGGTGGGCCATACCAGTGCGCAACTGACGCGTGACACCCAGGCGCAGTCACGCCGCCTGCTGGGCCTGTCCAACACCACCACCAGCGGCGCGCTGACGGTGCGCGTCAGCGCCCAGCACACGCGCCTGAGCGCCGACGTGGGCATGCCGATGTTCAACGCGCTACGCCGCTTCAACGCTCAGGGTGAGGCGCTGGCCGAGCGCTATCAGATCAAAGACACGCCGACCAGGGTGCTGGCGCTGGGCCTGAACTATGATCCCGGCCAGTGGTTCCTGATGGGCGAGATCGGCCGCGCCAGCAGTGCCTCCTTTTTCAGCGACAAGACCGGCGCTTACCTGAGCGGCGGCTATCGCTACGGCAATCTGAGCCCCTACCTGACCGTGTCGGGCGTGCGCGCCAACTCCGCCACCCACAGCGATGGATTGGCGCTGGACGGACTGGCGCCGGAGCGGCGCGCCGCCGCGGTCGCGCTCAACAACGGCCTGAACGCGCTGCTGGGCGCCACCGCCCAGCAGCGTACCCTCAGCGCCGGGCTGCGCTGGGATTGGCGCGCCGACTATGCGCTCAAACTGCAATACGACCGTATCAAGCCCTTGCATGGATCGCCCGGTACGCTGATCAATGTCCAGCCCGGCTTCCGTTCCGATCACGCCATCGGCGTGTTCAGCGTGCTGCTTGACTTCGTTTTCTAAGGGAGACTGAGCCGATGATGCGCACATGGATACGTTTGGGAACCCTGGTGCTGGCGGCGTTCGCGGCCTGCGCGCCCGGTCTGGCGCGGGCCGAACTGCTGGTGATCGTGTCGGCGCGCAGTGCGCTGCAGTCGCTGCGCGCCGATCAGGCAGCCGAGATCTTCCTGGCCCAGAATGGCCATTTCCCCGGTGGCGAGGAAGCGGTGGCGCTGGACCAGCCCTTGGGCAGCGCGCTGCGCGATGAGTTCTATGAAAAGGTGGCGGCCAAGTCGCCGGCCCTGGTCAAGGCTTACTGGACCAAGATGATCTTCACCGGGCGCGGCCATCCGCCGCGCGAACTGGCCGGCAGCGCTGCGGTGCGCAAGATGGTGGCCGACAATCCGGCGCTGATCGGCTATATCGACCGCGCCGCGCTCGACGCGAGCGTGCGCGCCGTGCTGGTGCTGCGATGAGCCAGCGCGCGCCGGCCGGCCTGCTGCGCTGGTTGCGCCTGGGCCTGGAAACCCATATTTCCCTGCCCCTGTTCGCGCTGCTGCTGCTGGGCGCGATCTGGGGCGCGACCCTGCATGTGATCGACAACGAGCGCGCCAACGCGCGCCGCGCCGCAGCCGAGTCGCTGCGCGAGCAGCTCGACACCTATGAGGCCCAGGTGGCGCGCAGCCTGGCCGGCATCGACCAGACCCTGAAGGTGCTCAAGTACGCCGTCGAGATGAAGGGGGCGCTGGGCGCGCTGCCGCAACTGGCCCAGGAAGACTTGCTGCCGCCGGGCGTGGTGTTCGCCGTCAGCATCGCCGACCGCGAGGGGCGCGTCGTGGCCAGCCACCCGGCCGCGCCACCGATTTCTGTGGCCGATCAGGACTACTTTCGCTTCCACCGCGAGCGCGACGGCGGCGGCACTTTTGTCAGCCAGGCCACGCGCGTCGCCGCCAGCCAGGAATGGCATCTGCATTTCACCCGGCGCGTCAACGATGCCCACGGCCGTTTCGCCGGCATCGTGATCCTGGAAGCCGATCCGGCCTATTTCAGCGCCAGCTATGAACGCAGCCGGCTGGGCGAGCAGGGCATGCTGGGTCTGGTCGGCACCGATGGCCTGGTGCGCGTGCTGCGCAGCGGCGACAAGGTCAGCTTCGGCCAGCGCTATCCGGCCGCCGCCCTGGGCGACAGCGTCGCGCCCCAGCGCAGTCCCTGGGACGGGGTACGGCGCTACCGTGCCGGGCGCGAGCTTCCCGACCTAGGCCTGACGGTGGTCGCCGGCCTGGCCGAGCACGAGCAGATGGCCGCCTTCGAGCGCCAGCGCCGCGGCAATCTGTGGGAAGCCGGCGTGGCCAGCGCCGTGCTGCTGTTGCTGGCCACGCTGCTCTGGCTGTGGTCCTGGCAGGGCGCCAAGAACCGGCGCAATCTGCGCCGCATCCAGGAAACCTTCGCGGCCGCCTCCGAGGCCAGCATGGATGCCTTCTTCATCCTGCGCGCGCTGCACGAGCCCGGCGGCGAGATCGGCGATTTCGCCTTCATGGCGGCCAATAGCCGGGCCGAACAAATCACCGGCCTGAGCAAGCAGAAATTGCTGCGCCTGACCCTGTGCCAGCTGATGCCTGAGGCACGCGGCAACGGCATGCTGGCCCACCTGGCCGAGGTGGTGCGGGTGGGCGGCATGCACGAGAGCGAATGGGAAAACCATCAGCCGCAATTGCGTGCGCGCTGGTTGCACCAGCAGGTGGTGCGGGTCGACGGCGGGGTGGTGGCCATCATGCGCGACATCAGCGAGCGCAAGCTGGCCGAGGAGCGCATGGTGCACATGGCGCGCCACGACACGCTCACGGGGCTGCCCAACCGCAGCATGCTGGCCGACCGCCTGGGCCAGGCCATCGTGCAGGCCGAGCGCAAGCAGGGCGCGGTGCTGGTGGCCTTCATCGACCTGGACGGTTTCAAGCTGGTCAACGATAGCCTGGGCCACGGGGCCGGCGACGAGCTACTCAAGATCGTGGCCGGGCGCATGGGCGAGAGCGTGCGCGCGGCCGACACGGTGGGGCGCATCGGTGGCGACGAATTCGTGCTGGTGCTGCCCGAGCAGGGCGGCGACGGCTATAGCGGGGCGATGGTGCTCGAACGGGTGCGCGAGACGGTGTCGCGCCCGATCATGCTCGAGGGCCAGCCAGCGCGGGTCGGCTGCAGCATCGGCGTGGCGGTGTTCCCCGGCGACGGGCGCGACGCCGACACCTTGCTGATGAACGCCGACGCGGCGATGTACCGCGCCAAGCAGCTGGGCAAGAACAATTGCCAGTTTTATGCGCCGGAAATGAACGCCAGCGTGGACCAGAAGCTGGCGCTGCTCGACGACTTGCGTGGCGCCCTTGAAAGCGGCCAGTTCGAGCTGCTATACCAGCCCCGCGCCGATCTGGGCAGCGGCCGGGTGGCGGGGGTGGAGGCGCTGCTGCGCTGGCATCATCCCGAGCGCGGGGTGCTGCGCCCCGAGCATTTCCTGGCGCTGGCCGACGAGAGCGGGCTGATGGTGGTGCTGGGCGAGTGGGTGCTGCGCACGGCCTGCGCCCAGAACCGTGCCTGGCAGCAGGTCGGGCTGGCGCCGCTGCCGATGGCGGTCAATCTGTCGCCGCGCCAGTTCCAGGACCCGGCGCTGGCCGGACTGGTGGCGCGCGTGCTGGTCGAATGCAGGCTGGCACCGCAATGGCTGGAGCTGGAGCTGAGCGAGCCGCTCATCATGCGCGACCGCCAGCAGTCGCTGACGCGCATGCGTGAACTGCAGGCCGTGGGCGTATCGCTGACGGTCGACGATTTCGGTAGCGGCAATGCCGGTGTAGCGGCGCTGCAGGCCTTCCCCGTCGCCACGCTGAAGGTGGACCAGGCCCTGGTTCATGCGCTCGAGCACGGCGCCGACGCGCGCGTCATCGTCCGCGCCACCATCGCGCTGGCGCGCCAACTGAAGCTGCGAGTGTGCGCCGAAGGGGTGGAGAGCGCCGCGCAGCGCGCCTTCCTGAGCGAACAGGGCTGCGACGAGATGCAGGGCTTTCTATTCAGCCGCCCGCTGCCGCCGGACGAGCTGGAGTCGCTGCTGGCGGCGCAGACGGCCGCAGCGCCGTGAGGCGCGCCGGCCGCCCATATCGGCCCGCGTATAAGCGCTATCACACCACACTTTGCACAGACTTTGTGCACACGCCATTGTCCGGAGTATAATTCGATCCGCTGCCGCAAGGCGGCACACGCTAGGGGTCCTGCAAGTCGCAATGCGACGCGTGGGTGAGAAATACCCTCCGAACCTGATCTGGATAATGCCAGCGAAGGGAAGCTTAGGATATCGTCGCCCGGCTCCACGCCGATTCACGCGCACGCTGCCCCATCTCCTTTGCTGGCTCCTGTAGCAAACAAAGGAGCCAAATGAACGCCAACCCGAAATTCCTGTCCGCCACCGCCACGGTCGACCAAGCCGCCATCGCGCCGCTGCCGAATTCACGCAAATTCTATGTCGAGGGCAGCCGCCCGGACATCCGCGTGCCGATGCGCCAAATCACCCAGGCCGATACCCCGGCATCGTTCGGTTTCGAAGCCAATCCACCGGTCTACGTCTACGACACCTCCGGTCCCTACACCGATCCCGACGCGGTCATCGACATCCGCTCCGGCCTGGCCGCGACCCCGCGCCTGCCGTGGATCCTGGAACGTAACGACACCGAGGAACTGGCCGGCCCGACCTCCGAATACGGCCAGGCACGCCTGGCCGATCCGGCCCTGGCCGAGCTGCGCTTCAATCTGCACCGCCTGCCGCGCCGCGCCAAGGCCGGCGCCAACGTCACCCAGATGCACTATGCGCGCCAGGGCATCATCACCCCGGAAATGGAATTCGTGGCGATCCGCGAAAACATGCGCCGCAAGGAGTACCTGGAAAGCCTGAAGACCTCCGGTCCGATGGGCCAGCGCCTGGCCGACCTGATGGGCCGCCAGCATCCTGGCCAGTCCTACGGCGCCAGCATCCAGAACGAAATCACGCCCGAATTCGTGCGTTCGGAAATCGCCCGCGGCCGCGCCATCATCCCGGCCAATATCAACCACCCGGAAATCGAGCCGATGATTATCGGCCGTAATTTCCTGGTCAAGATCAACGCCAACATCGGCAACTCGGCCGTGACCTCGTCGATCGGCGAGGAAGTGGAAAAAATGACCTGGGCGATCCGCTGGGGCGGCGACAACGTCATGGATCTGTCGACCGGCAAGCATATCCACGAAACGCGCGAATGGATCATCCGTAACAGCCCGGTCCCTATCGGCACCGTGCCGATCTACCAGGCGCTGGAAAAGGTCAACGGCAAGGCCGAGGACCTGACCTGGGAAATCTTCCGCGACACCCTGATCGAACAGGCCGAGCAGGGCGTCGACTACTTCACCATCCACGCCGGCGTGCTGCTGCGCTATGTGCCGATGACGGCCAAGCGCCTGACCGGCATCGTCTCGCGCGGCGGTTCGATCATGGCCAAGTGGTGCCTGGCGCACCACAAGGAATCCTTCCTGTACACGCACTTCAACGAGATCTGCGAAATCATGAAGGCTTATGACGTGTCGTTCTCGCTGGGCGATGGCCTGCGTCCTGGGTCCATATACGACGCCAACGACGAAGCGCAACTGGGCGAACTGAAGACCCTGGGCGAACTGACCCAGATCGCCTGGCAGCACGACGTGCAGGTGATGATCGAAGGCCCGGGCCACGTGCCTATGCAGCTGATCAAGGAAAACATGGACCTGCAGCTGGAGCAGTGCGGCGAAGCGCCGTTCTACACCCTGGGACCGTTGACCACCGATATCGCGCCGGGCTACGACCACATCACCTCCGGCATCGGTGCCGCGCAGATCGGCTGGTACGGTACGGCGATGCTGTGCTACGTGACGCCGAAGGAGCATCTGGGCCTGCCCGACAAGAATGACGTCAAGGACGGCATCATCACCTACAAGATCGCCGCGCATGCGGCCGATCTGGCCAAGGGCCATCCGGGCGCGCAGATCCGCGACAACGCGCTGTCGAAGGCGCGCTTCGAATTCCGCTGGGACGACCAGTTCAACCTGGGCCTCGATCCGGACAAGGCGCGCGAGTTCCACGACGAGACCCTGCCGAAGGATTCGGCCAAGGTGGCGCACTTCTGCTCGATGTGCGGTCCGCACTTTTGCTCGATGAAGATCACCCAGGAGGTGCGCGAATTCGCCGCCGCCAACGGCAATCTGGGCGACGGCGCGGCGCTGGCGCAGGGCATGCAGACCAAGGCGATCGAGTTCATCAAGAGCGGCGCCGAACTGTATCGGAAACTGTGAGGCCGGCATGAGTGCAAGCATGATGGAAATCGAGCTGAATGGGGAGGTGCGCAGCGTGCCAAGCCAGCACAGCCTCAATGAGCTGATCGACGCCTTGTCCCTGACGGGGCAGGCGCTGGCGCTGGCGGTCAACCGCTCGGTGGTGCCGCGCCAGCAGTGGCCGCAGCGCCTGCTGCAGCCGCGGGACAAAGTGGATATCGTGCGCGCCATCGGCGGCGGCTAGAGACCAGGACGGCAGCGATCGTGCATAGCGCCTTCGCTGCCGTTTCCACGTCCAAGGCCGGCGCCATCAACGAACAAGGAAAACGACATGAATGAGCATACCCAGAATACCGACCTGCTGACCATCGCGGGCAAGACCTACAACTCGCGCCTGCTGGTCGGCAGCGGCAAATACAAGGACCTGGCGCAGACGCGCGAGGCGACCGATGCGGCCGGCGCGGAAATCATCACCGTGGCGATCCGCCGCGTCAACATCGGCCAGGACCCGAAGGCACCCAGCCTGCTCGACGTGCTGCCGCCGTCGCAGTACACCATCCTGCCCAATACGGCCGGCTGCTACACCGCCAAGGACGCGATCTACACCTTGCAGATGGCGCGCGAACTGCTCAATGGCCACAAGCTGGTCAAGCTCGAAGTGCTGGGCGACGAGAAGACCCTGTTCCCGCACATGCCGGAAACCCTGATCGCGGCCGAGGCGCTGGTGCGCGACGGCTTCGATGTGATGGTCTACTGCAGCGACGATCCGATCCAGGCGAAAATTCTGGAGGATATCGGCTGCGTGGCGGTGATGCCGCTCGCTTCGCTGATCGGTTCGGGCATGGGTATTCTGAACCCATGGAATCTGTCGCTGATCATCGAGCAGGCCAAGGTGCCGGTGCTGGTCGATGCCGGCGTCGGTACCGCCTCGGACGCGGCGATCGCGATGGAGCTCGGTTGCGACGGCGTGTTGATGAACACCGCCATCGCCAGCGCGCAAGATCCGGTGCGCATGGCGCGCGCCATGCGTCTGGGCGTGCAGGCGGGCCGCGAGGCTTATCTGGCGGGCCGTATTCCGAAGCGCTTCTCGGCCTCGCCGTCCTCGCCGATGGCGGGCCGGCTGGCATGACAGCGCAAGGCGCGCAGGGTGGACATGGCAGCGGCCGCGCGCGCGAAGCCGGCGCGGCCCGCCCGCCTGTGCGCGCCACGGTGCTGGTGTTCGCCGGGGTCGATCCCTCGGGCGGCGCCGGCATTGCCGCCGATCTGCAGGCGATCGCGGGGCAGGGCGCGCATGCGCTCACCGTGGTCACCGCGCTGACCGCGCAGGACAACGACCGCGTCTACGATGTGCAGCCGGTGGAACCGGCGCTGCTGCTGCGCCAGGCCCGCGCGCTGACGGAAAAAATCCGCATCGGCGCGGTCAAGGTGGGCATCCCCGGCAGCGCCGCGAATGCGCTTGCGATCGCCGAGGTGGTGCTGGCGCTGCGCCGCGACCAGCCCGGCCTGGCGCTGATAGTCGATCCGGTGCTGGCCAGCGGCCATGGCGATACGCTCTCGCGCGGCGACGCCGTGAGTGCGCTGGCGCCGCTGCTGGCGCTGGCCACCGTGCTGACGCCCAACGGTCCGGAAGCGCTGGCCCTGAGCGGCCGGCAGGAGCCGTCCGAACAGGCGCGCGTGCTGCGCGCCAAGGGCTGCCGCCATGTGCTGATCACCGGCGGCCACGATGGCGGCGAGCAGGTAGTGAACCGCTATTTCGGCCCGGACGCCAGCCAGCAGTGGCGCTGGCCGCGCCTGCCCGGCGGTTTCCATGGCAGCGGCTGTACGCTGGCCTCGGCGATCGCCGGCCTGCTGGCGCAGGGCGTGGCATTGGAAGCCGCGCTGGCCCAGGCCCAGGCCTATGTGCATCGCGCCTTGCAGGATGCCTATGCGGTGGCCGATGGCCAGCGCATCCCGCGGCGCTGATATGGCGCGGCACCGTTGCCGCATTGAACCCAACATTTTTTGAGAGCACACCATGCAAGGACTTTATCTGGTCACCCCCAACTGGGACGATACGGCAAAACTGCTGGCCGTCACCGAACAGGCTTTGCAGGCCGGCGTGACGCTGCTGCAGTACCGCCACAAGGACGCCGACGCGGCGCTGCGGCTGGAACAGGCCACGGCCCTGCTGGTCTTGTGCCGGCGCTATCGGGTCCCTTTCATCATCAATGACTACACCGAACTGTGCGTGCGGATCGGCGCCGACGGCGTGCACCTGGGCGGCACCGACGCCAGCGTGGCCGAGATCCGCGCCCAGCTCGGGCCGGACGCGATCATCGGTTCGTCCTGCTATGGCGACATGCCGCGCGCACTGGCGGCCCAGGCGGCCGGTGCCAGCTATGTGGCCTTTGGCGGCTTCTATCCATCGCGCGTGAAAAAATATGCGGTGACGACCCAGCCCGACATCGTGCTGCAGGCGGCCGGCATCATCACGGTGCCGGTGGTGGTCATCGGCGGCATGACGCCGGAGAACGCGGCGCCGCTGGTGGCGCGTGGCGCCGACATGGTGGCGGCCATCAGCAGCGTGTATCTGGCCGACGATGTGGCGGCGGCGGTGGGCCAGTTCCGGGCCTTGTATGCGGGCAGCGAAATCGTCTGAAAGCGGCCAACTTCCGCTCTATAATGGGGACGTTCGCATCAGTCCAAGGTTGCCGCCCCCATGAATACATCTACCCGACCCGCACGCCTGATCCTGATCGTCGACGACGAGCAGTTGCTGCTCGACTATCTGGGCGAAGTACTGCGCCACGCCGGCCATGAAGTGGTCCAGGCCACCTCGGCCGAACAGGCGCTCGAGCTGATCAGCCAGCGCGAGCCCGACCTGGCCCTGCTCGACATCCACATGCCCGGCATGTCCGGCATGGAGCTGGCCAAGCAGCTGCACAGCAGCACCTCGGTACCCTTCATGTTCCTGTCCGGGCGCGGCGACAGCGATGCCAGCAAGCAGGCCGCAGCCTATGGCGCGGTGGGCTTCCTGGTCAAGCCGGTCGACGAAAAACAACTGATGCCCGCCTTCGAGGCCGGCCTGGCGCGCGCCGACGAGATCCGCCAGCTGCGCCGCACCGAACTCAATCTGAACGCGGCGCTGGCCGCCGGGCGCGAGACCAGCCTGGCCGTGGGCTTGCTGATGTGCAAATTCCAGACCGACCGCAACACCGCCTTCGAGGTGCTGCGCGATCACGCCCGTTCCAGCCGGCGCAAGGTCAACGAGGTGGCCGACCAGCTGCTTGGCGCGGAAGAAATTTTGAATAGTTTGCATGCGGCCTTCAATGGCAGGCTGAAAAAATAGGCCGCTCGCCAGACCTTGTTTTCTGGAATATTTCATGTAGACTGGAAACTATCGCGGACGGACCCAAGGGGTTCGTCCCGCTACACTGTTACACGGCGCGATAGCTCAAGCCCGCTAGCGCCCGTCGTTCCTCCTGGCCGCCCTGTCCCTCGCGGCCGCATTTGTCCCTCGGCCCAGCTCCGCCGACTTGCATGCCGATAGCCAGATTGATGCCTTGCGACGGCCCGATGTCGCGTTTGCGTCACGCCGGCCATCGCCAAGTTCCCCTTTTTTTGCAGCCCAGCGATGGGCCAAGATAAATCGAGCCAGGGAGGCCACATGTCCATCTACCATTTCGACAACTACATCAATCAGTCCAGCGCCGTGGAAACGTCCACGGGCGCGCCGTTCTCCGCCGCGCGGCCAGCCGCCACGGTGGGCGCTCCCCTGTCCATGGCCCTGCTGCATGAAGCGCCGCGGGTGCTGCATATCGATGCCGACGGCGACGCCGCGCTGGTGCTGGCGACCTTGCTGGTGCCGGAAACCCAGGTCACCCATGTGCATACGCTGGCCGCCGCCGAAAAGGCGATCCAGAACGAACACTTTGCGCTGGTGGTGCTCGATCCCGACCTGCCCGACGGCGATGGCGCCAGCCTGATTGCCTGCCTGCGCGAGGCGCAGGCCCATACACCGGTGCTGCTGTATTCGGCGCGCCATCCGGCGTCGCGCGAACAGGCCAATGCCTTCCTGCCCAAGCCCTGGACCTCGCCGCGCCAGCTGTGGCGCACCGTCTCCCATTTACTGGGGCTGGGGCCGGCACGCCAGGCCGATGTGCCGCTGTAGCCGGCACGCCGCATCAAAACGATATCCTTGTCCTGGCTGCCTTGCTATCATGGCGGACCGGCGGAACGGGCGCTGCGCGCAGCCGTACCGCTGTTCCCACTCTCTTAACGCAAGCACAGGACAAGCACATGAAAACCAGAGCAGCCATCGCATGGAAGGCGGGTCAGCCGCTGACAATTGAAGACGTCGAACTGGGCGGCCCGCGCGAAGGCGAGGTGCTGGTGGAGATCAAGGCCACCGGCATCTGCCACACCGATTACTACACCCTGTCCGGCGCCGATCCGGAAGGGATCTTCCCCGCCATCCTGGGCCATGAGGGCGCCGGCGTGGTGGTCGATGTCGGTCCCGGCGTGAAGACGCTGAAAAAGGACGACCACGTCATTCCCCTGTACACGCCGGAATGCCGCCAGTGTAAATTCTGCCTGTCGCAAAAAACCAATCTGTGCCAGTCGATCCGCTCCACCCAGGGACGCGGCCTGATGCCGGATGCGACCAGCCGCTTCTCGATAGCCGGCCAGCCGATCTACCACTACATGGGGACCTCGACCTTCTCGAACTACATCGTGGTGCCGGAAATCGCGCTGGCCAAGATCCGCGAGGACGCGCCTTTCGACAAGGTGTGCTACATCGGTTGCGGCGTGACCACCGGCGTGGGCGCGGTGCTATTTACCGCCAAGGTGGAAGCGGGCGCCAATGTGGTGGTGTTCGGCCTGGGCGGCATCGGCCTGAACGTGATCCAGGCGGCCAGGATGGTGGGCGCCGACAAGATCATCGGCGTGGACCTGAACCCGGAGCGTGAAGCGATGGCGCGCAAGTTCGGCATGACCCATTTCATCAATCCGAACCAGGTCGAGAACGTGGTCGATCACATCATTCAGCTGACCGACGGCGGCGCCGACTACAGCTTCGAGTGCATCGGCAACACCACCACGATGCGCCAGGCGCTCGAGTGCTGCCACAAGGGCTGGGGCCAGTCGATCATTATCGGCGTGGCGGCGGCGGGGCAGGAAATTTCCACCCGGCCTTTCCAGCTGGTGACGGGGCGGGTCTGGAAAGGGTCCGCCTTCGGCGGCGCGCGCGGCCGCACCGATGTGCCGAAGATCGTCGACTGGTATATGGAAGGCAAGCTCAACATCGACGACCTGATCACCCACCGCCTGCCGCTGGAACGCATCAACGAGGGCTTCGACCTGATGAAGAGCGGCGAATCGATCCGCTCGGTGGTGCTGTATTGATGGTTGCATGAGGTAAAACGGGGTGCCCGCTTGCGCGGGTGCCCGGTTTTTCAGCAGGGCAGGTGGATCGCATACTGTATATCCATGCAGCATTCTTCCCGATGTTGCGGCGCCTGCCGGTATAATCACGGGATGCAAAATCTCCTTCACAACCTCAATCCCGAACAACTGGCCGCCGTGACCCTGCCGGCCCAGAGCGCCCTGATCCTGGCCGGCGCCGGCTCCGGCAAGACCCGTGTGCTGACCACCCGCATCGCCTGGCTGATCCAGACCGGACAGGTGTCGCCGGCCGGCATCCTGGCGGTGACCTTTACCAACAAGGCGGCCAAGGAAATGATGACGCGGCTGTCGGCGATGTTGCCCATCAATACGCGCGGGATGTGGATAGGGACCTTCCACGGCCTGTGTAACCGCCTGCTGCGCACGCATTACCGCGACGCGGCCTTGCCCCAGACCTTCCAGATTCTCGATTCCCAGGATCAGTTGTCGGTGATCAAGCGCTTGCTGAAGGCGAACAATATCGATGATGAAAAATATCCGCCGAAGACGGTGGTGTATTTCATTAACAATGCCAAGGACCAGGGCTTGCGCGCGGACAAGGTGGAAGCCTTCGATCCGATCGAGCGCAAGATGGTCGAGTTGTACCAGCTCTATGACGAGCAGTGCCAGCGCGAAGGCGTGGTCGATTTTGCCGAACTGCTGCTGCGCAGCTTTGAGCTGCTCAGCCGCAACCAGCCGCTGCGCCAGCACTACCAGCAGCGCTTCAAGCACATCCTGGTCGACGAGTTTCAGGATACCAATAATCTGCAATACAACTGGCTCAAGCTGCTGGCCGGGCATGGCGAGCGCGACGGCGGCGCGCTGTTCGCGGTGGGCGACGATGACCAGAGCATCTACGCTTTCCGCGGCGCCAATGTGGGCAATATGACGTCCTTCGAACGCGAGTTCAAGGTGCAGAATTTGATCAAGCTGGAGCAGAATTACCGCTCCTATGGCCACATCCTCGATTCGGCGAATATGCTGATCGCCAATAACAGCAAGCGCTTGGGCAAGAACCTGCGCACCGATGCGGGCCACGGCGAGCAGGTGCGCATCTACGAGGCCAGTTCGGATCTGCAGGAAGCGCAGTGGATCATCGAGGAGTCGAAGAGCCTGATCGCCGACGGCGCCTCGCGCAGCGAGATCGCGGTGCTGTACCGCTCGAATGCGCAATCGCGCGTGATCGAGCACGCGCTGTTCTCGGCCGGCATCCCGTATCACGTGTATGGCGGCCTGCGCTACTTCCAGCGCGCCGAGGTCAAGCACGCGATCGCCTATCTGCAACTGATGGACAATCCGCACAATGATTCGGCCTTCCTGCGGGTGGTGAATTTCCCCACGCGCGGCATCGGCCTGCGCTCGATCGAGGCGCTGCAGGCGGCGTCGGAGCAGTTCGGCATTTCGCTGTACGCGGCGGTGCCGCATGTGGCGGGCAAGGCCGGTTCCTCGCTGGGCGGCTTCGTGCGCCTGGTCGAGGGCGCGCGCTTTGAAACCCAGCAAATGCCCTTGCCGGAACTGGTGCGGGTGGTGCTGGAGGCCAGCGGCCTGCTGACCCACTATCAGAATGAAAAAGAAGGCGCCGACCGGATCGAGAATCTGGAGCAGATGGTCAGCGCGGCCACCCAGTTCGTGTCGGAAGAAGGCTTCGGCCAGGGCGCGCCGGCGCATCTGGGGCCGCAGGCGCAGGCCTCGGCCGGTGCGCCCATCGTCAATGCGGACGGGATCGAGATCTATGACGCCGACGCGCCGCTGCCGACCGTGATGTCGCCGCTGTCGGCCTTTCTGTCGCATGCCTCGCTGGAGGCGGGCGACAATCAGGCCACGGCGGGCCAGGATGCCTTGCAGATGATGACGGTGCACTCGGCCAAGGGCCTGGAGTTCGACAATGTGTTCATCACCGGCCTGGAAGAGGGCCTGTTCCCGCACGAGAGCAGTTCGCGCGAGGATGGCGGCGTGGAAGAGGAGCGGCGCCTGATGTATGTGGCGATCACGCGGGCGCGCAAGCGTCTGTATATGTCGTTCGCGCAGACGCGCATGCTGCACGGCCAGACCCGCTACAACATGAAGTCGCGCTTCTTCGACGAATTGCCCGAAGAGTCGCTCAAGTGGCTGTCGCCCAAGGTGCAGTCGCACTGGTCGGGCAACCGCAAGTCGGCCTGGGACGAGGTGCCGCTGACGGGCTCCGACAATGCGATCGCGCAGAAGCTGGCGCAGAAGTCGAGCGCGTCGGGTTCGTCGGGCTGGCGCATCGGCGAGTCGGTGCTGCACGGTAAATTCGGCGAGGGAGTGATCGTCAATATCGAGGGCGGTGGCGGCGATACGCGGGCCAAGATCAATTTCGGCAGCAACGGCATGAAGGTGCTTGATCTGGGCGTGGCCAAGCTGGAGCGCCTGGGTCGCTGAGCGCGGGGAGAGGCGGAGAGCGTGGGTTAGCGGATGAGGCCGTGTCTGAATGTCAGACCTGACCCCCGCCTCCGGAGAGCGTGGGTTAGCGGATGAGGCCGTGTCTGAATGTCAGACCTGACCCCCGCCTCCCTGAATGTCAGACCTGACCCCCGCCTCCCCGCCTCTCGCCTCATTTGCGGGCGCTGAATTGAGTAGGGATGCGGCGGGGGGGGGGGG
>JABTBR010000037.1 GCA_013284265.1 Oxalobacteraceae bacterium | reverse complement strand
GCAAAGTGCGGGGGTCTGACCCGCCGGGTCAGACCCCAGGGGTACGCCGTGGGTTTGAAGCCGATGCCGGCGGCCCGCCAACTACTCTGTCCAAAGCACAAGCTTCTGTGTGTTTAAGTCCTTAGTGTTTTTCAAACAGCATTTCACGCCCCTGACGCTCCAGCACCAGCTTGCCATCGCGGACATCGAGCGTAAAGTTAAAGCCCGCCAGCGCCGTCGCCGGCTCCTGGAAGTCCAGCTGATAACTACCGCGCTGCGCCTCGCCCGGCGCGACGACATACGGCATCCATTTACCTTCATTGAACTCCGCGTGGCTCACCGCGATCTGGCGCACCGGCCCGCTGAAGGCGCCGCGCCAGCCCTTGCCGCCGGTGCGCCCCTCCACCTTCTGCGGCAGGTCGCCCAGCACCGTCACCTTGAAGTCGGGGATGCTCTTGCCATTGTGGCGCAGGTCCACCAGCACCTGGCCGGCCGCCAATTTGACGGCCGGCGCATCGGTGGATGGACGCATCGTGGCAGGCTGCGCTTCGGCGGTCTCGGAACGGAACACCAGCTGCTGATTCCACACCGTCCAGCTGCCCTGTGCATATTCATCGACAGCGCCATACGCCATCGAATACTGGAACTTGCCGTTCGGGCGCAGCAGGATTTCGGCGCCCACTTCGCGCACACCCGACAGATAGTAGTGACCCACCAGTTTCGGCTGCAGCGCCAGGTCGGCCGCCTTGTCCGTCTGCACCGGCGCTTCCTCCGCCACGACAGCACGTGCCGGGGCCACCCAGCCGGCTTTGGCCAGCAGCCCGCTGAGCGGATCGTTCTTGCTCATGGCAATGGCCGCCCACAGATCGGCGTCGAAGACTTCGCGCTGTGGACCCAGTTGCGGCAAGCGCTCCACCAGTTGCTGACCCAGCCAGCCTTCCAGCAGCAAGTGCGGGCTCTCGGACAGATATAGCGCCAGCATTCCCTGCATGCCCGGACAAGCGCTGCCCGCACCGAATCCATGCTCGCGCAACAGGGACCAGTACGCGGCGGGCGCCTCCAGCACCACCTTTGCCAGATGGGCATGCAAAGGCAGGCACACCTGGTTCAAGGGCTGCGTATGGTTTTTGCTGACCAAGCGCAGCATCTCCGGCTTGAGCGAGGCCACCGCGCGGTCCAGCGGCGAGCCCCAAGGCAGTCCACCTTTCATGTCGATCACGCCGCCGTGGGCCAGCAGCACGTTCAGCTCTTCCACCTGCCCCTGCGAAATCGCGTACTCCACCGCGTTGGGCTGGACGCTGCCATCGCGCATGGCCGTGCGCAGATTCGGGTTTTCACCATGCGCCAGGATCGCCGGCAGCAGGTCGGCCCTTCCTTCGCGAATCGCGATGAAGACAAAGTAAGGCTCGGCCGCATTGGCCGCGCGCGCCGCCTTCTCTGCCGCCATCACCTGGGCTGCCATCTTGACCTTCGCCTTGCTGGCGCCCTTGGGCGCGGGTTTTGCCTGGACCTCGCCCAGCAGGCCGTGCTCGATCAGCAAGACAGCCAGGCTGCGATCCTGAGCGCCGAAGAGCGCACCGACAGCTTCCCGGCTCAGTCCCTCGGCCGAGGCGCCGGCGTCCAACAGCTTGCGCAGACGTCCCACGCCGATGCCATCCGGCCCGGTCAGCACCTGTTCCAGCGGTGTGAATTGCATGTCCGCCAGCGATTTTTTCTGCACCTTGACGATATGCTCAAGCAGCAGATCGAGGATCGCGTCCTGCCCGGCCGGCGCGCCGAGCGCCAGCACCAGCGCCGGTTCGGAACCACTCAGCGGATCGGCGCCCTGCGCCAGCAAAGCCTGTACCATCCCGGAATCGCCCGCGCGCACCGCGCCGAGCAGATCCTCCACGCTGCCGCCCTTGTGCACCGGCGCACCCAGCGCCGCCAGTTGCGGAATCCACTCGGCACGGCGCGCGCGGGTGGCGTGGTTCAGCAGCGTACCGCTTTCAATACGCTCGCTGCCGCCATGCAGTGGGCGGTAATCCAGGCCGTAGCTGTCTTGGTGCGGTCCCGACTGGTTCCAGTCCATTCCCTTGGCCAGCAACTGCCGCAGCACATCGTCGCGGCCGGGCGCGCTGCTGTACATGGCCAGCATGGCCGCACCCAGCCAATGGTCCTGCCTATCCATGCCATAGCGCGGCACGCGCGGCTTGAGCCAGGCGATCGCGTCGGCATTGCCCGCTTCGGCCGCGACATCGAAACTGGTCTTGCCCTCGTTTTCATATTTGGCCGGCCGGGTACCGGTTTTCAGCAAGGCATCCAGCACGTCGGTACCGCTGGTCAGGCCGAGCACCTTGGGCCACAACAGATAGTCGGCGTAGGGAAGCTCAGGCTTGTCGCCACCGTCCTTTTTGCGCGCGTTCTCCTCGATCCGGATGTAGGGCCGCGCGGCGCCAGCCTTGAGCAGCGCCAGAATATTGTCGGTGCGCTGGGCCGGGGAAATCAGTTCCGGCACGCCGCGCGCATACTTCTTCTGCTCCAGCGCGAATTCCAGCGGCGCCAGCTGATAGTTTTCGCCGCCGTACTGGCGCGGATCGGCGCCGTGCTTGAGCAGCAAAGCGATCATGTCCGGCGTGCCGAACATCGCCGCCAGATGCAGCGCGGCCGCGTTCGCGCTGCGCGTGCCTTCCTTGATGCTGGCGCCGCGCTCCAGCGCGAGCGCCAGCATGCGCAGCTTGGCCGGCTGCAGCGCCGCGTGGCGCGCCTGCTGCGCTTGCCAATGGTTCAAGTCACGCGCGTTGTTGCCGGCCGTACGCCAGGCATCGGCTTCGCTACGCAGGCTGGCGGCCGGCAGCAGCAAGGCGTGCAGCAGTTTTTCATCGTCCACCAGATAGTCGTTGACGTTGCCGACCTTGCCGAGCAGGCGGATGAACTCCGCTTCCTCGCCCTCGCTGGCCGCCTTGAACAGCGCCCGCACCTCCGGCGTCGCATCCAGCTTGCCCTGGGAATCCTCCACATAGTTCACCTTGCGCTGCATACCGTAGCGCGAAGCGGCGGGGAAGGCATCCCCC
Organism: Oxalobacteraceae bacterium; assembly: GCA_013284265.1. Classification (GTDB taxonomy): domain Bacteria; phylum Pseudomonadota; class Gammaproteobacteria; order Burkholderiales; family Burkholderiaceae_D; genus Rugamonas. The sequence continues at coordinate 67,979 of JABTBR010000037.1, read as the reverse complement.
TTCTTCCAGGCGGCGACCAGCGCATCGCCCTCGGCCAACTGCTGGTCGGTCAGTTCGCCGTCCCAGCCCCCCAGACTTTTTTCCGCCTCCTCGTGTTCGCCAATGGCGGCGAGCCTGGACATCGCATAGGAGAGCACATAGTCTTTCGGCGCGCCATAGCCCATCGCATACAGCTTGCCCAGCTGGTACTGCGCTTCGGCGTTGCCGCCCTGCGCGGCCTTGCGCAGCGAGTAGACGGCCTGCTCGGCCTCGGTCCCGGCGCTGGCGCCGGCCAAGGCGATACCAATACCCAGCAGGGCCAGCGTAAGGAGTTTCTTGTTCACAGATGCTTTCAGAGTGCTGCGGCCGGGCCGCGAAGGCCGCCATGATAAGCAAAAGAGTGTATTTATACCAACACCTTTGAACCGCATCGGCTCGCTGTGGATGACCCTGCGAGCCAGGCTGTCCACGCGTGGCGCGAAACTGTTGCTGAACGGCCTCATCAGACCAGGCCGCCACGGCCCTTCGCCCCCTCTTGCGCCAGACCAGTGACTCTTGCAGCCATGTGTTTGGCTCCTCAAGCCACGGCAAAGAGGCCAGTCCACTTCGCGTTTGCAATTAAGATCAGACCTATTGTTGTATTGATACCGTTTCCTCCTAGCAAGAACATGCAGGAAGGCAGGCCACCGCCGCCCTCCTGCCGCAAGAAAACTTCTCACAAAGAACGTGGAGCAAACCTCGACGGCAAATGGCCTGCCCTAAAAGAAGAGACTGAGAAGCCTATGACCTATGCACAGCAAGACAAGACCACAGGGACGCCGGCGGCGTCCACCGCAGCTGGCGGCGCGCTGAACATGGCGGCGCTGGCGGGCAAGCGCGTCCTGATCACCGGCACCACCGGCTTTCTGGCCAAGGTGATTCTGGAAAAGCTGATCCGCGCCGTGCCCGACATCGGCCGCATCACGCTGCTGATACGCGCCGGCCGCCATGGTGCCAGTGCGCGCGCCCGTTTCGAGGCCGAAATCGCCACCTCCAGCGTGTTCGACAAGCTGCGCAGCGAACGGCCCGACTACCTGGAACACTTCTTCGCCCATAAAATCGCCTGCGTCACCGGCGAGGTGACCGAGGCGGCCTTCGGCTTGCCGCTGCTGGCCTTTGCCGAACTGGCCAGCCAGGTCGACCTGGTCATCAACGCCGCCGCCAGCGTGAACTTCCGCGAATCGCTCGACGAAGCGCTGGCGATCAACGCCCTCAGCGTGCAGAACGTGGCCACGCTCACGCGCGCGGCCAGCGCCCCGCTGATCCAGGTGTCCACCTGCTATGTCAACGGCTACAATCGCGGCTCGATGCCGGAGCAGATCGTGCAGCCGGCCGGCGCCGCCATTCCGCGCCATGCGGCCGGCCACTACGATCTGAGCACCCTGCTGCGCCGCCTGCAAGGACGCATTGCCGACATCAAGACCGAGATCAGCGACCCGGCCCTGCTGGCGCGCAGCCTGACCGAGCTGGGCATCGCCGAGGCCAATCACTACGGCTGGAACGACACCTATACCTTCACCAAGTGGATGGGCGAGCAGCTCGCCATGGAAGCCATGCAAGGCCGCGCGCTGACCATCGTGCGTCCGTCGATCATCGAAAGCACGCTGGCCGAACCGGCGCCGGGCTGGATCGAAGGCGTGAAGGTGGCCGACGCCATCATCCTCGCCTACGCGCGCGGCAAGACCAAATTCTTTCCGGCCCGTCCGAAGGAAGTGGTCGACATCGTGCCGGCCGACCTGGTGGCCAACAGCGTGCTGCTGGCCGGCGCCGAGGCACTGAGCGACGCGCCCGCCCACCGCATCTACCAGGCCAGCACCAGCACCGGCAAGCCGATCCGGCTGGCCGAGGTCATTGAGCTGATCCAGGCCGAGTCCAAACGCAACTGGCAGCAGCATGACCGCCTGTTCTACTCGGAACCCAAGCACCAGTTCCGCACCGTCAGCCGCCCCGTCTTCATGCTGCTGCTGAAGGCCATGAGCCTGGGCGTGACCAGCTGGAGCGCGCTGCGCCGGCTGGTCGGCAAGGCCGAGTCGCCCGCGCTCGAAGCGCTGCGCACCACCCAGCTGCTGGCCTTGACGTTCTCGTTCTATACCGCGCCGCAGTACGTATTCCAGAATACCCGCCTGATGGCGCTGGCGCGGCGCTTCGGCGCCGAAGACCGCGCCCGCTTCGGCGTCGATCCCGCGCAGATCGACTGGCAGGACTATCTGTGCCGCGTGCACATGGCGGGCCTGAACCGCTATGCGCTGCGGCCGCGCGGGGCCAAGAGCGCCAAGGCGGCCAGCGCGGCAAAGGGCCAGCAAACCGGCGCCAAGGTGGTACAGACGGAAACGGTATAAACGATTCAGCTTTCGCATCGAGCAACAGCGCCCGTAACACCGCACGCAACAACGCCGACGTCATCGACAAGAAACGACGCGGCACAAGGAGACCGCAGCAATGAACGATCGTTCCGCCAGCCCCGCCGCGCGCACCGCGCCGCATGACAGCAGCGCCCTGTCCGAGCAATCGGCCGAACCGGCGCGCCCGCACACGGCGGCCAAGTCGCGCATGACGCGGCGCGACTATGCCTGGCACCGGATGGACACCAACAAGAATCTGATGGTCATCAACAGTATTCTGCTGTTCGAAGGCGCGGTCGACATGGAAAGGCTGGTCTCGACCATCGGCCACCGCCTGCCCAACTATCCGCGCTTTACGCAGAAGGTGGTCAGCTGCATGGGCACGGCCAGCTGGGTGGAGGACGAGGACTTCAACATCCTGGAGCACATCTGCTTCGAGCGCATGGACCAGGCGGTGAGCCGCGCAGAACTGCAGCGGCACATGACCCGCATCGCCCACCAGCCGCTGCGCACCGACCGCCCAATGTGGCATATGACGGTACTCGACCAGGTCAACGGCGGCCACGCGATCGTGTTCCGCGTCCACCACTGCATCACCGACGGGCTGGGACTGGTGCACGTGCTGAACCACCTGACCGACGACAACGACCGCCACGGCAAGGCCCCTTCGCTGGTGGGCCATCCGAACCTGGCGCTGGTCACCGCCAACTCGGTCTGCTCCTCGCTGGCGCGCGGCCTGTCCTGGCTGAAGATCGCCGCCCACGTCACGCGCCTGTCGCTGCTGTGGCCCGACGCCCACACCCAGCTCAAGGCCCCGCTGACCGGCGAGAAGCAGCTGGTCTGGCTGCCGCCACTGGAACTGGAGCGCGTGCGCATGACCGCCAAGCGCATGGGCGCGACCATGAACGACGTGTGGGTAGCCGCCGTCTCCGGCGCGCTGCGCCAGTATCTGAGCGAGCGCGATCAGCATGTGGAAGAACGCGCGCTGCGCGCCGCCGTCACCTTCAATCTGCGCGAGAAGTCGAACGCCTTCCAGCTGGGGAACGAGTTCGGCCTGGTGGCGGTGGAACTGCCGACCAATGTGGACGAGCCTTGCGAACGGCTGCGCCAGTCCAGCGCGCGCATGACCGCCATCAAGCGTTCGCACCAGCCGCTGGCCACCATGGCCTTCCTGTCGATCGCCGGCTGCCTGCCGGTGGCGCTGCAGCATTTCGCGCTGAACCTGTTCACGTCCAAGGGTTCGGTGGTGCTGACCAATATCGAAGGCCCCGGCAGCCGCCGCTACCTGGCCGGCTCGCGCATGACGGACCTGATCTGCTGGGTGCCGCAGGCAGGTAAGCTGGGCGTGGGACTGGCCTTCATTTCGTATGCGGGGCAGATTCAGCTGGCGTTGTTTGTCGATACCGATCTGGTACCCGATCCGGACCGCTTGATGCAACTGACCCAGGATGCCTTTGGCGAACTGGAAGTGGCGACCCGTGCCGCTGTCGGCGAAGCGGCACAGGCTGAGGCGGAAACGCAGCCCGCGACCGATGGCACGCTGATCGGGCCGCTGGCACCGGCGAGCTGAACACTGCGAGCGTTTATGACTGGCAAAACGACTTGGTTGGGAAGAATTCCGAATATTTCCTGGATGCTTCTCTTGATTACCATTGCCGCGGGCGCCTACCTGCATGCTGAAAGCCCCTACGGGATTTTGCTGCATACGCCGCGCGACTGGTGTGCGGCCAGGCGGATGCATGGATTTTCCCTGGGATTTTTTGCCGTTCTTTTCTTGTGCACAGCAGCGTATGGCTTGATCGCAATTGGTGGCTGGATGGCGCGCGCCGGTATCGGTTCCGGCAGGTTCATGACTTCCCTCGCTCAAGCATTCCTACCTTCCATCGCGAGCTTGCTATTGTTTATAGCGGCAGCGCCTGTTGGCGTAATCGTCAGCGAACTGTTGCCTTTAAAAATAGACCCGCGCTGTCATTAAGGACACTAGCGGATCGGAGAACAAGAAAACCGATCCCTTCAGATTTTCGTCTTCTAGGACCGGACCACACTAGACTTGCACGGCAAGCTCATGGACCGTTCTAGACAAACGCCTGCGGATTTCAGATCGGATTATCCGCAAACAACTCGAAATAGACGGAACCAGGCCAAGGCAGGATCTGGCACCGCCTGCCCCGTGCCTGGCGTTTCCCCTCCACTACTGACAGAAACTGTCACACCCTCCCCCTACAGTGCATGCATGCGGCGCCAAACACGGCGCCGCACTTGTCACTCAAAGGAGACCATCATGATCGACCCGAACTTCATCCTTCTGTACGTAGAAAGCCCGACCAACAGCGTAGCGTTTTACACCAAGCTGCTGGGCAAGGAACCGATCGACGCCTCGCCGACCTTCGCCATGTACGACCTCGACTCCGGCGTCAAGCTGGGCCTGTGGGCGCGCCATACCGTGACTCCAAAAGTCGTGTCCGCACCAGGCAGCTTTGAGCTGGCCTTCTGCGTGGCCGACCGCAGCGTCGTCAACGATACCCATGCCGAATGGGCCGAAAAAGGCCTGACCATCGCCCAGGTTCCGGGCCAGATGGACTTTGGCTACACCTTCACCGCGCTGGACCCGGACGGCCATCGCCTGCGCGTGTTCGCACCGGAATAAGCGTTTCCCGGCGCCGCCCTCACTTGTAGCGATCGCACTGTTGCGTTTTTATCGCAATTTCTGCAGAGACAGGCGTTGGCGGCGCCACACTGCAATTGGCATGAGGTAAGAACTGTCCAGTAGGAGTAGAGTAATAATCATCCTCCTAGCTTGGATTTCTCGATGTCTCTTTCACTGTTGACGATCGATTTGCAGGGCGGAACCGCGCCGTTGAGCATTGCCCCGGCCGACTGGCCCTACCTCGAAATGCTGACGCGCTTCGCGCTGGCACTGGCACTCGGCCTGCTGGTGGGTCTGGAGCGGGAGCGGCGCAAAAAAGAAGCGGGCCTGCGCACCTTCGGCTTCATCGCCCTGATGAGCGCGGTCGGCGCCTCGCTTGGCGACACCTATGCCTACATCTTCCTGTGCCTGACCGGCTTGCTGACGATCTTCCTGAACCTCCAGGATCTGCGTACCCACGCCAGTACCGAGCTGACCACGTCGACGGCGATGCTGCTGACCTGCATTTCCGGCATCCTGTGCGGCAAAGGCCATACGCTGACGCCGGCCGCGATCATGGTCAGCACCACCGCGCTGCTGGCCTGGAAGGACAGCCTGCAAGGCTTCAGCATTGGCCTGACCGAAGGCGAAGTGCGCTCGGCGCTGCTGCTGGCCATTCTGGGCATCGTCATCTATCCCGCCCTGCCCGCCGGCAGCATCGGGCCGCTGGGTCTGATCGAGCCACGCGCCGCCTGGGCCACCGTGATCCTGATTGCCGCCATCGGCTTCGTCAACTATGTGCTGTGGAAGGCTTACGGCACGCGCGGCGTAGCCATCGCGGGCTTCCTCGGCGGCCTGGTCAACAGCAGCGTGACGGTCAATGAACTGGTAGCGCGGGTCAACAATGCACAGCGCCACACGATTGCCGCCGCGTATCAGGGCATCCTGCTGGCCACCTCGGCCATGATCGCGCGCAACGCCGTGATCCTGCTGCTGCTGGCGCCTGCCGTGGCGATTTCCGCCATCGGCTCCATCGTGCTGATGCTCGCGTCCAGCACCGGTCTGGCGCTGCTGCGCGACAAGCCCAATCCTGCCACGGCCGCCGCCGAGCCGCTGGCCGCCGGTGCCGACCTGGAGCTGCCGTTCTCGCTGTGGAGCGCGCTCAAGTACGGGCTGATCTTCCTGATCCTGCATATCGTCGGCGTGCTCACGCAGCAGTACTTCGGCAACGTGGGCTTCTACGTGACCAGCGTGATTGGCGGTGCGGTCTCCAGCGCCAGCGCCGTGGCCGCGGCGGGCAGTCTGGCCGCGAATGGCAAGATCGGCTTCGATACGGCGGCGACCGGCGCCGTGCTGGCGTCGATCGCCAGCGTGGCGATCAACCTGCCCTTCATCTTCCGCGCGAAGAACCGGATCTTTGTCGGCCGGCTGGTGGTGGCGATGACCTTGATCGGCCTGTTCGGCGCGGCCGGCATGCTGACGGAAGAACCGGTCACGACCTTCCTGCTGAAAAACTTCCCGGGTTTGCTGAATATCCAAATGGCGCCATAGCTTATACAGACGCCTGGCAGGCTGAGCTTGATTTGACCAAAATTCCAATATGATGGATACTCCATCCATCATGAAAGAAAATAATCCCCCTGCACTCAACCAACGCATTGCTCAGCGCGTGCGCGAGCTGCGCGACGCGCGCGGCTTGTCGCTGGAGGCGCTGGCCAGCCAGACCGGCGTCAGCCGTTCCATGTTATCGCTGATCGAAAGGGGCGAAAGCAGTCCCACCGCCGTGGTGCTGGAAAAACTCGCCACCGGGCTGGACGTGGCGCTGGCCTCGCTATTCGATGCGCCACGGGCTGCGGCCGAGCCGGTGGCGCGGCTGGCGGATCAGCCACAGTGGCGGGACCCGCACTCGGGCTACGTGCGGCGCAATGTGTCGCCCGCCGGCATCCCCTCCCCCATGCAAATCGTCGAAGTCGTGTTCCCACCGCAAGCCCGCGTCAGCTACGAGACCGGGCCGCGTGCGGTGGAAATTCACCAGCAGATCTGGGTGCTCGACGGCGCCATCGATGTGACCGTCGGCACCGCCTTACACCAGCTCAATGCCGGCGACTGCCTGGCCATGCAACTCGACCAGCCTACCAGTTTCCACAACCCACGCCAGACGGCGGCGCGCTACGCCGTTGTCATCGCCACCAACGCCTGGAGATAAGATGTCTTCCGAATCGACCATCACCGTTCGCCGCCTCGACCAGGTAAGCGAAGCCCAGATTGCCGCGCTGGCCATGCTGCTCAAGGATTGCGTCGATGGCGGCGCCTCGGTCAGTTTCATGAGCCCGCTGTCGCTGGAAAAAGCGGCCGGCTTCTGGCGCGGCGTGGCCGATGGGGTGGCGCGCGGCGAGCGCGTGCTGCTGGTGGCGGAAAACGCGCAAGCCATCGTCGGCACCGTGCAACTGGTGCTGGCCATGCCGGACAACCAGCCGCACCGGGCCGACCTGTCCAAGATGCTGGTGTTGCGCAGTGCCCGCCGCCACGGCCTGGGCGCCAAGCTGATGCAGGCCGCCGAACAGGCCGCACGCGGCCACGGCAAGACCCTGCTGGTGCTCGACACCGCCAGCGCCGACGCCGAGCGCCTGTATGCGCGGCTGGGCTGGCGATTGTGCGGCCGCATTCCCGGCTTTGCCCTGCTACCGAACGGCGAGCCCTGCGACACCAGCTACTTTTACCGCGAACTGCCGGCCTGAGCTTGCTCACCCGGGCGGCCACAACATTACTAAAATTGCACGATCTCGCACCGCCGCATTACTGATGCTTAGTCGGCAAGCGCCGCTGTATGCACGAAATTGATGGTACACCATCAATAAAGATCATTTTGTCAGCGCCGGCATCCTCGCTACGATAGCGCCATCTCTCATGCAAAGGCGGCGCTATGAACACACAACAACGAGTCATCATTACCGGCGGCGCCGGCGGACTGGGCCGCGCCCTGGCCTTGCGCTATGCGCGCGCCGGCTGGAAAGTCTGCATCACCGATCTGAACGACAGCCTGGGCGAAGCCACGCTGGCCGAACTGCTCAAAATCACGCCGGAGGCGATGTACTGCCACGCCGATGTCACCCAGGAAGCGGATCTGCAGGCCGTGGCGCAGGCCTTGCAGACGACCTGGGGCGGCGTCGATGTGCTGGTGAACAATGCCGGCGTGGCCGGTGCCGGCGCCATCGAAGACACCACGCTGGCCGACTGGGAATGGATCATCAACATCAACCTGCTCGGCGTGGTGCGCGGTTGCCGCGTGTTCACGCCCATGTTCAAGCGCCAGGGCCACGGCCAGATCATCAACATCGCCTCGATGGCGGGCTTGCTCGACGTGCCGCTGATGGCTTCCTACAACGTCTCGAAGGCCGCCGTGGTGGCGCTGAGCGGCACGCTGGAGCAGGAACTGATGGCCGACAACATCGCCGTCAGCGTGGTCTGCCCTTCCTTCTTCAAGACCAATCTGGACAGCACGATGCGCAGCGGCGATCCGCATCTGAAAAAGATGGTCAACAAGCTGCTGGAAAAAGGCGCGCTGAACGCCGACCTGGTGGCCGACTGCATCTTCACCGGCGCGGCCCAGCGCAAGCCGCTGATCCTGCCGCATGCGGCCGGTGCGCGCATGTGGCTGGCCAAGCGTTTCCTGCCGCACGCGATATACACGAATATGCTGCAAAAGAGCACGCGCGGCATGCGCCGCCGGCCGGTCGCGGCAACGGCAAGCTGAGCAAGGACGCTTCCGCTCAATCGCTAGCTTGTGCTTTGTGACAATTCGCGTATTTTCCATTTCTGCCATCTGCTAAGCTCGTCAATTCGGGGCCCCCGCGCCCCACTTCCTCCGGTCTGCAACACCAATTGCAAAAAGAAAGGAACTGACTTATGCCTGGCATAGACGATATGGGGATTGTCAACGACACGCAGGGCATCTGCGGCTTTACCAGCACGCTGTATGCGGTCTACATGAGCCGTCCGAATCTACAGCGCAAACTGGACCGTGCCCTGGATGCGTCGATGCGCGACACGCGCATGATGGCCGAGATCAAAACCTTTCTGGTGATGATGAAGGCGGCGGGAAACCAGACGGTACTCGATGAAATCGCCGAACTGACCAAGACCTTCCCCGGTTATGGCGCCTGGAGCGTCGACTGGTATATCGGGGAGATCAACAAACTGGCGGTCGGCAATTTCTCCATCGCCATGCCGCCCGATGCCACCATGGAATACATGCGCACGGCCTGGGATCTGCGCCCTACGCTGGTCACCAGCGAGCAACCGGGCGACGCGATCCTGGGCCTGACCCGCACGGGCGCTCCAGTGAATCGCTGGAACAACCTGGCCCACTTCGTGTTCCGCAGCGCCGCCGGCAAGATCTACAGCTGGGGCGAGCAGTTTGACGACCTGGCAGCCTGCAATACCGCCAAGGGAAAAGATTATTCCGTGGTCTATCGCATCATGGTGCATGGCTGAAGCGGCGCCGCTCAAGGCGCCGGTTTAGCGCAGGCAGGGAATCTGCCCGAATGGGCGATCACCTCGATCACCCACCATGCGGAAAAAGAGCTGGGGCCGCTGTTCGCCCAGCATGGCCTGGCCGCACCGCGGCTGGTGCTGTGCACGCATTCGGCGCCGACTTACATTAGCTTGATCGCCTACTCCGACCTGCTGACCACGCTATCGGTGCAATAGGCCAGGTTTGAAATCACCCACAACGCGCTGGGCACACGTTAAAACTAATCGATCAAACAAACACCGAGATTTACGTAGATCATGGAAGCGGTACTGCCTCCCCCGAGCGTATTGCCAGCAGCCTCGCGGAGTTCTACGCAAGTTACGTCAAAAATCCGGATGAGACACTCAATCACTGAAGAAGTACAAACCGGTTCGCTGGCGGAAGGTCATTAACCGCTGCACGTAAAAACGCCCCACCGGCGGCCAGCGCTGGTGGGGCGTTTTTTACTGCCGCGGCAGAGATTACTTCTCGGCGAAAGCGCGCTCGATGACAAAGTCGCCAGGAATCGAGGTGTTGCCTTCCTTGAAGCCGCGTTCTTCGAACATGATCTTCAGGTCGCGCAGCATTTCGGCGCTGCCGCAGATCATCATGCGGTCTTCTTCCGGGTTCAGCGGTGGCACACCCAGATCTTCGAACAGCTTGCCGCTGGAGATCAGGTCGGTCACGCGGCCGGTGTTACGGTAGGATTCGCGCGTCACGGTCGGGTAGTAGCGCAGCTTGCTGGTGACCAGCTCGCCCAGGAACTCGTGCGCTGGCAAATGCTCGACCAGTAGATCGTGGTAGGCCAGCTCATCGACCTGACGCACGCCGTGCACCAGGATGATCTGTTCGAACTTGTCGTAGATCTCTGGATCGCGCACGATGCTCATGAACGGCGCCAGGCCGGTGCCGGTCGACAGCAGGTACAGGCGTTTGCCTGGCAGCAGGTAGTCGGCCACCAACGTGCCGGTTGGCTTGCGGCCAACGATCACGGTATCGCCCACTTTGATGTGCTGCAGACGCGAGGTCAGCGGACCTTCCGGTACCTTGATGCTCAGGAATTCCAGATGGTCTTCGTAATTGGCACTGCAGATGCTGTACGCACGCAGCAGCGGTTTGCCGTCTACCTTCAAGCCGATCATCGTAAAGTGACCGTTCGAGAATCGCAGCGAGGTATCGCGCGTCGTGGTGAAGGAGAAAAGGCGGTCAGTCCAGTGGTGCACGCTTAATACGCGCTCTTCGTTAAGATTGCTCACGATGGGTCAGTTTTAAGTAGGAAAGTTTGGAAAAATGGCTCGCAAAAGCGTTAGGGTAACAGAATGAACACAACCTTGTTTAATACGCCTTTGTTATAAGCTTAAGTTGCTGATTTTCAGGAGTTTATGTGATCGCCAAACCCATCGGCAAGGCGGCAAGGCGGTCGATGCCGCCGCCTTGCCTGCGCGGTCAAAGCTGATTGCGGCCAGCCATGACGCCGCCATCGACGTCCCACACCGCGCCCGTCACCCACGACGCGCGCTCGGACAGCAGGAACAGAATGGTGTTGGCCATGTCCTGCACCGTCCCGACCCGCCCCAGTGGATGGAAACCGTTGAAACCCTGCACCGCCTCGTGCACCTGCTCCTTGGGAATGAAGCCTTCATAGATCGGCGTTTCGACGACCGCGGGCGAGACCGCGTTGACGCGGATGTTCTTGCCCGCCAGTTCCATTGCCAGATGCTGGGTCAGCGCATGGATGCCGGCCTTGGCCATCGAATAGGCCGACGACGGCGTGGCCGCGATCGCCTGCTTGGCCCACATCGATCCGACACTGACGATGGCGCCCGGCTGGCCGGCAGCCACCAGATTGGCCGCGACCTTTTGCGTAATGAAGAAGATGGCCTTGTTCAACGCCTGATACTGGTCGTAGTCGGCCTCCCCATGGTCCAGGAAGGCTTTGGGGAAGAATACGCCCGGCGCGTTCACCAGCAGGCTGATGTCGCGATGCTTGCTGTCGATTTCCCGCAGCAGGCGCTGGAGATCGGCAGGATCGCCGATATCGGCCGTCAGCGCCACCACCTCGCCCAGGCCGGACAGGGCCTGGCGCGCCGCTTCCGCCTTGTCTTCACGCCGGCCCACGATCACCGCGCGTCCGCCCTGCTCCAGAATCTGGCGCGCCGTTTCCAGTCCCATGCCGCTGGTACCGCCGACGACCAGGACTTTTTTACCTTTGAATTCTGCGTACATTGTTTATCCTTTAAATTTAACTACCGACTAGTTGGTAGGTCTTGCTTTGCAAAAAAATGCCGACCTAGGTCAGCACCGTCGAAAGAAAGGTTTCCGCCACCAGGGCCGGGCTGCGGTCCGAGCGCATGCCGCGCCCGACCACCATCGCGCCTTCCAGCGCGCACAGATAGGCATCGGCCAGATTTGCCGCGCCGGGTTTGCCACCGGGTTTGCCAACTACCGTCCCGGCGGCCTGCCCTTCGGCAAACACCTCGCCCAGCCAGTCGGCATTGATCTTGAAGAAGCGCTTGACCTCGCCCGCCACCTGCTCCGGCAAGGTTTCCAGTTCCGCACCCAGCATGCCGCACAGGCACAGTCGGCGCTCGCGGTCGTAGGTGCGCTCGAACATCGCGGCGTAAGCACGCAGCCTGGCCGGCGCGTCACCATGCTGGCCGTCGATGGCCAGCAGATACTCGCGCACCCGATGGGTATAGCGCTGCACCACCACCGTCACCAGCTCGCTCTTGGTGGCGAAGTGATGATGGATGCTGGGCTTCTTGATGCCGATGCGGCCCGCCACGTCGTCGTAGGAAAAGCCATTGAAGCCATGCTGCTGCATCAGATCCTCGGCGACGTCGACCACCCGTTCGGCGGCAGACGTAATATCGGCAAAATGTTTCATTGGGCTGCAATTCCTCTACCTATCTATTGGTAGGCAGAATACGGCGAGCCGCTCCTGCTGTCAAGCGCGCGCTCCCGCTTTGCGCAATGTCAGCTAATAAATATACGAGGTATGGAAATATATCTTTTGCAGAATTTATAGCTATGCTGCGGCGATATATAATCCGCAGGAGAGGATACCGCATGACGACCACGCCCCCAGCCGAGCGCGCATCCGCCCGGACCGCGCCGCGCACCATGGCATCGATGCTGGCCGACAGCATCCGCAGCGACATCATCGCAGGCACTCTCGCACCCCAAAGCAAATTGCGCCTGAAGGATCTGGCCGTGCGCTACGACGCCGGCGTCATCCCCCTGCGCGAAGCGCTGTCGCGGCTGGCCATGACCGGTTTCGTCAAGGCCGAGGACCAGCGCGGCTTCAGCGTCACCGGCGTGTCCTTGCAGGAACTGCTCGACATCACCGAAACGCGCAAGCGCATTGAGACCGACGCGCTGCGCAACGCCATCGCCAACGCCAACGGCGGCATCGACTGGGAAAGCCAGGTGCTGTCGAGTTACTACCGCCTGTCCCAATTGCCCATGTTCCTGGGCGAAGGCAGCGATACCCTCAATCCCGACTGGGAAGAAGAGCACGGCCAGTTTCACGCCACCCTGCTGTCGGGCTGCACTTCCAGCTGGCTGCAGCGCTTCGCCCACATGCTGCGCGACCAGGGCACGCGCTACCGGCTGCTGTCCCTCTGCAAGGGCCATGAACACTGCCGCGACGTCATGGCCGAGCACAAGCGCATCCTCGACGCCATCCTGGCCCGCGACACCGAGCGCGCCTGCCAGTTGCTGGAGCAGCATCTGGATGAAACGATGCGCCTGGTGCTCAAGCAGATCGCTTAACGATCAGCACACGCCAATCACCACACCCCGCCCGCCTCGCCGAACTCGGCCGGAAGATCAAAGCGCATCCCCGGATTCTCCGTCATCTTCACCGGCTTGGTCTTGTCGTCCTTGAAGTAGCCGAACTGGCCCGCGTCATACAGGAACAGGCCCGCCTGATTGCTCAGGGAAAGCCCGCCATCCTTCACGAAGACGTGCAGACCCGGCGGCAGTCCGGGCGAAGCGGCGAGCATATGCGGATCGGTGATGAACTCCAGAATAAAACTGGTGCCGCGTATGCCGATGGTGGCGCTGGGCGTCTTGAGCGTGAATTTTTCCTTGCTGCGCTTGCCCAGCAGTCCAGTGACCGAACGCAGACCGCCTTTCACCAGGGTCAGCACCGCCCGGTCGCCTTCCGCGCGGGCATCGTCAAAGCCAAACGCGTCGATCTTGACCGTGGTACCGGGCTTGAGCGTCAGCTCGCTGCGGTCGAGAAAGCTGATCCTGGCGAAGCTGCCACCGGCGGTCACCAGCGTATCGCCCTCTTCCACCTCCGACTTCAGCTGTAGTGCCCTGGGCGCACCGCCAGGCCCGGACGCGCTGATGGCGCCGCTAAGCTGCACCACCGTGCCAGCCACCGGGGCGGCCCACACTTCCTTGCCGCCGCCACATAACAACAGAATCGCCAGTAGACTTACAGCGACCGCGGCGCCCTTCCTGCCCCGTCTCGATTTCGGCATCATCTCGCTCCCACGGCGTCGAGCAACGTTATCTTTAATACAGCAAGACCTCGCCCCATCCACTGCATTCATGTCACTCAACAATAATATCCCGGGAACAGCAGCCATGCCCATCCACCCGGAATTAAGGCCTGGCGTCTGCCATCGGGACGATTCCAGGCCGCTTGAATCCTTGCGTTTTGGGCATCCTGGTCCACTGAACGCAGCACGGACAGGCACTACCGTTGCGAAAACAATACATTCACCAAAGCAATATCTATCATCACAACTAACAATTGGATTGATCTGCCGCAATACGGCATCATTCACTTGTCTCCTCTATCTCCCTCCAAGGATTTAGATTTAGCCCGCTTTCATCAGCGGGCTTTTTTTTTGCCTGATGCAAATCAACCGGGAAAGCTACTCACCTTCAAACTGGACGCGCCAGCATCAAGAACAGCGCGGACACAGGCACGCTGGCGGCGATGGCGACGCCAGAAATACGGACCAGCCCGGCGTGCAGCCGCAGTGACGAGGCAGTCGCAAGACCAAGGCCGTGCAGCAGCGCGCTGGCGCCGATGAAGCCCAGGCCATACTGCCAAGGCGCGGCCAGCGCCGGCATTTCGGCGCCGTGCGCATAGCCGTGGAACAGGGCGAACAGGCCGACCATACCGGCGGCGACACCGGTGGGCATGGACTTGGCAGCCGCGATCAGGGCGCCCAGCAACAGCACCGAAATCAGAATACCGCTTTCCACCATCGGCAACGCGAAGCCTGCCACGGCCAGCGCGGCGCCCGCCGCCAGCATGCCGACAAAGCTCAGCGGCAGCATCCAGCGCGCGCGGCCGCCGAGCTGCCAGGCCCAGATGCCGACGGCCAGCATCGCCAGTAAATGGTCAAAGCCCTGGAAGGGATGGGCCAGTCCGGCCAACGCACCGCCGGCGTGGCCGGGGTGGGCTTGCGCGGTGCCTGCGACGGCGGCTGCCGCGATCAGGGTCCAGCGGGAAAAGGTCAAGCGCATGTGATTCTCCTGTTTAAAAATGAAAAGTAGTTGGGCTGCAAATTTGCTGCATGGTGTTTCGTCGTATCGGCCCCCGGCCCTAACGCCAGGTAGTGCCGGTGGCGCCGCTGAGAATGGCGGCGACCTTGCTGCGGCTGCTGTGGTAGCCGATAAAAACCATCTCGGAGCGGCGCGGACGCGGTTTGGGCCGGTCCATCTCCACGCTGACGCGGGTGCGCACGGCCTGCACCAGCACCTCGCGGCTCGCACCCGTGGCGGCAAGAAAGCCTTTGCAGCGCAGGATAGGTTCGGCCCGCAGCGCTTCGGCCAGCGCGGCGCGGAAACGCTCCGGCTCCTGCTCGGCGTCGCTGCGCAGCACGAACGACAGCCAGCCCGGGTCCTGCTCGTGAAAATGCTTGTGCGTGGACAGCCCGTGATTGTGCGCGGCCAAGCCGGAATGGGCATGGCCGTTCAGCAGCGTATGCCGCGCCAGCACGCTGGCCTTCGGGTCCGGCATCGCGGCCACCGGCTGATAGCTGTGACCATGACCGGACAGCACCGGCTGATGCAGACGCAGACCCAGCGCCAGGCGGATGTCGAGCAAGCCCTCATGGGCCAGCTCGAAGAAGCGCACCTTCGGCGCCCTGCCACGCAGCCGCGCCTCGGCATGCAGCAGCGCGTCCTCGTCAAGCGCGTCGATCTTGTTCAGTACCACCACGTCGGCCGCTTCCAGTTGCTGCTCGAACAGGCTGGCGGCCGCGCCGTTGCAACTGCCATGCTCAAACTGATCGCTCAGCAGCAGCGGCGTATCGACCACGGCGAAGGTGGCGTCGAGAATAAAATCGTCGGCCAATTCCGGCCCTTGCAGCAGTTCCATCACGGCGGTCGGTAAGGCCAGGCCCGAGGTCTCGATCAGCACGTGGTCCACCGTGGCGCGCCGCGCCGCCAGCGCGCGCATGGCGGGCAGGAAGCGCTGGTCGTCGCCATAGGCGATCAGCCCATGGGACAACTCGATGATCTCCACTTGTTCATCGTCCGCGCTCTCGCGCACCAGCGCACCGTCGATCGAGACCTCGCCGAATTCGTTGATCAGCAAAGCCAGGCGCCGGCTCTGGCGCCGCTGCACCAAACCGCGCAGCAAAGTGGTCTTGCCCGAACCGAGGAAGCCGGTGACGATGGTCACGGGAATGCGCTGCTTCATGCCAGGTCCCAGCGTTCCAGCTGTTCCACCACGGCGTCGAAGCTGGTCGCCAGGTTCGGATAGTCCGGCTCGTCGCGTCCGATGACGATCAGCGGAATACCCAGCGCCTGGGCCGCTTCCACCTTGGCGCGGTAGCCACCCGCCTCGCCCGAGTCCTTGGTAACGACACAGTCGATCTGCCAGTCGCGCCACAGCGCGGTGTTGAAGGCGGCGGAGAACGGCCCTTGCATCGCGCAGATGCGCTCGCGCGGCACGCCCAACGCGATCGCGCGCTGGAGCATGTCAGGATCGGCACTCAGACGCAGGAACCATTCATGCTGACCTGCTCCCGGAGCCTGCAGGAAGCTGGCCACGTCTTTCGACCCGGTGGCCAGGAAGATGCGCTTGCCATTTGCCATGGCGCGTTCAGCGGCCAGCTCCTGCGTCGCGCACAGCTCGCCGTCGGTGGCCGCATAATCGCTGCCCCGTTCAAAGCGAAGATAGGGAATCGCCAGTTCGCGCGACAATCCCAGCAACTGCCGCGACATGCTGCTGGCGTAAGGATGGGTGGCATCGACCAGCACCCTGGCGCCGCTTTCGCCGAGCGCCTGGCGGCGCGCTTCCACGCCCTGCCGGCCCGACCAGATCGACACGCCGGGACAGTCGCGCTGCGCCAGCGTACCACCATACTCGGTGGCGGTGGACACCACGACCGGCCGCTCCTGCGCCTCGGCTAGGCTGGCCGCGAGCGCGTTGCCGTCACTGGTGCCGGAAAAGACCCAGACCGCCCCGCGCGGCAAGGACTGGCGCGTCACGGCGCCCGCGGATACTGCATCGCCACCAGTGCGAGCGCCAGCGCCGCCTTGCCCGGCATTGCCTTGCTGCGTGCCGCCGGCTCCCCCCTCGGACCAGTCGTTATAGCCGCGCGGCGTAAAGATCTGGCCGCGCTTGCGCTGGGTGAAACGGTTGCCGATCACCAGCGTGGTCAGCATGTCGAATTTCAGGCCCGGCAGTTCGTCGAGCCGGTGAATGCTCAGTTGCTGGCCGGGCCGGTAGGCATTCTTCACCACGCCGCACAGGGTGTGCGGCGCCTTCGATTCCAGCATCAGTTGCAGCACGCGGTAGACGCCCTGCTGCCGGCCGGCGCTCTGCACGTTGTACATCACACAGGCCAGATCGGCCTGCGCGATATGGCGCGCGCGGTGCTCGATCCACTCCCAGGGACACAGCAGGTCCGACAGGCTCAGCGTGGCAAAGTCGTGCGACAGCGGAGAGCCCAGCAAGGACGCGCAGGCATTCGCCGCCGTGATGCCCGGTATCAGGTTCACTTCAAAGGTGTCGTCCTCGCGGATTTCCTCATACGCCAGCGCGGCCATCGCGTAGATGCCGATGTCGCCGCTGGAAATCAAGGACACGCGGGCGCCGCCGCGCGCCTTCTCGATCGCCAGCAAGGCGCGCTCGCGTTCCTGCGTCAGCGGCGGCGTGTGTATCTCCTTGCCTTCGATATGCGGCTGTATCCAGCGCAGGTACAACTCATACGCCACGATCACATCGCTTTGCCGGAGCGCCGTGATGGCGCGCGGGACGATCAGATCGTCAAAACCGGGACCTACCGAAACCAGATTTAATACACCACTCATATTTCCATCCATTGATCTTGAACCACTGCGACGGCCACGCCGTCCAGGCTTGTTTTAGGAACCAGCAGCGCGCCGCGCGGGCTGGCGACCAGCGCACACGGCTCGCAGACGCCATCGAGTCCCACGTTCTGGCGTACCCAGTCCGAAGGTTTGCCGACCCAGGGCCGCGCCGCCAGCGTGGCGCGCGCGAATACCCGCAGCGGCAAGCCATGCGCCGCGCAGAAGGCCAGCAGGCCGGGCTCATTCGCCTTCAGGTCGACGGTCGCCACCTCGCGCACCTGCCCGATGTCCAACTGGCCCAGCGCGTGCAGCACCGCCGCTGCTATCCGTTCAGCGCTCACACCCTTGCGGCAGCCTATGCCCAGCACCAGCGGCTTGATTGCCTCGGTGGCCGTTGTCACCACCGGCACCGCGCCCACCACATTGGCCACCCGGTAGGCCAGATCGTTGGCGCCCCCTTCGTGGCCGGCCAGCAGGGAAATGGCGAAACGCCCCGCCACGTCCAGCACGACCACCGCCGGATCGTGACGCTTGTCTTCCAGCAGTCCATCGAGAAAGCGCACCGCGATACCGCTTGCGGCCACGATGATCCAGCCGCGATGACGCCGGAACACGGCGCGAAATTGCGCCTTCTGGGACAGCAGCGCGAATTCGCCCGGCGATGGAAGCTGCTCGCCCGGACTCAAGCCGGGGCCGCTTTGCTCCGGCCCGGTTTGCCCCTCCAGCCAGGGCCGATACAGACGCGCGCCCAGACGCCCGGCCAGCGTGACGCCCAGCGCTTCGCCTTCGGGACGCAGCAGCCAGATTCCCAGGCCGGCTTCGCTCACGCCGCCGCCTTGGATTTTTTCACCACGCGGAACAGATGGCTGAAGTCCTTCGAGTACAGGCTCGACTCCGACGCCACGGTCTTGTCCAGCGCCGCGCCGACCAGCATCATCGTGGTCAGGTTCCAGGCACCGCGTTTGGTCTCTTCCAGCACGGTGCCGAGCGTGCCCTCGTAAATTTTCTGGTCCGGCCAGCTGGCGCGGTGCACCAGCCGGATCGGCGTATCCTGCGGATAATGCAGCGACAGGTCGGCCACGATCTTCTTCAACTGGGGGCCGGACAGGAAGATGCACATGGTGGCGCGGTGCCCGGCCAGCAGCGCGATCGATTCCGCGTCCGGCACGGCGGACGCCCGTCCCGACACGCGCGTCAGGATCACCGTCTGCGACACTTCCGGCTTGGTCAGCTCGGTGCGCACGGCGGCGGCGGCGGCGGTGAAGGACGACACGCCGGGCACCACTTCATACGCGATGCCCAAGGCTTCGAGCCGGCGCATCTGCTCCGCCGTAGCGCCATAAATCGATGGATCGCCCGAGTGCAGGCGCACGACATCGATACCGGCCGCCTGCGCCCGCACATAGCAGGCCTGCTGCTGTTCCAGGTCCAGCTGGGCGGTGTCGATCAGCTCCGTGCCGGGACGGCAGTGCTGCAGCATCTCCACCGGCACCAGCGAACCGGCATACAGCACCATGTCCACGCTGCCCAGCATGCGCGCGCCGCGCAGCGTGATCAGGTCGGCGGCGCCCGGACCGGCGCCGATGAAATAGACCTTCATTAACGTTCCTTTCGAGGATGGCGGCGCACCAGCATGGTGGCCAGATAACCCATGGCCTGCTCGGCCACCATATCGCCCACGCCATCGCACAGCAGCTCGCCCGGCAAGCCGATGCGGCGTGCAAAGGCACACAGGTGGTCGATTTCCATCACCCGCAACAAGGCCAGCACCCAGTCCAGGCGCGGACCGATCTTCATCAGCACCACGATGTCGTGGGTCTCGATTTCGCGGCGCAGTTCCTCCGAGGTTTCGGGACAGGGCAGGATTAACACGCGCTCCTTGCCCTCGCCCAGCGGCCAGCTCAGCGCGGAAGCGGCCGCCGCGTAGCTGGTAATGCCGGGGAAGGTACGCTGCGGCAGCCCCGGCAGGCGCGCACGCAGCGCCGCCAGCACATAGCCGTAAGTGGAATAGGTCAGCGAGTCACCGATGGTCAGGTAAGCCACGTTGCATCCCGCCTTCAGCTCATCGGCGATGCTGTCGGCCAGCTGCGCATAGTGGGCGCTGAGCACGGAGCGGTCCGGGTCCATATTGAATTCAATGTCGCGCAGCTTGTGGGCCGCGATCTCAATGCCGTCCAGGCAGCGCAGCGCCACCGATGCGTCGACACCGCGCGCACGCGGCGCATAAATGATATCGGCCCGGGCCAGCGCGTCGAGGGCCGCCAGCGGCAGGTAGCCGGCCGGGCCGGGACCGACGCCTATGCCCCAGAACATACCCAGCGTGGCCGGTGCATCCACGCCGACGCCAAGCACCGATGCAGGCACGGATGTCGATACCGGTCCGTCCTCGTTGGCCGCATCCATGAGCGCAGCGCTTGCGCCAGATGAGATCATGCCGCACCGCCCAGCAGATTGCCGTGCAGGTCGAACAGCCGTACTTCCAGCCGCCGCACCGAAGGCAGGCGTGCATGCGTCAGCGCGCCGATGCGCCGTTCGATTTCGCGCCACAGATCCTGTGCGCCGTCTTCCATTTTGAGTCTTTCCATTGCCGCTTCCACCGTATTTGAATGTCGTATCTCGTCCACCACCGCTGCGGAAAAGCCGCAGTCGGCCGCCACGCGCGCCACGCCGCCCATGGCCATATTGCTTTTGCTCGAATGCGTGTCCCACACGCCGTCCAGCACCTTGGCCAGCTTGCCTGGATGCCCGGCCAGCCACAGCACATCGAGCATGCGGCCCTGCTCCTCCAGCACCGTCTGGGTAAAACTGAGTGCATCGCCGAGAAAGTTGGCGATCTGCACCGTGCGCGCTTCCGGCAGGGCCAGTACATCGCGCGCGAATTCGCGGCCTATTTTTCCGGGCAGGTAAGCCACGCAAGGCGCCTCGCTGGCCAGGGCCACCCGCACATACACTTCGATCGACGCGACCCAGGTCGCCAGCGACATCGGCTCCACGATCCCGGACGTGCCGAGGATGGAGATGCCGCCGACGATACCCAGGCGAGGGTTGAAGGTCTTGCGGGCGATGACTTCCCCGTTTTCACAGCCGATGCTCAGGTCGAAGCCGCAATCTTCCTGTCCCAGTTCATCGAGCACCTCGGCCACCGCCGTGCGCATCATCTGGCGCGGCACCGGATTGATCGCCGGCTCGCCCACCGCCACCCGCAGGCCGGGCTGGGTGGCCGTGCCGACGCCGCGGCCGGCGAAGAAGCGAATCTGGCCCGTGGTGTTGCGGCGTACTTCGGCGAAGATGGTCGCGCCGTGGGTGTTGTCGGGATCGTCGCCGCCGTCTTTCAGCACTTCCGCGCGCACCGTACCGTCCGTGCTGAACTCGACCGCCTGGATCGGCACCCACAGGTAATGCAGGCCGTCGGGCAACGTCACCTCCACCCGGTCGCGGCGGCGGCCTTGCAGTAGCAGGGTCAACGCCGCCTTGACCGCCGCTGTGGCGCAGCTGCCGGTGGTGCGGCCACGCCGCAAACCGTTCAAGGCCAGCACAGCCAGATCGAATTCGCTTTTCTCAGAAAAAAACCCACGGCAAAGAGCCGGGGTCTGACCCGTCGGGTCAGACCCCAGGGTTACGCCGTGGGTTCTAATCGGCATTGCCGGCAAGCTGATTCACCGCGTCGATCATCAAGCCATTGATCACACTGGCCGCCCATGGCGAGCCGCCACGCGTGCCGCTATTGGTAATGCGCGGCACTTGCAGGCAGCGCTTCAAGGCAGCCTTGCTCTCGCGCGTACCCACAAAACCCACCGGCAAACCCACCACCAGTTGCGGGCGCC
The DNA here is from genome assembly GCA_013284265.1 of Oxalobacteraceae bacterium. Lineage (GTDB taxonomy): Bacteria > Pseudomonadota > Gammaproteobacteria > Burkholderiales > Burkholderiaceae_D > Rugamonas. The sequence goes on along the minus strand of JABTBR010000037.1, from coordinate 46,364 downwards.
AGCCATGCTCGCGGATCAAGCGGATCGCCTCCATGATCGCCGTCGGTGCATCCCCGATCACCACCACCGCATCGTTGCCAAAGCGCTGCCAGCCGCGCCGGATGCCGGCCGCCGAACGGGTGATGCCATATTCAGCCGACATCAGATGGCTCTCCTGGTCGTGCACGCCGCACCAGGTTTCAATTTCCAGCTGCTCAAGCAGCGCCCGCTTCAAGCCGGTCTGCACCATCGTCACATCGGTGATCACGCGCTTGCAGCGCAACAGCGCACGGATGCCGATATCCACCGCGCCGGGCGAGAAATAGAAGTCGTTGACCGCATCCACATCGCCGCTGGTATGCACGATGCGCTGCAGGATCGTCAGCTGCTCGAACGGGAAGCTGTTCCACTCGCGCGCGGCGGCGATGATGCGGAAGCTCTCCGCTTCGATCGGATGCGGTTCGTAGGCGGGAAACGGCACGCCCGCAGCGGTTCCCGGCGTGCCCGTGCCCGTAGCCGCACCGGCACCGGCACCTCCGGCACCTCCGCCGCCGCCGCCAGCGGCCAGTGCGCCACGCACCGCCAGATGGTGCGCGCGCTGCGGCTCCCCAACCTGTTGCTCGAAACCGACGATCTGCACCCGGTATTTGCACATCGAGCAGTTCATGTCCGCGCGTCCTTCACGTGCTTCGCGGGCGCGCTCGATTACTACGTCGGCTACATGCGCATGCACACCGAAATACTGCGCCTTGAGCACTTCGAGTCCGGGCTCGCGTTCCAGCAGATCGTCCACAGCCGAATAAATCCGTTTGACCAGCACACCGTCGAACAGGAACACCGGCAGCACCACCAGCCGGACAAAGCCCATCGCCGCGGCGGCGCGCAAACCGTCCGCCACCAAGGGCCTGGCGGTGCCCGCATAGCACACCTGAGACGCGCCGAAGCCCATGCCCTCCTCCAGCATGCGCGCCAGCTTGGCGATTTCGCCATTCGCATCCGGGTCGCTGGTGCCACGGCCCACCAGCACCAGGCAGCAGTCCTGGCGGTTCACCGTGCGCGCGGCGCGCGCCTCGGCTTCGACCACCCGCTGCTGCGCCAGTTGCAGCAGTTGCGCATGCAGATTGAAGGGCGCGCCAAAATGGAATTCCACGCCGGGATACGCCAGCGCCAGCGCCTGTACCTCGGCCGGCAAATCGTTCTTGGCATGGCGTGCCGCCAGCAGCACGCCGGGCACGATGGCGATATCGCGCGCACCGGCGGCCACGCAGGCGCCTACCGCTTCGCCGATGGTCGGGCTGGCGAATTCCAGATAACCATGGCTGACCAGTTGGGCCGGTGCGCGCTCGCGCACCATGCCGACCAATGCCTCGAATTCGCGGATCGCGTCCGCATCGCGGCTGCCGTGGCCCGCCACCACAATCGCGCTGCAGGCGTCGCCAGTACTGGCGGTGGGTCCGTACCCGGTGGCGACAACGCTATCGGCGGCGGTGGCGCCGCCGTCCCGGCCCAGGTCTGCCCTGCTGATATCTGGACTCATACGACGGGCGCCGCTTCGATCTGGCTGGCCATCGGGTCGAGCGTGCGGATCAGCATGATGCTCATGTCCGAACAGCGATGCTGCGCGCACTCGGCCAGGCTGCCATGCCATTCGGCTTCGCCACGGGTCAGGTTCTCCCATACTTCGACCCGGTGCGCCGCCGGAATACCCTGCTCCAGCAAATAGGCGGCGATATGCCAGGGCATGAAGGAGCGCGCCTCGTCCCACGGACAGGGAATCACGATGGCGTTGCGCTGGTCTTCCAGCACATGCACCAGATGGCGCTTGAACGGCGCCAGGTCGCCGCGCCGGTGGAAGGTAATGAAAGTGGTCTCGTCGAAGCAGACCTTGGCGCGCGAGGCCAGGATCTGGGCCGAGGAAATCCCCGGCAGCGACTCCACCGGATGGCCGCAGGCGCGCTCCACCCGTTCCAGATACTGGAAGCCGCTAAAATGAATATCGCCCATGAACACCACCACGCAGCGCTGGCCCGCATGGTGGGCCAGCGCCACTTCGTCGAGCTTGGCCACCTGGTCGCGGTAGCCCATGGTGATGGTGGCCGCGCAATCCGGAATCAGGCTGCGCACCACATTCAGCACCGCTTCAAAGCCGGCCACCACGTCGGCATTGCGGATCAATTCCGCGCCGCGCTGGGTCAGATAGCCGATATCGCCGGGACCGGCGCCTATACAGATGATCATGCGTAGTATTCCTTCATTGTGGTTCCTGCTCCGGCGCACACAGATCGCCCTCGCCCAGCCGGTGGAACATCAGTTCCGGCACTTCCCGGCCGTGCAGCAGATGCTCGTCGACGATGCGATCGAGCGCGGCCTCGTCGATGCCGTGGTACCAGCTCCCCTCGGGATAGACGACCGCGATCGGGCCGCCATTGCGGCAGGCCAGCATGCAGTGGCTACGGGTGCGCTTGACGGCCAGTCCGGCGGTGGCGTCGATCTTGCGGCCCATCAGTTCGAACATGGCTTGCGAGCGCACACCGTCTTCGGTGCAGCGCGGGCCGACGCACATCAGTACGTGGCGTTGGTGGATCTTCACAGGACAGTCCTTCCAATAAGCGGCCGCGACCATACCAGGCGACACTGCCTGGAACAGGGACTTGCTAAGGGAGGAAGAAACAGAGGGAAGCGAGGCGAACAGCGGCGCGGCAATCCACCCTGGATCGCCCTCCGCGATTCAAACATAGTGATGCCTTCTGGCTGGTCTCCGGGCTCATGAGCCGATATCGAACTGCCGATATCCTGAAGCGGCGCCTTCCCATGCGGTGTGCACAGTGGCCTGTTGCCGGTTCATTACTCTCATTTACCGTTGCGGGGGCAGCGCCGGAATCGCCCAAACGACAGGGTTCACCGGCTTCCCATTTAACTTAGCCACACGAGTTGGCTAAGACCGGAAGAAATATTGCAATAAAATTATATAAGCCCGGCCCGCAAGTTGCAAGGGGAAACGGTCGCGAGGCGGCGTCCGGTACCGACACCGGCGCCAGGAAATAGGTCAAACACCTCCGGCAAGCGTCCAGTGAACACACGCAGGAATTTGATCTGCATCAATCAATTTTCTAGCCTGAATCACTACCATCGAAGTGTAGCGCCCCCTACATCCTCCGCACCACCCAGCCCCAGCGTGCCAAGCACGTTATTCCGCAAGGAGAACCACCATGTCCTATAAGACCATACTGATCAATGTAGAGAAATCCCGGCACAATGCGGCGCGCATCAAACTGGCGGCGCAACTGGCCAATATCGAGCAAGCCCATCTGGTGGGCGCGGCCATGACCGGCCTGTCCCAGTTCGCGTTTCAGAGCATGGCCATGGCGCCGGAAGCGCCGGTACTCGGCATCGATCTGAGTTTTTTGAGCGAGCGCGCCGACGCGGCGCTGGCCGAATTTGTAAGCTGCATCGAAGCGTGCGGCGTCGAATCCTATGAGACGCGCCGCATTGACGACGAGGCCGCCGCCGGCCTGGCCTTGCAGGCGCGCTACGCCGACCTGGTGGTGGTGGGTCAGCCCGACCCGATGGAGCAATCGCCGCTGCAGGCCGCCGACCTGCCGCAATTTGTCACGCTGCACTGCGCGCGGCCGGTGCTGATCCTGCCCTATGCCGGGCAGTTCAGCCAGGTGGGACAACGGCCGCTGCTGGCCTGGGACGGCAGCATGGCCGCCACCCGCGCCATCAGCGCCGCGCTGCCGCTGCTGCGGCGCGCGCGCAAGGTCACGCTGGCCGTATTCAACGCCAGCGCAGCCCACCCCAGCCATGGCGCCCAGCCTGGCGCGGACATGGCGACCTATCTGGCGCGCCACGGCGTGCAGGTCGAGGTCCTGCAGCAAACCACCGAGGGCGACGTCGGCGACGCCTTGCTGTCGCTGGCCGCCAATATCGAGGCCGACCTGCTCGTCATGGGCGGCTACGGCCACACCCGCATCCGCGAAGTGCTACTCGGCGGCGTGACCAAGACCGTGTTGGCCGGCATGACCTTGCCGGTGCTGATGGCGCACTAAGCGGAGTCCCGTAGCGAAATGGGCACATGGCTGGATGCATTCAGGTCAAGGCGCTGGCCGGCGACGTAATGCCACCGGAAAGCGCTTGCATCCCGTCATCGATCGAATACACTGTTCATGAACACGGTCAAACCGCTCCCCGAGTTTTCCCTGTGGCTCAATCAATTGAACGACAAGGCTGCGCTCGGCGCTATTCTCGCCAGGATTAAGCGATTGGAATTTGGACTGATGGGCGACTATGCGTCAGTCGGAGACGGCGTCCTTGAACTACGTATTCATATTGGCGCAGGCTGGCGCATCTATATCAAGCAACACGGTACTCAGGTAATTGTTCTACTGGCGGGCGGCTCTAAACGCACTCAACGCGCAGATATCAAACGCGCAAAAGCACTCGCCGCGCAGTTGAATTGAAGAGGAAGAATCAAGCAATGAGCAAGCACATCAATGTCAACGACTTGTCGCAATTCGACCCGGCGCCCTTTCTGCGGGACGAGCAGGTTATTGCGAGCTATCTGACCGAAATTCTGCAAGGCGGCGATGCATCCTTGCTCGCATCGGCTCTTGGCGACATTGCGCGGGCGCGCGGTATGACAAAGGTCGCCGAAGCGGCCGGAATCAGCCGTGAAGCCTTATATAAAGCATTGCGCTCAAACAGTGCTCCCCGCTTCGAGACGATCAGTCGTGTCTGCAAAGCGCTTGGCATTCGCCTGGTTGCATGCCCGATTGTCCCCTCCATGGATGCGTCTCTTCCAGATTGATTGGCCTCAAGGCCCCTACTCGCTCGACATCCGCTCTAAGAAATATAGATCGCGCGGAAGTCGTTAACGTTCGTCAGCGTCGGGCCGCACACGACGGAATCACCCAACGCCTGGAAGAAGCCGTGCCCGTCGTTATTGGCCAGATGCGCGCGCGGCTGCATGCCTTGCGCCCAGGCGCGGGCCAGTGTGTCCGGCGCCAGCAGCGCGCCGGCGATCTCCTCCTGCCCATCCACGCCATCGGTATCGCAGGCAAGCGCATGCACGCGCTCCAAGCCGTTCAAGGCCACGCCCAGGGCCAGCAGGAATTCTACATTGCGCCCGCCCCGGCCGTTGCCGCGTACCGTCACTGTGGTTTCTCCGCCAGACAGCAGCACGCAAGGCGGCTGGAAGGGCTGGCCGCGGGTGGCCACCTGGCGCGCGATGCCCGCCATGACAATGCCCACGTCGCGCGCCTCGCCCTCGATGCTGTCGCCCAGAATATGCACCGCCACACCTTCTGCGCGCGCCACCGCGGCCGCCGCTTCCAGCGCCATCTGCGGCGTGACGATCATGCGCGTTTCGCAGTTGGCCAGCCGGGCATCGCCGGGCTTGACGGACTCGCCCCGGCCGCTTTCCAGCAGCGCCCTCACCTTGTCCGGAATATCGATCGCATAGCGCTGCAGAATGGCCAGCGCGTCGGCACAGCTGCTGGCGTCCGCGCTGGTGGGGCCGGAGGCGATATCGACCGGGTCGTCGCCAGGCACATCGGAAATCAGCAGCGTCAATACCCGCGCCGGATAGCAGGCCGCCGCCAGCCGCCCGCCCTTGATACCGGACAGGTGGCGCCGCACGCAATTCATCTCGCTGATGGTGGCGCCGCTTTTGAGCAGCGCACGGTTGATGTCCTGCTTGTCGGCCAGGTCCAGCGCGTCGTCCGGCTGCACCAGTAGCGCCGATCCGCCGCCTGAAATCAGGCAGATCACCAGGTCGTCGGCCGTCAGGTCCGCCACCATGGCGCGGATGCGCCGCGTGGCATCGACTCCCGCCTGATCCGGCACCGGATGGGCCGCCTCGGCAATCTCAATGCGCTGGCACGGCACGCTGTAGCCATAGCGCGTGAGCACCAGGCCGGTCAGCTCGCCCGGCCAGTGCTGCTCCACCACCCGCGCCATTTCGGCCGAGGCCTTGCCCGCGCCGATCACCAGCGTGCGCCCGCGCGGCGGCGGCGGCAAATGCGGCGGCAGGCAGAGCGCAGGCTGGGCCGCCGCCACGGCTGCGTCGAACATGCGCCGCAATAGCGCCGCGGGCTTCAGCGCCGCGCTCATGGCTTCTGGCCGACTTCAAAGTTGGCCATGATCTCCAGCGCGCGCACCAGTGCCGAATGGTCCCAGGCCTTGCCGCCGTGTGCCGCGCAGGTATTGAACAACTCCTGCGCGGTGGCGGTGTTCGGCAGGCTGATACCCAGCTGGCGCGCACTGTTCAGCGCCAGGCTCAGATCTTTCTGGTGCAGCTCCACCCGGAAGCCCGGATCGAAGCTGCGCTTGATCATCCGCTCGCCATGCACTTCCAGTATGCGCGAGGCGGCAAAGCCGCCCATCAGCGCCTGTCTCACCTTGGCCGGATCGGCGCCCATGCGCGAGGCGAACAGCAGCGCTTCTGCCACCGCCTCGATATTCAGCGCCACGATGATCTGGTTGGCCACCTTGGTAGTCTGGCCGTCGCCATTGCCGCCCACCAGCGTGATGTTTTTGCCCATCAGTTCAAACAGCGGCTTGACCGCGTCGAAGGCTGCCTGTTCGCCACCGACCATGATCGTCAGGCTGGCCGCCTTGGCGCCCACCTCGCCGCCGGACACCGGCGCATCCAGATAGGCGCAGCCAAGCGCGTTGATACGGGTGGCGAACTTCTTGGTCTCGATCGGCGAGATCGAACTCATGTCCACCACCGTCTTGCCGGCCGTGAGGCCTTGCGCCACGCCGCCCTCGTCGAACAGCACCGCCGCCACGTCCGGCGTATCGGGCACCATGACGATGATCGCGTCGGCGCGCCGCGCCACGTCGCGGCCCGACGCGCAGCCAACCGCGCCCAGCGTCACCAGCTCCGCCGGCAGCGCCTTGCGCTCCAATACAAACAGCTCATGACCGCCCTTGAGGATATTCGCCGCCATGGGCGAACCCATCACGCCCAAACCGATAAAGCCGACTTTGCTCATGCCATTCTCCTGTTAAATTCCCCGCCTATAGCGGCTAGCATACTCCTGACGATCCGGCCAACAGTATCCGAGCGCTCACGTCGCGCACATCGCGCAGGCCGCAAAAGGCCATGGTCAGATCGAGTTCATTGCGGATGATGTCCAGGCACTTGCCGACACCCTCCTCACCCATCGCACCCAGGCCATACAGGAAAGGCCGCCCGATATACACGCCCTTGGCGCCCAGCGCCAGCGCGCGGATCACATCCTGCCCCGAACGCACGCCGCCATCCATATGCACTTCGATGCGCGCGCCCACCGCGTCCACGATGGCCGGCAAGGCGGCAATGCTGGACTGGGCGCCGTCCAGCTGGCGCCCGCCGTGGTTGGACACGATCAGCGCATCGGCGCCGCTATCGGCGGCCAGCTGCGCATCCTCCGGGTCCATGATGCCCTTGATGATCAGCTTGCCGCCCCAGCGCCGCTTGATCCATTCCACGTCGGCCCACGACAGCGCCGGATCGAACTGCTGCGAGGTCCAGGCCGACAGCGAGGACATATCCGACACATCGCTGGCATGCCCGACGATATTGCCAAAGCCATGGCGCCGCGTGCCCAGCATGCCCATACACCAGCGCGGGCGCGTCATCAGATTAAGGATATTCGCCAGCGTCATCTTCGGTGGCGCCGTCATGCCGTTGCGCAGATCCTTGTGGCGCTGGCCCAGTACCTGCAAATCCAGCGTCAGCACCAGCGCCGAGCATTGGGCCGCGCGGGCGCGCTCGATCAGCCGTTCGACAAAGGGCCGGTCCTTCATCACGTACAGCTGGAACCAGAACGGCTTGCTGGTGTGGGCCGCCACATCTTCGATCGAGCAGATGCTCATCGTCGACAAGGTAAACGGCACGCCGAATTTTTCCGCCGCCCGCGCCGCCAGGATTTCACCATCGGCGCGCTGCATACCGGTCAGCCCGGTGGGCGCCAGTGCCACCGGCATCGCCACCTCCTGCCCCACCATGGTGCTGCGCAGCGAACGGTTCTCCAGATTGACCGCCACGCGCTGGCGGAATTTGATGCTGGCGAAGTCCGCCTCGTTGGCGCGGTAGGTCGATTCGGTCCAGGAGCCGGCATCGGCATAGTCGTAGAACATGCGCGGCACGCGCTTTTTGGCCAGCACGCGCAAGTCTTCAACCGTCGTAATAAGTGCCATCCTGGACCTTCCGGGTGTGAATAATCAGGCATCCAGTAGAAAGCACTGGATGGGCCGAGTCAAGCCATCGATGGTTGGAAATAGCGGAGAATTCCGGCGCCAGCGCAACGCACCGCCGTCAAGGCATAGTCGAAACTACCCTATTCAGCCCATAAAAGCGCTTTTTCATCGCAAAAGCATACAAAATTTGCATACATCAAATGACACTACGCCAACGTATGCAAACGCCGTACAATCTTCTTTTTCCAATTGCGCGCACCTCGCGCAGCCAAGCCAAGCCATGACCGACCTGACCGCACTGCCCGCCGCCGAAGCGCTTGTTGAAAGTGCCGACTCCATCGCGCGCGATATCGCCGACGCGATCGCCGAACACCGCCTGCCACCCGGCACCAAGCTGCGCGAGGAAGCGCTGGCGCGCACCTACGGCGTGAGCCGCACCAAGGTGCGCGCCGCTTTGCTGATGCTGTCCATGGAAAAGCTGATCGACATGGTTCCCGACAAGGGCGCCTATGTGGCCAAGCCCAGCGCCGTCGAAGCGCGCGAGATCTTCGCCGTGCGCCGCATTCTGGAAGCGGCGCTGGCGCGGGAGTTCGTACTCAAGGCCAAGCCGGCCGATTACAAGCGCCTGCGTGCCCACCTGGCCGCCGAACGCGCCGCGCTGGCCGCCAACACCTCGCGCCGGCGCAGCCGCCTGCTGGGCGACTTCCACGTGCTGATGGCCGAAACGGTCGGCAATGGCGTCTTGACCGCGACCATCAGCGAACTGGTGGCGCGCAGTTCGCTGATCACCATGCTGTACCAGTCCACTCACGACGCCGCCTGCTCCTCCGGCGAGCACGATCAGATCCTCGACCTCGCCGAAAGCGGCAAGACCGAGGAAACCGTGAACCTGATGCTGCACCACCTGGAGCATGTGGAAGCCGGTCTGCAATTCGATGCCGGCGGCGAGCGTCCAAAACGCGACCTGATCAGCGCCCTGCTGATGTCAAACAACGGCTAAACCTTTCAGGCGCGCACGGTGTGCCGGGTTCAGCGATCGTGATGCTCATCGGCATCGCTCGGGCGCTGGGTAAACGCGAGGCTGAAACGTCAACAGGCGGGACGGTTTAACCCGTCCCGCCTGTTTTTTACGACTCTTTACTGCGCGTTTACGCCTGCTGGGTATGCAGCACCGCATTACGGCGCGAGTACCCGAAGTAAATCACCAGTCCGATCACCAGCCAGATGCCGAAGGCGATCCAGGTGGTGCGGCTCAGGAAGGTCATCAAGGCCAGGCAGAACAGCACGGCCAGCGCCGGCACATAGGGCACGCCAGGGCAGCGGAAGGCGCGATGCAGGTCGGGACGCTTCTTGCGCAGCACCACCACCGCCACCGACACCAGGCAGAACGCGGCCAGCGTACCGATATTGATCAGCTCAGCCAATACGCCCAGCGGCACCACGGCGCCGATCAGGCCGAACACGATACCCACGGTCCAGGTGGCGAAGAACGGCGTGTTGTATTTGGGATGCAGGGTCGACAGGCGTTTCGGCAGCAGGCCGTCGCGCGACATCGCGAAGATCACGCGGGTCTGGCCATAGGTCATCACCAGGATCACGGTGGTCATGCCCAGGATCGCGCCCAGGTCGACGAAGCCGGCGACCCAGTTCTGGCCGGCGTACTGCAGCGCCAGCGAAACCGGATGGTCGACGCCGGCGAATTGCTGGAACGGGACGATGCCGGTCATGATGGCCGAGACCACCACATACAGCACCGTGCACACGGCCAGCGAACCGATGATGCCGATCGGCAGATCGCGCTCGGGGCGTTTGACTTCCTCGGCGGCCGAGGTCACGGCGTCGAAGCCGATGAAGGCGAAGAACACCAGCGCGGCCGCGCTCATCATGCCGTTCATACCGAAAGGCATGAAGGGTTGCCAGTTGACGGGCTTGACGTGGCCGGCGCCGACGGCGATGAACAGCAGCACGACGGCGACCTTGATGGCGACCATGATGCTGTTCAGGCGCGCGGACTCGCGCACGCCCCAGGACAGCATGGCCGTCAGCAGCAGCATGATCACCAGCGCAGGCAGGTTGAACCAGGTGGTCACGCCCGGTACCGCGCCCGGCGCGGCCGTCAGCACGGCCGGCAGATGGATGCCGAAGCCGCCCAGCAGCGACTGGAAGTAACCCGACCAGCCGACCGACACGGCCGAAGTGGCCAGGCCGTATTCCAGCATCAGATCCCAGCCTATCATCCAGGCCACCAGTTCGCCCAGGGTGGCGTAACTATAGGTATAGATCGAACCGGCCACCGGCACGGTCGAAGCGAATTCTGCATAGCACAAGGCGGCAAAGCCGCAAGCCAAGGCTGCCACCACGAAGGACAGCGTCAGCGCCGGGCCGGCGGTCAGCGCGCCGGTGCCGGTCAACACAAAAATACCAGTGCCGACGATGGCACCGATTCCCATCAAGACCAGGTCCAGCGGACCGAGGACTTTCTTCAGGCCACCTGCGGCCTTGCTCTGTGCCACCATGTGGTCCAGATTTTTGGTTCGGAAAAGGCTCAAGAACTTATCTCCATTATGTGAATTTAATGCCTTTTTGGCCATAGCCAGTGTCGCTGGCTAAGGATGCGCAGTCTACACTGTTTCGCTATCGATTCGGCAATTCCGGCGCGCTGTTCCCGCCAAAAATGTGCAAAGTATTTGCGCAAAAAAAACCCCGCGATGGCGGGGCTGGGGATGGGATCCGCCCGGCAAGCCGGGACTGGCGAGGCTAGCCGAGACTGCGCAGCGCGCCTTCCAGCCGAGGGTGGCGGAACACGAAGCCGCCCTCCTTCAGCCTGTGCGGTGCCACCCGCTGGCCTTCGAGCAGCAGGTCGGCCTGCTCGCCCAGCGCCAGCCGCATCGGCCAGCCCGGCGTCGGCAAGCCGTAGGGACGGCGCAGCACGGCCGCCGCCACCCGGCCGAACTGGGCCTGGGTCAGGGTTTCCGGCGCCGTGAAATTGTAACTGCCTTCCCCGCCTGTCTGGCACAGATGCGCCATGCCGCCCAGCACATCGTCGACATGTATCCACGACAGCCACTGCGCGCCGCCACCGAGCGGGCCGCCCAGTCCCAGCTTGATGGGCAATAGCATCATCGGCAGCGCGCCCTGGCGTCCCAGCACCACGCCGATGCGCATACGCGCCACGCGCACGCCGTGGGCGGCGGCGCCATCGGCGGCCTGCTCCCATTCGCGGCACAGCTCGGACATGAAGATAGGCTGCGGCCCGTCGCGCTCGCTCAGCTCCCTCGCATCGCCGGCGCGCTGGACGCCGTAGTAGCCGATGGCCGACGCCGACAGCATCAAGGCCGGCTTGTGGTCGGCCGCCGCGATCCAGTGCACCAGCCTGTGCGTCAGCGCGACGCGGCTGTTGCGCAGGACGGCGCGGCGGGCGGCGCTCCAGCGCCAGCCGAGCACCCGTGCGCCGGCCAGGTTGATCACGACATCGATGCGTCGCGACGGCGGCAACTGTTCCATGCTGCTCACGCAATCGACCCGGCCATCGAACAACCAGGCGGCCTGGCGCGGCTGCCGGCTCAGCACGGTAACGCGCTGGCCGTCGCGCAGCAGGGCCCGCACCAGCTGTTGGCCGATGAAGCCGGTGGCACCGGTGACCAGGAAGCTGCGTCCGGCGTCGCCAAAGCTCAGCCCGGGTGCACCGCCGTCCCGCCGCGCCTGCCGTCCCAGCGCATAGGCGGCCCAGCCATCGCGCAGACCGGACAGGCCAACGCCGATGCCGCACAGCGCCAGGAACACGCTCAAACCACCCTGCGGCTGCGAGACCAGCGCCGTCGGCATGGCCAGCCACTGCGGCATATTCATGAGCAGCAAGGCGATAAAGGCGCCGCCATTCATGGCCAAGACGGTGTGGGTCACCCTTTCAGTGGCTGGCAGCAGGCGGGTCTGGTCTTCGACCACGAAGTCCCACAAGGTCAACACGATTTCCACGCCGAACACCAGTAGCAGCAGCACGGCCCACACGCCATGGAAGGCCCAGCCAGCCAGGCCAATGAACAGCGCGCTATAAATCAGGGCGCGCACCGAGTGGATCGCCAGCTCCAGCCGGGCGCTGGCCCGGCCCGGCAGCGCTTCGGTCAGCTCATGGTGGTACAGGGTATCGAAAGCGCCCAGGCAGCCCTGGAATGCCATCAGTTGCAGCGCCAGCAGGTGGGTGTTCATGGCTTGGCCTCGGCGCGGTCGATAAAGAACAGGAAGAACAGCGGCGGCAGCATGCCGGCCAGCGCCAGGCAATCGAGCCAGACGTTGTTCCAGCAGTTGGCCTGCAGGGAGATGGCCATGTCCTGCGGCGCCCACAGCACGATCCCGGCGATCAGCGCACCCCATGCGAAGGCATTGCGCTGGCGGTCGCCGATCCAGGCCAGGGCGCCCATCCAGATGGCGGCGGCCTGCACGGTCGGACCGAACAGGGAAATCCACCAGGTCTGCATCGCCCGCGCTCCCTGCGGAATATCGGCGCCAAAGAAGGCCGATTCAATCGCGTGATGGTAGCCCTCGAACAGCGGGGCCTTGACGATCAGCGGCAGCATGCCGCCCACCAGCAGGTGCAGGGCGATACTGATATAGGTCAGCCGCACGGCCCAGCTGCGCAACCGCTCGCGGCTCATGATTTGCCCCCGTCACGCAAAAAGGGATTGCCCACGCCGCATACGCCATCCGTGCATTCCGGCAGCTTGTAGCCAAGCAGTCTGGACATCGTGTAGCGATGGCGGGCGAACTGGCGGTACATCCCCGTCAGCACGGTGCGCAGCAGCGGCACCCGCAGCGGCCACACCAGCACGCCGCGCCCGACCAGCGGGTAGGCGGCCAGGATGCTGTCGACGCCGACCAGCACCTTGCCCTCGGCCGTCAGGCTGTACATCTCGCGGTTCAGCTGCTCCATGCTCGCGCCCAGGTGGGCAGGGTCGAAACCCGGCTGCGCGATATCGACGAAAGCGAGCTTGCCTGCCTTGTCCCAGGTGGAAAGTCGACCCATTTCCCGCGCACAAAAAGCACAGTTGCCGTCGTAGTACAGGGTCAGTTGCGGGCCGCTCACGGCCGTGGAATCTTTCTTCAGGCTCATCATTTCTCTCGTTTCATTAATTTCTGTTGTTACAGAAATTAGACTCGAAACGAAAGGCTATGTCAATCACTTTCTTCTCAGCAAGGCATTGTCGTCAATTGTTTAGCCGCTGACGCCCAAAGCAAGTTCACGCCGGCTCCGCCCGGCTAGACTGTCGGCTTGAATTTCCCATAAGCAACAACATCAGGCCCAGCAATGCCGGCAACGCTCCACCTGCCTCCTCCGACTGCGCCGCTCCCCCTTCGAGGAACCTCAAGTGAACGATATGAAGATCGGCTACAAACTGCTGTTGCTGGTGACCGTGCTGACCGGCCTGCTGGCGGCGACGGCGCTGGCGGGCCGCTACAGTCTGGAGCGCAGCACCGGCGACCTGCGCGCGCTGTATGAAAACCGCACGCTGGCCCTGGTCCATCTGGCCGATGTCAGCAGCAGCAACAGCTGCGTCCGGCAGGCGCGCAGGGAGGCGCGCGGCGCGGCCACGGCGGCATTGCGTGCGCCCTCGCTGCGGCGCCTGGATGGCTGCGCCGCCGCCGCCGACCTGGCCTGGAAGCACTATCTGGACACCGCCATGACGCGCGAGGAGCATACCCTGGCCGAGCATGCCTCCACCGTGCGCAAGGAATTGCTGCAGTGGCATGCGGCACCGGGCGAGCGCGTCCAGCTGCCGGCCTATGAAGCCAAATGGGATGCCCTCGAATACCGCCTCGACAGCTATCTGGCCGACCTGATCAAGCTGCAGCAACTGGCCGGCAAGGACGAGTACCAGACGGCGCTCGACGCGAGCAGCCGCGCCACCCAGTTGCAGAGCTACGCCACCGTGCTCAGCCTGGCGTTCGGCGTCCTGCTGTCCTGGCTGGTGCTGCGCAGCGTGACCCCGCCGCTGCGCGCGGCCATCCATGCCGCCAGCCGCATCGCCAACGGCGAGCTGGACCTGCGCCTGCCCACCGGCGGCGGCAACGAGATCGGCCAGCTGCTCGGCGCCCTGTCGCGCATGCAGGACACGCTGCTGCGCCAGATCGCGGCCAAGGGCGTGCAACTGGACTGCCTGGTCGATGTGACCGAGGCGATCCCGGTGGCGGTGTTCCAGCTCTGGATCGACGCCAACAACCAGGTCCATTTCAACTTCATCGGCCAGCCGGTATACGACCTGATCGGCGTCGAGGCCAGCGAAATGATGGAAGATCCGACCCGCTGCTGGCGCTATGTGGAACCGCGCCTGGTCGAGGAACTCAAGACCGCGCTGAACTGGCAGCGCCTGCGCGCCGGCACCGGCCAGGCCGAATTCATCGTCCCGATCGACCGCAACGGCCAGCGCCGCTGGGTACGCTGGCATGCGCGCGCCCACCAGGCCAGCGACAAGCGCAATGTCTGGAGCGGCTATTTCGAGGATGTCAGCGCGGACCGCGAAACCGAGCAGGCGCTGCGCCTGGCCAAGGAAGAGGCCGAGGCGGCCTCGCAGGTCAAGTCCAGCTTCCTGGCCAATATGAGCCATGAAATCCGCACGCCGATGAACGCCATCCTGGGCATGTCCCACCTGGCGCTGCAGTCGGAACTTTCGCCGCGCCAGCACGACTATGTCAGCAAGATCCAGCGCGCCGGCCAGCATCTGCTGGGCATCATCAACGACATCCTCGACTATTCCAAGATCGAATCGGGCAAGATGGCGGCCGAGCAGATCGACTTCGACCTCGACAGCGTGCTCGACAATGTGCTCGGCCTGAGCACCGAGCAGGCCCGCCAGCAGGGCCTGGAACTGCACCTGGACGTGGAGCCGGAGGTGCCCAATGCGCTCAACGGCGACCCGCTGCGCCTGGGCCAGATCCTGATCAACTTCGCCGGCAACGCCGTCAAGTTCACCAGCCAGGGCAGCATCACGCTGTCGGTGCAACTGCTGGAACGCGACGCCGGCTCGGCGCTGCTGCGCTTTGCCGTGCGCGACACCGGCATCGGCCTGTCCGACGAGCAGCGCGCCGGCCTGTTCCAGTCCTTCAGCCAGGCCGACGCCTCGATCACGCGGCGCTACGGCGGCACCGGCCTGGGCCTGGCGATCTCGGCCAAGCTGGCTGCGATGATGGGCGGCGAGGTCGGCGTCGACAGCGCGCTGGGCCTGGGCAGCACCTTCTGGTTCACCACCCGCGTGGGCCTGCGCTGCGGCCAGCGCCGCCTCAGCCACGCCGGCCTGCAGGACCTGCGCGTGCTGCTGGTGGACGACGAGGACGGCGCGCGCCAGATCGTCGACGAGCAGCTCAGCGCCATGGGCCTGACGGTCGGCCACGCCGCCAGCGGCCAGGCCGCATTGCAAGCGCTGGAACAGGCCGACGCCGCCGGCCAGCCATGGCAGGTGGTACTGCTCGACTGGCAGATGCCGGGCCTGGACGGCGTGCAGACGGCCAAGGCGATCCAGGCCATGGGGCTGGCCACGCCGCCGCAACTGGCGATCCTGACCGCCCACGCGCGGCGCGAACTGCGCCAGCAGGCGGCGCTGCTGGGCATCCAGCAGGTGCTGAGCAAACCGGTCACGCCCTCGCTGCTGTTCGACACCCTGCTGCATCTGGCCGGACTGGAACTGGACCCGGTGGCCACCGGCCTGCCCGCGCCGGCGCCGGTGCCGCTCAATGCCGAGGCGCTGCGCGCCATCGCCGGCGCCCATGTGCTGCTGGTCGAGGACAATGAAATGAACCAGCAGGTGGCCAGCGAAATGCTCGGCAGCGCCGGCCTGGCCGTCAGCGTCGCCTGCAACGGCGCCGAATGCCTGGCCATGCTCAACCGCGAGCGCTACGACCTGGTGCTGATGGATATGCAGATGCCGGTGATGAACGGCCTGCAGGCCAGCGCGGCGATCCGCGCCGACGGCCGCCACAGCGGCCTACCCATCATCGCCATGACGGCCAATGTGCTCAGCGAAGACCGCCAGCGCTGCCAGCGCGCCGGCATGAACGATTTCCTCAGCAAGCCGATCGAACCCGATGCCCTGTTCGCCATGCTGCTGCGCTGGATTCCGGCGCGCGCCGCCGGCGCCCTGCCCGCGCGCACCGCGGCCGCGGCCGGCGGCAGCGCCCCCGCCATCGCCGGACTCGATACGGCGGCCGGCCTGCGCCGTGCCATGGGCAAGCCGGACGTCTACCAGCAATTGCTGCGGACCTTCGTGCGCGACCAGGCGGAGCTGCCGCAGCAACTGAGCGACAGCCTGACCGTGGGCGACGTGCCCGGCACCACCGCGCTGCTGCATACCCTACGCGGCGTGGCCGGCAATATCGGCGCCGACCGCGTGCAGCTGCTGGCCCAGCAGCTGGAACAGGCGCTGGGGCGCGAGACCCTGCCCGAGCTGGCGGGCCGGCGCGACGCCCTGCTGGGCGAACTGGAGCGGCAGCTGGGCGCGATCCGAGCGGCGCTGCGGGCGCTGCCGGCCGCGCCGCCGGCGCGGCAGCAACCGGCCCCGGCCCCGGCCCGGCTCGATCCGGTATGCCGCCATCTGCTGGCCCTGCTGGCCGAAAGCGATTCGGAAGCCGAATACCTGCTGCAGGAACAGGGTGAACTGCTGCGCGCCGGCTTCGGCCCGCCGTTCGCGCGCGTCGAGGCGGCGCTGGAACGCTTCGATTTTGAACAGGCCCATGCGCTGCTGCTGGCGCTCCAGGCCGAACAGGGAGAACAGGGAGAACAGGGAGAACCCGCATGAGTCTGGCCGACATCCGTTTCCTCGTCGTCGACGACCTCGAGGTGATGCGCAAGCTCACCATCAACCAGTTGCAGGCGCTGGGCGCGCTGCACATCGAACAGGCCGGCGACGGCCAGGCCGCGCTCGAGCTGCTGCAGAACCAGCGCATCGATATCGTGCTGGCCGACTGGAACATGCCGGTCATGAGCGGCATCGACCTGCTCAAGGCGGCGCGCGCCGATCCCCGCCTGGCCAGCCTGCCCATCATCATGGTCACGGCCGAGTCGCAGCGCTCGCGCATCCAGGAAGCGATCGCCTGCGGCGTGTCCGACCTGCTGGTCAAGCCCTATACCACCCAGCGCCTGGGCGACAAGGTATTCCGGGTCCTGCAGCGCAGCAACCGCCAGGCGGCGGCCGAGCTGGAGGCGGCCGAGGCGGCGCGGCTGGCCGCGGCCAGCGCCGAGGACCTGTCCGGCGCGTCCCAGGACGCCCGCCTGTCCATCCTGGCCGTGGACGACACGCCCGACAATCTGCGCCTGATCTCGCGCGTGTTCGAGGGTAAATACCGCTTGCGCCTGGCGCACAACGGCGAAAAGGCGCTCAGCATCTGCACCTCGGAACTGATGCCCGACCTGCTGCTGCTCGATATCATGATGCCGGGCATGGATGGTTTCGAACTGGCGCGGCGCCTGCGCGCCCACCCCAACTGCGAGCACCTGCCCATCATCTTCGTGACCGCGATGAGCGACATCGACTCCCAGCGCCAGGGCCTGGGCCTGGGCGCGGTCGACTTCATCACCAAGCCGATCAACCCGGACATCCTGCAACTGCGGGTGCAGAACTTCGCCCGCCTGATCCAGCGCCAGAAGGAGCGTCAGGACGAGTATGACGAGATGCTGGCCAACGCCCGCCTGCGCGAAGACATCGACCGCATCCTGCGCCACGACCTGCGCGGCCCGCTGAGCGGCGTGGCCGGTCTGGCACGCCAGATGGCCGCCGCCGCCGACCTGCCACCCCACCACGCGGAACTGGCCCAGCTGATCGAAAGCAGCAGCCTGCAGGCGCTCGACACCATCGCGCTGTCGGCGGAGCTGTTCAAGATCGAGAGTGGCCACTTTGTCCGCCGCGACAGCGCCGTCGCGCTCGAACCGCTGCTGCAGCAAGTGTGTACGCTGGCGCGCGCCAGCTTCGCCAGCAAAGCGCTGCAACTGCGCTGCGACACCAGTGCCGCCCCGGCCGCCCACACGGCCGGCGATGCGCTGCTGTATAGCGCGGTGTTTCACAATCTGCTGAAAAACGCCTGCGAGGCGGCGCCGCCGGGCTCGCTGATCGAACTGCGGCTCTACCCCGGCCCGGCGCCGACGGTCACCCTCGCCAACCCGGGCGCGGTGCCGGCGGCCATGCGCGAGCGCCTGTTCAGCAAATAT
This sequence comes from Oxalobacteraceae bacterium, assembly GCA_013284265.1. Lineage (GTDB taxonomy): Bacteria > Pseudomonadota > Gammaproteobacteria > Burkholderiales > Burkholderiaceae_D > Rugamonas. Next base: position 28,009 of record JABTBR010000037.1, on the reverse strand, counting down.
GCCACCAGCAAGGCCGGCGGCTCGGGCCTGGGCACCTACTCGGCCCGGCTGCTGCTCGAGGCCCAGGGCGGCAGCATCGCGCTCGACAGCTGTACCGAGCGGGACCGCACCCTGGTCACCGTCACCCTGCCGGTATGCACGGCGCCCGGCCAGGCATAATTCTTTATGGAACTTTTGCTGGAAATATAATATCCTGCACCCTTATTATCGGCGACGCTATTTTTAGACCATTCATGAAGGGGACGACTTGAAAGCAGGCATCTTGGCAGCAACCGTACTACTGGGCTCGGCGATCACGGCATGCGGCGGCGGCGGCTCCACCGCGGACGTCCCCGCCACGCCGACCCCGAACCCGACGGTCAGCGCAACGGTCAGCGGCGTCACCACCGACACGCTGATGTACAGCAAAGTCACCAAGGTGACGGTGACGGGACAAAACCTGGATCAGGGGATCGCGGTGACGGCGGCCTCGTGCACCGGCATGAGCGAACAGGCCGGCGGCACGGCCAGCGTGCGCAGCTACAGCTGTACCGCCAATGTCAGTGGCGCGATGGCCATCGTCGTCAAGTCGCCGGCCGGCGCGACACTGGCGACCATCAGCCCTGTGGTCCCCGCGCCGCAGGTGACGATCAGCACCTCGCTGGGCGATATGGTGATCGAACTGTATCCGGCGAACGCGCCGCTGACGGTGAATAATTTCCTCAAGTACGTGAGCAGTAATTTCTACACGAACTTGATTTTTCATCGCACGGTTCCCGGATTCGTGATCCAGGGCGGCGGTCTTGACGCGGCACTGAAGGAGTCGGCCACCAATCCGGCGATCAAACTGGAAATGCCGAACGGCCTGTCGAATCTGCGCGGCACCATCGCGATGGCACGCACGGAAGTGCTCGATTCCGCCACCTCGCAGTTTTTCATCAACACCGTGGACAATACCCGCCTCGACACGGCCGGCGGCGGCTATGCCGTATTCGGCAAAGTCGTCACGGGCTTGCGCAGCGTCGACGCGATTGTCGCCGTGCCGACGAAATCGGTGGGCGACTACGATAACGTGCCCGTCACGCCGGTGACCATCCTGTCGGCCACGCAAACACGTTAATGCACGGGCTTGCCGGCCGGGTTTGAGCAAAAAAAACGGAGGCCGCGGCCTCCGTTTTTTTATGCTGGGCAGCGCGCCCTAGGCGGCGGCCACCTTGCGGCGGCGTCCCACGCAGGCGACGATACCCAGCCCGGCCAGCAGCATGGCGAAGGCTTCCGGTTCCGGCACGGGCGCGATCGCCAGATTGCCGCTATAACTGCCACCATTCGGGCTGGCCACATAGCCGTGCACCTGCAGCGTATAACTGCCCGCTGCGATAGGCGACATGCCGCTGTCGAAGGACCAGGCCTGGTCCAGGGCGTTGAAGTTGGTGATGTCCTGGCTGCCGCTCAACACCGTGGTGACACCGCTCATCAGCTTGAAGGCGGTGATCGTCAGGCCGGCATTGGGCGCGGAGATCAGCGAGGTCATCAGACCACTCATGTCGTTGCTGCCGCTCAGGGTAAAGGTATAACTATCGATGAAGAAGTTGTTGCCCAGGCCGGCATCGGCCGGGTTCGACAGCTCAAAGGTCTGGCCGAAGTCGGCCGAGGAGGCATCGTTGAGCATGATGGTCAGGTCGCTGGACGGCATGCTCAGATCGACCGCCGCCTGGGCGCCAACGCTGGCGCCCGCCAAGGCCATGGACACCAGCAGGGATTGCAGCAGTTTGTTCATATGTGCTCCGAAGAGTGGGCAGACGGCGCGTCCGCGATTATTCGAAAAAACCAGGACAAGAATGGCTCAGGCGGCGTGCCGGCGGCGGCGCGCAACAAAGCCGATCAGGCCCAGTCCCGCCAGCAGCATCGCATAGCTGTCCGCTTCCGGTATCGTACTGACGACATGGCCATTGGCGGCGAAAGAGCCGCCGGTATTGCCGACGACGTTACCGAGAATTTTGAAATAGTAGTTGCCGGCGGTGAGATGCGGCGCCGCGATCGCCCACTTGTCCTGCACCCCGGTCAGCATTTGCACCCCGGCGGCGATTTGCACGTTGGCGCTGTTGTACAGGCCCAGCCCCGTCAGGTTCAGGCCATTGGTGGCCTTGGTGCTGGTCGAGGTCAGCAGCATGTCGACATTGGTCCAGCCTGTCGTCAAGAAGCTGAACTTGTCCGCGAAGGTATTGCCCAGATTGTTGTTGCTGAAGGTATCGCCCAAATTGAAATTGCCGCTCAGTGACACTGTGATGGCCTGGGTGGGCTTACTGATGTCGGTCACCGCATGGGCGGACTGGGAGATCAAGCCAGAACTGGCGATGAGCAGCCCCATGACTAGCGCTTTATAGTTGTTTTTCATGATTTGCCTTAACAATGAGATCAGAGTTCCGGCGCCGCAAGCCGGCCGGTCGAAGCATCGTGACTGCGTTCAACTAGTTTCGATCCTAGCACATTGCTTTTTAAATCGTTATGTTTTTCTTATGTAATATTACTCAATAGAAACTACTATTCCATCTCAAGGGTAGAGCTTGCGGTAGTGCACAAAACGGCCGATGCGCAAGGAAACAATTGTTGTTTTTTTATCGCAAACGTCCTGCCACATTACTTGATTTAATGGCAAAAGTGTCTATCGGCAACTATACTCTTGCGCAACAACGAACACCTACTTTTGGATGGAAAGCCCATGAACAGCATCACCTCGATACACACCCGTCAGGCCAGCGTGGCCGATATTGAACAGCTAAGCCGACTGTTCGACGGCTACCGCCAATTCTATGGCAAGGCCGGCGATCTGGACCTGGCCCGCAACTTCCTGCTGGAACGCTTCCGTCACAACCAGTCCACCATCTTCATCGCCGTCGATGGGGAAGGCAGTGCCGTCGGCTTCACCCAGCTCTACCCAAGCTTCTCCTCCGTTTCCGCTGCGCGCATCTTTATCCTGAACGATCTGTTTGTCGTTTCCGCGGCGCGCGGCCTGGGTGCCGGCCGCCAGCTGCTGCAGGCAGCGGCCGCATTCGGGCGCGCGCTGGGCGCGGTGCGCCTGTCGCTGTCCACCGCCGTCGACAACACGGCGGCGCAGGCTTTATATACCTCGCTGGGCTGGGAGCCCGACGACGGCTATCGTTGTTTCGACCTGGGCTTGCCAGCCTGAATTTGCGCGCCTGAGCTGTCAGCGGCGATGCCGGCGCGGCATCGTCACGGCACAAACCACTTCAGACCCAGCGTGGTGCTGGCCGCAAGAAATAGCGTAGGAAGGCGTTGCGAATTGTTCATGCCGAGACCCTGAGTGAAAAGCTGCTCTGCTTGTGGACGCGGGAGCCGTCAAATGTACTCAGTTGCCAAATTAGTACATTAGCAGAATTGCATATACGCTATTATTTACACTTGCTATGCAAGTCGCTCGTCCCAATTCATTAATGTGTTTCCACTTATATATTTTCAATGAGGAAAAGTATGAAATTGATCGGAATGCTGGATTCGCCTTATGTCCGCCGTGTGGCCATCTGCCTGAAATTGCTCAAGATCGACTTCGAGCATCAATCGCTGTCCGTGTTCAGCACCTTCGAACAGTTCCGCCAGATCAATCCCGTGGTCAAAGCCCCTACCCTGATCACCGATGACGGCCAGTTGCTGATGGACTCCACCCTGATCATCGATTACCTGAGCCAGGGCGCCGCAGGCGACCGCCTGATGCCCCAGGACGCGGCCGCGCGCCTGCGTGCCTATCGCCTGCTGGGACTGGCGTTGGCGGCCTGCGAGAAAGCGGTGCAGATCGTCTACGAGCGCAAACGTCCGGTGGAAAAACAGCACGCCCCATGGACCGAGCGTGTCATTGGCCAACTGCTGGCCGCCTTCGGCGCGTTGGAGGCGGAGCTGGCCATGCCGGTGCCGCAGGGTCAGTTCGGCAACGCCGAAGTGACGATCGCCGTGGCCTGGTATTTCACGCAGTCGATGATGCCGGAATTGCTGATCGCGCAGGACTTCCCGCGCCTGCAAGCCTTCTGCGCCGAAGCCGAGCAGCGGCCCGAATTTATCGGCACGCCGGCCGATTAAACAGCGGCATCCGCGCTGGCGCAGCCTCGGGCGCCAGCGTCTTTTCGTCCTCAGCCCTTGGCAATCTCAGGCGCCGTGCGCCGCCATGGCTTTCTGATAGGCCGGACGGGCTTCGATGCGGTCGACGAAGGCCGTCAGGTTCGGATAACGGTCGCGGCCGGCGTACCGCAGGGCCATTTGCGCCACGAAGGACAGTTGCACATCAGCGCCGCTCAGTTCGCCACCGACGAAATACTCGCGCCCCGCCAGCTCACTGTCCAGATAACCCAGGTGGTTAGCCATTTCGCTGTCGATGCGCGGCTGCAGCGGCGCGCCGCCCTCGCCCAGCCGGCCGGTATAGAGCTTGAGCATCAACGGCAGCATGGCCGAGCCTTCCGCATAGTGCAGCAACTGGACATAGCGGTTGTACTCCGGCGTTCCCGGCGCGGGCGCAAAGCGGCCCTGGCCGTAAGTGCGCACCAGGTATTCGATGATGGCGCCCGATTCGATCAGTACCTGGCCGTCGTCGCACAGCACCGGCGCCTTGCCCAGCGGATGGATGCGCGCCAGCTCGGGCGGCGCCAGATGGGTCTTGGCATCGCGCTCGTATGGGAACAGCTTGTAATCGAGGCCCAGCTCTTCGAGCAGCCAGGTGATGCGGCGGGAACGGGAGGCGTTCAAATGGTGCAGTTCGATCATGGCGTAGGGTATCGTGAAGTGGCAGGAATGAATATCCTACCCGAAATTAGCACGACCGGTCGGGAACTCAAAAAAAGCCTGTCGCCGCGCCGGCGGCAGGCAATTGAGAGCAATCTCATCTTGAGCCTGGCCATCATGCGCTATCATGTGTACCCATCGAAATTCTGGCTGGGAACTGGCCGTCTACACTCAAGGATATTGCTGTGCATATTTTTTCTACACTTCGTTTTGCCTGTTTCGCCGCCGCACTGGGCCTGGGCCTGAACGCCCACGCCGGTTCCGCCTCATCGGCATCGAGCGCCGGTTCGGATTCCAGCGGCAGCGTGTCCGCATCCCTGAGCGGCTCCAGCAAAAGCTCGGGCGGCGATAACAAGACCGCCAACGGCCCTTACCAGATCATCGACATCGCCCAGACGCCGGAGCGCGCCGGCATGGCGCGCATCACCATGCAGGGCGAACAGCCGCAGCAGCGCATCGTGCTGGATCTGCCCAAGTCGACCTTCGACCGTCAGCAACTGGACAAGGGCGACCTGGTGTATGCGCAAAACCGCGCCTACGGCATCGAGTTCGCCCGCAACGATACCCGCACCGCCTTCTATCTGGTGCTGGCCGACGAATGGTATGGCGAACTGGCTGCCCGCCCCGTCGGCATTTGAGCTGGCGCCGCACGCTGGCCCTGGCCGCGCTGGCCGCACTGGCAGGCGCACTGGCAGGCGCGGCACAGACTGCGCGCGCCGGCGCGGTCGCGGCGGGCGTATCGAATGGCTCACCGAGCGCGCTGCCCTCGCGTTTTTGCGACCGCACGCTTGAGCTGAGCGCCACCGAGCAGGACCGCCTGCTGCGCTTCGCCGCCGTGGTGCGCGAAGAACTGGCCGCCACCGGCGGCGCCGTCGCGCTGATCAGCCGCTCAGGGCTGGACCTGTCGCGCTTCGGCATCCGCTATTCGCATGCTGCGCTGGCCTGGCGCGGCGACGACGGCATCTGGGCCGCGCGCCAGTTGTACTATGCCTGCGAGGAAGGCCGCCCGCGGATCTTCGACCAGGGCCTGGCCGGCTTTGCCATGGGCACCGATGATCCCGCCCTCGGCTACATCTCGCTGCTGCGCATCCCTGCCGAGGCTGCCGCCACCATCCGGCCAACCCTGCTCGACACGCCGCGCGTCGTGCATCTGCTGGCCGCGCAATACAGCGCCAACGCCTATGCCTACGGCCTGGCCTACCAGAACTGCAATCAATGGCTGATCGAACTGCTGGCCACGGCCTGGGCCGGCCTGGAAGACGGCGCCGACTTGCGCGCCCGCGCCCAGCACTGGCTGCAGGGCCAGGGCTATGCGCCCGATCCGGTCGAGGTCGGCTCGCGCTGGCTGATGCTGCTGCCGTATTTCATGCCGCTACTCAACGTCGACGACCATCCGCAGCCAGACCGCGCGGCGATGGCACTGCGCGTCAGCCTGCCTGCCGCACTTGAATCCTTCCTACGCCAGCGCCTGCCCGGCAGCGAGCGGGTGGAGATCTGCCATGACGAGCGTCAGATCGTGGTTCATCGCGGCTGGGATGCGATCGCGCAAGCTTGCCGCCCCGGCGAGGGCGACCGGGTTGTGCCGCTGGACTGACGCCTGGGCCAGCTAGGCGCGGCGGCGGAACCAGCCGGCCAGCGACAGGCGTTCGCAGCTCGCCGGCAGCACCTCGTGCAGCATCTCGGCCGACAGGAACAGCACCAGCCGGCTACCCAGCGGCGCGATGTCGTGCACCGGCAAACCCTCGGGGTGCAGGCGCAGCGCGCCACCCTGCCCGGGCAGCCAGTCCGGGTTCAGATAGATCACCACCGACACGGTGCGCAAGTCATCGTCGCGGAAGCGGTCCAGGTGCTGGCGGTAGCAGGCGCCCGGCGCGTACAGGGCGAAGTGGCTCTCGTAGTTGTCCAGGCCCAGGAAGAAGGCCTGGTTCAGCGCCAGGCGCAACGTTTCCATGATCGCCTGATAGCGGTCGCAGGCGTCGGACTGGCCTGCCACCAGCCAGCGGGTCCGGTCGCCACGGATGTCCGGGCGCAGCGTCTGCCCCGCACCCCGGCCCACGCCGGCGAAGCCGAGCACGCCGCTGGCGGCCAGCGCGCGGCATTCCGCGGCCAGCGCCAGCGTCAATTCCGGTGGCAGAAAATGGTTTTGCTGCGACCAGCCCTGTGTGGCCAGCTCGTCCAGCGTGAGCTGGTGCAGCCAAGGTTCCGTCGGGGACGCGATGGCGGGCAAATCTGTGTGCATCTGAAGCGCTTTCCTGGTCGGCCTGCGGACAAAAATATCGTCAACCAGCCAGGAGTGCTGATCAAACGCCGCCGCCCTGGAGGCAGCAACGTATTCTTGAGCGGCCATGGTAACACCGACCACCCGCGCGCGCTGCACAATGTCCATGCCCATGTCCATGTCCGGCGCGGCGGCGGCAGCGCATCCGCCGTTCTGCGCGGCACATTCAGACGCTCATTTCACCACCGCGACCTGCTCGCGCTTGCCGCCACGGAAGGTATAGATGGTCAGCACGCCATCCTTCACATCGCCCCTGGCGTCGAAGGCGATATTGCCCGTCACACCCTGGTGGCGGGTTTTCGCCAGCACCGGCAAATACCTGGCCGGTTCCGCCGAGCCCGCGTCCTGCATCGCCTGCACCATGGTCATCAAGGCATCGTAGGCATACGGCGCGTAGGTCTCGACGCCGATGCCGAATTTACGCTTGTAGGCCAGCTTGAAATCGTCCATGCCTTTTTGCTGGGCCGGCTCGACGCCGCCGGCCTCGGCGCAAAAGACCTGGCCGTCACGCATGGCGTCGCCCGCCAGCCTGGCCAATGCGTCGGCACACATGCCGTCGCCGCCCATGAACTGGGCCCTGATGCCCAGCTGCTTCATCTGGCGCAGCATCGGGCCGGCCACGGCATCCATGCCGCCGAAGAAAATCAGGTCCGGCTTGCTGGCCTTGATGGCGGTCAGGATGGCGCTGAAGTCGCTGGCCTTGTCGGTGGTGTACTGCTGGGCGACGATGGTCGCGCCCGAGCCTGCCCGCTTGATGCCTTTGGCAAATTCATCGGCCACCCCCTGGCCATAGGCGCTGCGGTCGTCGACCACGGCGATGCGCTTGGCCTTGCCGGCCTGCAGCGCGAATTTGACCAGCGCCGCGCCCAGCTGCTCGTCGTTGGCGACATTGCGGAAGGCCGTGTTGTAGCCCTGGCGCGTGTACTTGGGATTGCTCGCCGATGGCGAAATCTGTGGAATGCCGGCCGCGTGATAGATACGCGAGGCCGGGATCGTGGTGCCGGAATTCTCGTGGCCGATCACACCCTGCACTTTGGCGTCGACCAGCTTCTGGGCGACGGCGGCGCCCTGCTTCGGATCGGCCGCGTCATCCTCGGCCTGCAGCACCAGGCGATAGCGCCTGGCGCCGATCAGCACCCCGCCCTGCGCGTTCAGTTCGTCCACCGCCATGCGCGCGCCGTTTTCATTGTCCTTGCCGAGGTGGGCGATGGGGCCGGACGTGGCGGCCACGTGGCCGATGCGGATCACGTCCTCGGCCTGGGCGCCGGCTGCGCAGGCCAGCGCGACGGCCAGCAAACTTGCTTTCGATGTATACCGCATGGTTTCCTTATGATGTGTATGGACTGTGTGTTTACTAGCCAATGATCCTGGCATCAGCCTCCCCGTCCGATGCCATGAATGCCTGTATTACCGCGCGCCGCCGCAGCTCAGCACCGCCGCATCGCAGCTTGCCGATGAAAAACCATGGTGCATCAGGATCTCGGCCAGCTCCTGCGGGTCGCCGCCTTGCCGGAGATTCTGCGCAAGCCAGCCCATCCAATCCGGCGTGACCTCCAGCGCTTCCGATGGGATGGCGATCCCGAAGATGAGGTCGGCCAGCAGCGCGTTGATGCGCTTGGTATCGATCAGATGCTGGACCACCGCGTGTTCCGAATAGGGATAGGGGTAGAGGGTGCAGTTGGACACGGCGGCCAGGCGATGCGCATGCATGGCATCGAGGTTGACCGACTCGTTGGCCTCCGGATGATTGGGTTTGGTGCCGAAGGCGATATGCAGCCGGGTTTTCCGCGCCGTGCCGGCGCGGCCCAGCGCCGCCAGGTCATCGTAAGCCGATGGCGGAGGATTGTTGGCCAGTTCCTGCATGACGGCCAGCCAGCGCCGCTCATGGTAGAGCCGCGCCATCCGCACGTCGAGAAACGACAGCGGCCCGAAAGCGATGACTTGATCGACATCGAGTAACAGCCCGAACATGATGGCCGCATAAGCGCCCATCGACTGGCCGATGGTGATGACCTGGCTGGGCGCGATCGCCTCAATCAGCATCCGCAGCGATTGCGCCGTTTCATCCGGATGATCGCCCAGGTCCTTGATGTTGCGGTGATACCAGGCGTTGGCCGAGTCGCGCAGCAGTATCTTGTTGATGTGGCGGCCGCTGCTGTGCTCCAGTTTTTTCAGGCGGCCGAAGAAGTCGAACGCGGGACGGGTGGACCAGGAGACAAAGCCGAAGGCGATCACCAGGATTTCGCCCGGCACGACGCGGTCGATCAGGATGTCTTCGGTGCTCGTGTCGACCCGCTGATTGTCCAGGGCGGGGAAATCGGTGATGGAGAACGCCGCCCGCGGTGCCGCCAGGTCGGATTCGTGTGGTGTGGTCGCGCTAGCCAACGTCTGAGTGCCCTTCTTCGTGTTGAATTTGCCGATGGGTTGACCGGAGAAGCTGGCAAATTGTATACGCTCGCGGGCGACGCCGTTTAAAAATCCTTCACGATGGCGCTAGCCCTCCTTGCCATCGATGCGCGGGCTGCTCAGATAGGGCCAGTAGGCGAACACATACCGCAGAAACGCCAGCGTCCAGCAGACCGCGCTCACGAGCAGCACGGCGCCGTGCGCGCTATCCCAGCCCAGCGCCGCCGCGACCCGCGTCAGCGCCGCCAGCTGGATCAGCACGAAGATCGCGCGCTCGCTGCGCCCCGCCACCAGCGGCCGGCCGGTATGGCCCAGGGTGGTGCGGGTGATCATGCCCAGGATCAGGCCCCCCATCGAACCGACCGTCAGCGCATGGAAGGCCGCGCTGGCACTGACCATGCCGAAGCCGGCCAGCGCCAGTAATACCAGTCCCAGCGCCACCCAGGCGTAGGAAAAATGCAGTATCCACAGCAGTGGCACGCCCAGCGTCCGATGGATCTTCCAGCGCCACAGGCGCAGCAGCACCAGCAGGGCCGCCGCCAGCGCCAGCGGCGCCATGAGCCAGGCCGGCGCGCCGAACACCCAGGCCAGCGCGGCCGCCGCCAGCAGTCCCAGCGCCAGCCGGTCCAGCCGCGGTTCGACCAGCGGCGTCGTGCCGGGCGCACCATTGCGGGTGAACATGGGCAGCACGCGGGTGGCGATGGCCGACTCCATCAGCACGATCACCAGGATGGCGGCCTGCACCGGCAGCGCCGCCGGCAGCGCCAGCCAGCCCAGCGCGATGGCGTGATACAGGCCATTGGCCAGGGCCATCAGGCCCAGCAGCACGACCAGGAAGTAGTTGCGCCGGTTGCCGGCCTGGCGCAGCACCTGCAACAGCGGCCAGGCCGCCAGCGGCAGGAACAGCCAGTCCACCACGGCCGCCAGCGGCGCGGGCGCGACCAGCATGGCCAGCCGGCCGGCGCACCACAGCAGCACCAGCGCCGCCAGGGCACCGCGTACCGGCGTCCAGACGCCGGTCCAGGCGCGCGCCGCCGTGTACAGGAAGCCGATCACCACGGCGGCGGCCATGCCGAACACCATCTCATGCATATGCCAGCCGACGTTGATACGCGCCGCCAGCGCCGGCCACCCGCCGAAGTACTGCAGCATCCACAGGGGCAGGGCCAGCGCGGCGCATAGCGCGCCGGCCAGGTAGAAGGGGCGGAAGCCCAGCCGCCACAAGGGATGCCGCGCCTGCCAGGGCGCGAGCGCCCCCGGCGCCTGGGGTTCTTCAATCGGCTGCAGGCTCATGGTGTGGTACTCGCAAAAAAAGGGGTTAATCCAGCCGGTGGCATTCCAGACCTGGCGCAAGCCTGCGGCGGCTCAGCGCGTGCCGCCGCCCAGCATGCCGTGTTCGACGGCGAAGACGGCGGCCTGCACCCGGCTGCTCAGCTTGAGTTTTTTCAGCACGTTCTGCACGTGGATCTTGACCGTGCTCTCGGCCAGCTCCAGCGTGCGCGCGATCGCCTTGTTGCTCTCGCCGCGCGCCAGGCAGGCGATGATGTCGCGCTCGCGCGGCGTCAGTTTGTCGAGCTCGGAGGCGGCCGGCAAGCCGCCGCCCTGCAGCTGGGCCACCAGCTTGGCCGTCATCGCCTCGGCCACCACGGTTTCGCCGGCGGCGGCCCGGCGCAGCGCCCGCATCAGATAGTCGGTGTCGATATTTTTCAGCAGGTAGCCGGCGGCGCCCGCCATCAGCGCGGCCGACAGGTCCTGGGCGTCCTCCGACACGGTCAGCATGATGACCGCGCTGTCCGGGCAATCCTGCAGCAGCAGGTGCAGCGTTTCCAGGCCCGACATGCCGGGCATGTTCAGGTCCAGCAACACCACCTGGGGCCGCAGCTGGATGGCGCGCTTGATGCCCTCCACGCCGTCGGCGCCTTCCCCCACGACGGCAAACTCCGGATGGCGTTGCAGCAGCGAACGTATGCCGCTGCGAAACAGGGTGTGATCGTCGATCAGCAGTACGCTGATCGAATCGCCAACGACTTCCATGGTCTCTATCCTTTGTGATGATTATGCGGCGCGGCGCAGCGCGCGCGGCAACTGCAGGCGCACCATGGTGCCGCCGCCCGGCTGGGAACTGACCACGAGCTCGGCGTCGATGCGGCGCGCGCGCTCGCCCATGATATGGATGCCGATGTGCTGCTCGCCCTTGGCGGCCAGCTCGGCCGGTTCGAAACCCTTGCCGTTGTCCTCTACGCTGAGCAGGAAATCATGGTCGTCGCGCAGCTCGATCCGGACCTGGCTGGCGCCGGCGTGCTTGCGTACGTTCGACAGCGCCTCCTGCACGATGAACAGCAATTGCAACTGCTGTTCGCGCGGGAATGGCGCGCCGTCGCTATCGGCCTGCAACTCGACGGCGATGCCGGTCTGGCGGCGGAATTTTTCCACCGCCACCTCCAGCGACTGCACCAGATTGCCCTCTTGCAGACGGGTGCGGAAGTTCTGCAGTAGTTCGCGCACATCGGCGTAGCTCTCCTCCACCCCTGCCCGCAGCGCCGGCACGATGGCGGCGACATCGTCGAACTGGCGCAGCGCCAGCGACTGCTCCAGCATCTGCACCTGCAGGTTCAGGAAATTCAAGCCCTGGGCTATGCTGTCGTGCAAGCCCTGCGCGACCAGGTTGCGCTCTTCCGAGATCGCCATTTCCCGTTCCCGCCCGGCCAGGCGCTGGTTTTCAATCGCCGTGCCCAGCAACTGGCCCAGGGTCTCCAGCAGCGCCGTCTGGCTGGCGCTAAATTCGGTGGCCACGCGGAAGTGCAGATTGAAAAAACCCAGGTGCTGGCGCTGCGCGAAAATATGGAACACCGACACCGTGTCGTAGCCTTCGCGGTGGCATTGCAAACGCTTGCTGTCGTCCATGCGCCGCAGGTCGTGCACCACCGCGATCCTCTGCAACACCGCCTCGCCGCACAGGCAGTCGCCCACCTTCATGCAATGGTCGGCCGCGATCAGCGTCTCGGAAATGCCCTGATGCGCCATCATGTGCAGATTGCCGCGGATGGGATCGAGCACCCGCACCGAGCCGCCCTCGGCATGAAAATAGCCGCGGATGCGCGTCAGGAAGCCCTCGCACAGGGACTCGGCCGACTGCGGCTGCTGCAGAAAGGCGGCGCTGTCGTACAGCAGCGCCAGTTCGCGGTTCTGGTATTCCAGCGCGACGGTCTTGGTCTGCACCAGTTGTTCCATTGTGCCGTACAGGCCTTGCAGGCGGTCGGCCATCTGATTGAAGCCCGTCGCCAGCCGGCCGAATTCGTCGCCGCTGTCGACCGGCAGGCGCACGCCGAATTCCTGCTCGCGCATGCGCTCGATGCCATCCTGCAGCCGCAGCACCGGCGCGACGATCATATTGAACAGCAGGTAAATCACGCTGACGCTGCCGAACAGGGCCAGCGCCAGCAGGGCCAGCTGCGAGGCACGCAGCCAGAAGGTGCGCCGCTCGCTGTCGCGCTCAATCAAACTGACCATCACGTCGGCCTCGCGCACGAAGCGCACGGTAGCGGCCTCCAGGCGCGCCTGGCCTGCCTCGCCCATCTCCGCACTCGGCAACGCCGCTTGCGCCAGTGGCCGCAGTCCGGCACGCCATTGTTCGCTGACACGGCCAAAACTGGCGCGTATCGGCGCCGCCGGCGGCAGGATCAGCGGCCGTTGCGGATCGCCCCGGCGCAACAATTCCAGGGTCGCGTCGATGGTCTGGATCTGGGCACGCAGCTGATTGCGGCGCGCGACGACCTGGCTGGCTGGCCCCGCTTTGGCCAACAGCATGCCGAGCCGGTAACTATCCATGCGCAGGCTGCCGGTGACGTTGATGGCCGCCGCGCTGCCCTCGAGCTGCCAGGACAGCAGCAGGGTCGAACCGATCACCAGCAGCGCCACGGCGAGAAAGCCCAGCAGCAGGCCGACGATACGGGTCGACAATTTTTGCCACGAGGGGAACAAGGGCGCCCTCACCAGGCCCCACTTGGTCGGCAGCTGGCGTGGCTGCCTTGGGCAGTGTGGCACATGGTTTCTCCTGTTATGCAATCCGGCAACATTCTACGGCGAGTATACACAGATACACAGCGCGACTGTGAGGCGGCGCCAGCCTCGGGCCACCTGGTGCGAATGGCTGAGTCGATTGTAGCGGCAAGGCGGGCTGGACGCCCTAGGCATGACGGCCTAGGGCGGGTCGGGTTTCCCCTACTGCAGCAGTGGGGTTTCCGCTCCATCGAGCTCGACCCCTTCGATCGCGGCCCGGCCAACCAGGATGTGCAGGTACTGGTGCAGCGCGCGCTGCCAGGACTGGCGCCCCAGTTCGTCGGCGATCTGGGCCTGCACCGCCGCGAACGGCAAGGCCTGGCCCTCGACCCGGCGCTGGGCCTGCACGATATGCAGGCCGAAGCGGGTTTCCAGCAGGCGCCCGGCCAGCTCGCCCGGCGGCAGGCGGAACAGCAGTTCCTCGAACTCGGCGACGCATTGGCCCCGTCCCAGCTGGCCCAGGCTGCCGCCGACGGCGCCGGACGGACAATTCGAGTACTGGCGCGCCAGGTCCTCGAAGCGTTCGGGCCGAGCCTGCAGCTCGGCCAGGATCAGCTCGGCCGTCTGGCGCAGCAGCGCCAGCGGCGCCGACGGGGTGATCTGGAACAGGATATGGCGCGCCTCGACCAGGGCGCCGCTGGAAAAGCGCGCCAGTTGGCTCTGGTAGTAGCGCTGGCAGGCCAGCGCATCCGGTTCCGGCACCGGCACCTCGCGCGCGAACAGCGCTTCGATGCGCTGGTCCCCGTCCTCGCCCTCGATGCCCAGGCGCTCGGCCTCCTGCAGCAGCAAGCGGCGCAGCACCAGTTCATGCACGGCCTGTTTCAGCGGATTGGCCGCCCCCTGGTGGTGCACCAGTTCCCCTTCGATCTCGGCGTCGCTCAATTCGACGCCATTGACGGCGATACCCATGCTGTTCTCCTTGTTAGTCGCTTATTTCTATCTGTGTCTTATTTGTCTCTAGCGCGAGCGCACCAGCTGATAGGCCCGGCCCAGATAGCCCAGCGCGCCGAAGCCGCTCCAGACATGCACCAGCCGGGTGAAGGGAAAGATCGCGAACAGCGACATGCCCATCAACAGGTGCAGCTTGAACACCAGCGGCGCGTCGACGATGAAGCCGGCGGCGTCGCCCCGGAAGGTCAGCAGATGCTGCGCCCAGCTCATCAGCAGCACCATCACATGGCCATCCATATGTCCGGCCGAGGCGAAGATCGAAAACAGACCCAGCAACAGGGTCGCCAGTATCCACAGCAGCACCAGCTGGTCCCTGAAGGTGCCGGCGGCGCGCACGCGCGCGTTGCAGAAACGGCGCGCCAGCAACATCAGCAGGCCGATCAGGGTGACCGTGCCCATCACGCCGCCGGCCAGCATGGCCACCAGCTGCTTGAGGCCGTGGCTCACGCCCAGCGCGTCCCACACCCACACCGGGGTCAGCAGGCCGGCCGCGTGGCCGAAGAACAGGCCCAGCACGCCGACGTGGAATAGCGGGCTGCCCAGGCGCAGCATGCCATTGTTGAGGGCCTGGCTCGATTCCGACTTCCAGCCGTATTGCTCGCGGTCGAAGCGGATCAGGCTGCCAAGGAAGAAGATGGCCAGCGCCAGATAGGGATAGATCCCGAACAGGAATTGATGCAGATAGTCCATGACGGCCTCCTTCAGGTGCGCGGCGCGGCCGCGCCTTGGGGATGGAAGTGCATCGGCTGCACGCTTGGCCGCGGTGCGCCGGCCAGGCTTTTCAGCAGCGGCTCGACGCCGTCGGCGCCGGGGCCGAAGGTTTCCAGCGCCTCGTCCATGTCGCGCACCGGCGGCTCGCTCAACTCCTCGGGATCGACGGGGCTCAGGGTTTCGAGCAGGCCAAATGCGCAGGCATAGGGGCTGCCGCTGGCCTGGAGCTTGCGGCCGATGTGGGCCAGCACATGGATCGCGTCGCCCAGCAGGCGGCGCGCCTCGTCTGACTTGCCCTGGTCCTCCAGCTGGCCAAGAAATTCCAGGAACAGCGGCACATAGTCGGGCAGGTCGTTGCCGACCATTTGCAGGCCGTGGCGGCCGTACTCGGCCAGCAGGTCGACCATGGCCTGGCCGCGGTCGCGCGACTCGCCGTGGATATGCTCGAACAGGTGCAGCGAATGCGAAGGATTGCGGTCGAAGGTCATCACGTATTGCTGCTGCAGATCGATCAGCGGCGTTACGGCCAGATGGTCGAACAGGGAGCGCAGCCGGAACTGCGCGGTCGGATAGCCGGCCAGGCTGTCTTCCAGCTCGCTCAGGGCCACGCACAGATCGGGCTCCGGGTATTGCAGCAGCGCGGACAGGACTTGATAGGTTTTCATAGGTGGTTCCTTGTGAATGCGGTCGGATCGGAAACGGTACAGAAAAATACTTACTTAACGGGCCGCCGGCGGTCGCCCAACAACCCAGGGCGTACCCCTGGGGTCTGACCCGCCAGGTCAGACCCCGGCGCTTTGCCGCGGGTTCCAACGGCGCTGCGGCACGCTGACAATACCGTCTGACCCCAGGGTTACGCCCCGGGTTTCAAGTCAGGCATCCCGGCTCTCAGGCTTCTTGCGCGACTTCGGCATGGCCATGAAGATGGCCGAACCGTGCTTGCGCTTGCCGAACAGGCTGGCCTCGCTGACGCCGTCCGAGCAGCCATTGCCGAAACTGAAACCGCAACTGCCCTTCTCGTTGAAGCTATCCTCCGCCATCTCCTTGTGGCTGCTGGGGATCACGAAGCGGTCCTCGTAATTGGCGATCGCCATGATGTGGTACATATCCTCCACCGTGGCCTGGTCCAGGCCAACCTGGCGCAGCACCTCCAGGTTCTCGACCTTCTCCACTGTCTTGCTGCGCATATAGGCACGCATCGCCAGCATGCGGTCCAGCGCCTTGATTACCGGGGTCTGGTCGCCCGCCGTCAGCAGATTGGCCAGGTACTGCACCGGGATGCGCAGGCTCTGGGTATCGGGCAGGATGCCGTTCTTGCCCATGCGCCCAGATTCGGCGGCGGCCTGGATAGGCGACAGCGGCGGGATGTACCACACCATCGGCAAGGTGCGGTATTCCGGATGCAGCGGGAAGGCCACCTTCCATTCCACCGCCATCTTGTACACCGGCGAGCGCTTGGCCGATTCCAGCCAGCTGTCGGGAATGCCCTGGCGGCGCGCTTCCTCGATGATGGCCGGGTCGTGCGGATCGAGGAACAAGCCCAGTTGCGAGGGATACAGGTCGCGCGGGTCGGCCACCGAGGCGGCCTGCTCGATCTTGTCGGCGTCGTACAGCAGCACGCCGAGATAGCGGATGCGCCCGACGCAGGTCTCCGAGCACACGGTGGGCTGGCCCGCCTCGATGCGCGGGTAGCAGAAGGTGCACTTCTCGGCCTTGCCGGAGGACCAGTTGTAATAGATCTTCTTGTACGGACAGCCGGAGATGCACATGCGCCAGCCGCGGCATTTGTCCTGGTCGATCAGCACGATGCCATCGTCCTCGCGCTTGTACACCGAGCCCGATGGACAGGACGCCACGCAGCTCGGATTGAGGCAATGCTCGCACAGGCGCGGCAGGTACATCATGAAGGTGTTCTCGAAGGTACCGTACATCTCCTTCTGCATATTGTTGAACAGCTGGTCCTCGCTGCGCTGGGCGAACTCGCCGCCCAGGTCGTCCTCCCAGTTCGGGCCCCATTCGATCTTGTCCATCTTCTTGCCGGTCAGGACCGAGATCGGGCGCGCCGTGGGCGGCGTTTCCGACAGCGGCGCGTTCTGCAGGTGTTCGTAGTCGAAGGTGAAGGGCTCGTAGTACTCGTCGATCTGCGGCAGGTTCGGGTTGGC
Source organism: Oxalobacteraceae bacterium (assembly GCA_013284265.1). Classification (GTDB taxonomy): domain Bacteria; phylum Pseudomonadota; class Gammaproteobacteria; order Burkholderiales; family Burkholderiaceae_D; genus Rugamonas. Next base: position 10,678 of record JABTBR010000037.1, on the reverse strand, counting down.
GAAGATATTGGCCAGTATCTTCAGGCGGCTGCCCTGGCGCGGCTCGATCTTGCCCGCGTCGGTGCGGCGCCAGCCGCCCTTCCATTTTTCCTGGTCTTCCCACTGCTTGGGATAGCCGATACCCGGCTTGGTCTCGACGTTGTTGAACCAGGCGTATTCAACGCCGTCGCGGCTGGTCCACACATTCTTGCAGGTGACCGAGCAGGTATGGCAGCCGATACATTTGTCCAGGTTCAGCACCATGCCGATTTGCGCTCTGATTTTCATTCGATACTCCGTGACATGGACAGGTTCAAGCCTGCGGGTTCAACGGGCCTTCCAGCCAGTCGATGTTGTTCATCTTGCGCACCAACACGAATTCATCGCGGTTGGAGCCGACCGTGCCGTAGTAGTTGAAGCCCCAGGACAGCTGGGCATAGCCGCCTATCATGTGGGTCGGCTTGGTCACGGCCCGCGTCACCGAGTTATGGATGCCGCCGCGCTTGCCCGACAGTTCCGCCCCCGGCGTGTTGATGATCTTTTCCTGGGCGTGGTACATCATCGTCATGCCGGCCGGTACCCGCTGGCTGACCACGGCGCGCGCGATCAGCGTGCCGTTGACGTTGAACACTTCCAGCCAGTCGTTGTCGACGATGCCGGCCCCCTTGGCGTCGGTCTCCGACAGCCAGATATGGGGACCGCCGCGCGACAGGGTCAGCATGCGCAGATTGTCCGAATAGGTCGAGTGGATTCCCCATTTCTGGTGCGGCGTGATGAAGTTCAGCGCGATTTCCCTGTTGCCGTTCGGGCTCGCGCCCAGCATGGACGCGGTGGTCTTGGTGTTGATGGCCGGCTTGTAGACACACAGTCCTTCGCCGAAATCGCGCATCCAGCGGTGATCCTGATAGAACTGCTGGCGCCCGGTCAGCGTGCGCCATGGGATCAGTTCATGCACATTGGTGTAGCAGGCGCTGTAGCTGACCTCCTCCGATTCCAGCCCGGACCAGGTGGGCGAGGAGATGATCTTGCGCGGCTGCGCCTGGACATCGCGGAAGCGGATCGAATCGTGCTCGCGCGGCAGCGCCAGGTGGGTGTGGTCGCGCCCCGTCATGGCCGACAGCGCGGCCCAGGCCTTGACGGCCACGTGGCCATTGGTCTCGGGCGCCAGCGACAGGATCATCTCGCAGGCGTCGATCGCCGTGTTCAGGCGCGGCTGGCCCTTGGACACGCCCTCCTCCGTCACCGTGCGGTTGATGCCGCGCAGGGTCTCGACCTCATGGCCGGTCTTCCAGCTGATGCCCTTGCCGCCGTTGCCGGCCGCTTCGAGCAGCGGGCCGACCGAGGTGAATTTCTTGAAGATCTGGGTGTAGTCGCGCTCGACCACGGTGAAATTCGGCATGGTCTTGCCGGGAATCGGCTCGCATTCGCCGGCGCGCCAGTCCTTGGGATCGAAGGGCTGGCCCAGTTCGCCCGGGGTGTCGTGCATCAGCGGCGTGAGCACCAGATCCTGCTGGGTGCCGAGCAGCTCGCCGCCGATCTCGGCGAATTTTTCGGCGATGCCCTTGTAGATGTCCCAGTCCGAGCGCGATTGCCACAGCGGCTGCACCGCTTCGGACAGCGGGTGGATGAAGGGATGCATGTCCGAGGTGTTCAAGTCATCCTTCTCGTACCAGGTGGCGGTCGGCAGCACGATGTCGCCATACAGGCAGGTGGTCGACATGCGGAAGTCCAGCACCACCAGCAGATCGAGCTTGCCCTCGACGGCGGGCCGCACCTTGACGTCGCGCGGCTTGATGCAGTCGTCCTCGTTGCTCATCAGGGCGTTCTGGGTGCCCAGCAGGTACTTCAGGAAGTATTCATGGCCCTTGCCCGAGCTGCCCAGGATGTTCGAGCGCCAGACGAACATATTGCGCGGGAAGTTGGCCGGATTGTCCGGATCGTCGCAGGAAAAGGCCAGCTTGCCCGCCTTGATCTGCTCGACCGCGTAGTCGGCCGGCTGCATGCCCGAGGCGGCGGCGGCGCGCGCCACCTGCAGCGGATTGGTCTGCAACTGCGGCGCCGAGGGCAGCCAGCCCATGCGCTCGGCCTTGGCGTTGTAGTCCAGCAGGCTCATAGGGGCGACGTCGGGGCCGGCCAGCGGCGAGGCGATTTCCCCGGTGTGCAGTTTTTCGTGGCGCCACTGGCTGGTGTGGGCGTAGAAGAAGGAAGTGCCGTTCATCTGGCGCATCGGCCGGTTCCAGTCCAGCGCGAAGGCCAGCGGGGTCCAGCCGGTCTGCGGCCGCAGCTTTTCCTGGCCGACGTAGTGGGCCCAGCCGCCGCCGGACTGGCCGATGCAGCCGCACATCATCAGCATATTGATGATGCCGCGATAGGTCATGTCCATGTGATACCAGTGGTTCAGCGCGGCGCCGACGATGACCATGCTCTTGCCGCGGGTCTGGTCGGCGTTCTGGGCGAACTGGCGCGCGACGGTGATCACGTCGGCCGCCTTGACGCCGGTATGCCTGACCTGCCAGGCCGGCGTATAGGGCATATCGTCGTCGTAGCTGGTGGCGACATTGCCACCGCCCAGGCCACGGTCGATGCCGTAGTTGGCCAGGGTCAGGTCGAACACGGTGGCCACCAGCGCGCTGCTGCCGTCGGCCAGGGTGATGCGCCTGGCCGGCACATGGCGCAGCAGCATGTCGCTGGCGTCCTTGCCGCCGAAATAGGGGAAGCCCACGGCCACCACCTCGTCGCCGCGGCCGAGCAGCGACAACTGCGGATCGACGGTCTTGTTGTTACCGCCCTGCTTCATCTCCAGATTCCACTTGCCCGACTCGCCCCAGCGGAAGCCGATCGAACCGGCCGGCGCGACGATGTCGCCGCTGGCCTCGTCGATGACCAGGGTTTTCCAGTCCGGGTTATTGGTTTCGTCCAGATTGTTGGCCAGGTGCGAGGCGCGCAGGAAGTATTCCGGCGCCAGCGTGCCGTTCTGCTCCTTCAGCAGCACCAGCATGGGGAAGTCGGTGTACTGCTTGGCATACTCCTTGAAGTATTGCGACTGGCTGTCGGCATGGAATTCCTTCAGGATCACATGGCCCATGGCCATCGCCAGCGCCGCGTCGGTGCCCTGCTTGGGCGCCAGCCAGATGTCGCCGAACTTGGCCATCTCGCCGAAGTCGGACGACACGGCCACCGTCTTGGTGCCCTTGTAGCGCACCTCGGTGTAGAAGTGGGCGTCCGGCGTGCGCGTCATCGGCACGTTCGAGCCCCACACCATCAGATAGGTCGAGTTGTACCAGTCGGCCGATTCCGGCACGTCGGTCTGCTCGCCCCACACCTGCGGGCTGGCCGGTGGCAGGTCGCAATACCAGTCGTAGAAACTCAGGGCCACGCCGCCGATCAGCGACAGGTAGCGGGTGCCGGCGGCGTAGCTGACCATCGACATGGCGGGAATCGGCGAGAAGCCGACGATGCGGTCCGGTCCATACTTCTGGATCGTCAGCGCGTTGGCGGCGGCGATCATTTCATTGCTCTCGTCCCAGGTGGCGCGCACGAAGCCGCCCAGTCCACGGATCGATTTATACTGTTTTGCGCGTTCCGGGTCCTGGCTGATATGGTCCCAGGCGCTGACCGGGTCCATGGTCTTGCGCGCCTCGCGCCACATTTCCATCAGGCGGCCACGGATCATCGGATACTTGACGCGCTGGGCCGAATACACGTACCAGGAATAGCTGGCGCCGCGCGGGCAGCCGCGCGGCTCGTGGTTGGGCAGGTCGGGACGGGTGCGCGGATAGTCGGTCTGCTGGGTCTCCCAGGTGATCAGGCCATTCTTGACATACACCTTCCAGCTGCAGGAACCGGTGCAGTTCACGCCGTGGGTGGAGCGCACGATCTTGTCGTGCTGCCAGCGCTGGCGGTAGGCGTTTTCCCAACTACGGTCTTCGTTGACGACGGCGCCGTGGCCGTCGGAGAAGGTCGATGTGGTCTTGTTGAAGAACTTCAGTCGGTCCAGAAAATGACTCATGCTGCCTCCGCGCTCGCACCGTGTCCGGTGCCAGGAAATGAATTCGGTCCCACGCATGCCGCATGGACCGCCGATGCAGGCAGTCTACGGAGCGCGGGCAAGGCTGGGAATCGGCAAGAAGTCGGCGCGCCGGCGCGATAAGGACTAGCGCCCTAGGCCTTTGTGACTAGGGCCGCGCCACGCTCCCCTACACGCCCCGGGCCAAACAGCCGCCTAAGCCACGCCGGCCCCACGGCGCAGCGGGGATTCCCCGACAGCGGCGCGCCAAAAGGACTAGTCGGCCTAGCCATAGACGGCTATGGGCAAGCGGCGCGGCCCACGGTATACCTGTCGACAGGCGCGCGCGCTGGCGCCGCCATCCATCCACCACGAGGAAAGCACCATGAATATCGACAGTTTCGAAGGCTTGCTGGTCGCCGCCGCCTTGCAGCGCGAGCCACAACATCTGCTGATGACCTTTGCCGCCGCCGAGCAGGAACCTGAGCCGGTGCCCGGCCTGGAACGCGCCGGACCGCGCCATACGCTGGTGCCGCTGATGTGCGTGTCCAAGCGGGTCGGCGAGCTCGATACCTTCGCCAATCTGGCGCGCGAAGCGCGCGAAGCGGGCGCGCAATGGGACGTGGTGCTGGTGACGACGCTGGCCGGCCAGAGCGGCCAGCCGCCGGCGCAGGCCAGCACCGACGCTGCGCTGAAGCAGATGGTCAGATTGATACAAGTGGGGCAGATGGAACGCTTCCTGGCCTTCGACCAGGCCGGCGATCTGCTGCGCTTTTCCTGAAACGGGCGGCCAGATGTCCGGCAAAAAGATCTTCCCCCTGCATCCGGCGCGGCCGGAACTGCTCTGCTGGGGCTGCGACCGCTATTGCCGCGCCACCGATATGGCCTGCGGCAATGGCTCGGACCGCACCCAGCATCCCTGTGAATTGTTTGGCGAAGATTGGGCGAGCTTCGGCCTGGACGCGCCGCAAACCGTTACCCAGGATGGTCGGGATGGGCCGGACGCTCAGGATGAGCGCAAGCCGCCCTGCCGCCATTAGCGCGCGGCTCCAGCGGGCACACCAGCGGCAGGAATTGCTGCTGGCGCGCGGAATAGGCCAGCAAGGCGCCGCTGTCGATATCGAAATACCAGCCGTGCAGCTTGACCAGGCCCTGCTCCACCCGCCGCCTCAGCCAGGGATAGCTCAGCAGATTATCCAGCGAGTGCAGGATGCTGGCCAGCTCGCAAGCCTTGTGCTGCTCCTCCAGGCCGCGATGGCCCAGGTCGTGGCGCACCTGATGGGCCACCGGCTCGGCGATCTTCATCCACTGTCCGACGAAATCGGTTTCCGCCACCGGCGTGCGCGGCCCCATCAACGCGCGGATGCCGCCACAGTGCGCATGCCCCAGCACGATCACCCGCGCCACCTCCAGGCTGCACACCGCGAACTCGATCGCCGAGCTCACGCCCGGCGGCGCCTGCGGGGTGCAGGGCGGCACCAGGTTGGCGATATTGCGCACCACGAACAGGTCGCCCGGATCGCTGCCGGTCAGCAGCATCGGGTCGACCCGCGAATCGCAGCAGCCGATCAACAGCGTGGCGGGCCGCTGGCCCGCGCGCAGGCTGTCGTAGACGCTCTGGGTGTCGCTGAAGTACTGCTGCTGGAATCGGCTGAAGCCGTGCACAAATTTTTCGATATCTTCCATTGTCTTCCCTTTGCTTGCATATCCACTGGACTTAGCAGGGCATGTCGGCGTTCTTGCGGGCATAGCACCACCAGGTGATGGCGATGCAACTGGCATAGAAGGCGATGAAGCACCACAGCGCCGCATCCGGCGCGCCGGTCAGCGCGATCGAGCTGCCATAGCTCTTGGGGATGAAGAAGGCGCCATAGGCCGCCACCGCCGAGGTGAAGCCCAGCACCGCCGCGCCTTCCTTGTTGGCGTCGACGATGGCCTGCTGCTGCGCGGCGGCCGGCTGGCCGGCGGCGGCGCGCTGGCGCTCGGTCAGGAAGATCACCGGGATCATGCGGAAGGTCGAGGCGTTGCCGACGCCGGTGCAGGCGAACAGCAGCATGAACATCCAGAAGAAACCGTTGAAGCTGCCCCCCGTGCCGGCCATGCCACCATGGGGCAGGAAATTCAGCACCCCGAAGACCGCCGCGATCATGCCCGCGAAGGTCCAGAGCGTGACCTTGGCGCCGCCCAGTCTGTCGGCCACGATACCGCCCAGCACGCGCGCCAGCGCGCCCACCAATGGGCCGAGGAAGGCGTATTGCAGCGGGTTGACGTCGGGGAACTGGGTCTTGATCAGCAGGGGGAAACCGGCCGAGTAGCCAATGAAGGAACCGAAGGTGCCGGTATAGAGCCAGCACATCAGCCAGTTATGCTTGCGCTTGAAGATCACCGCCTGCTCGGCGAACGAGGCCTTGGCCGAGGCCAGGTCGTTCATGCCGAACCAGGCCAGCAGGCTGCTGGCGGCGATGAAGGGAACCCAGATGAAGCCGGCGTTCTGCAGCCACAGCGCTGTGCTCTGGCCGGCCTTGACGGCCGTCTGGGGCGCGCCGCCAAACGCACCGAACACGCCGGCGGTGATCACCAGCGGCACCACGAACTGCACCGCCGACACGCCCAGATTGCCCAGGCCGGCGTTCATGCCCAGCGCATAGCCCTTCTGCGCCTTGGGATAGAAGAAGCTGATATTGGCCATCGACGAGGCGAAATTGCCGCCGCCGAAACCGCACAGCAGGGCCAGCACCAGCATGGTGGGATAGCCGGTCGTCACATCCTGCACCGCCACGCCGATGCCGATCGCCGGGATCAGCAGCGAGGCCGTCGAGATCGTGGTCCATTTGCGCCCGCCGAAGATCGGCACCATGAAGGAATAGAAAATGCGCAGCGTGGCGCCGGACAGGCCGGGCAAGGCGGTCAGCCAGAACAGTTGGTTGGTGCTGTACTGGAAGCCGATCGCCGGCAGGTTCACCACCACCACGCTCCACACCATCCACACCGCGAAGGCCAGCGCCAGCGCCGGTATCGAGATCCACAGATTGCGGTTGGCGGTATCCTTGCCGCCGCCGGACCAGAACGAGCTGCTCTCCGGTTCCCAGGTACTGATGACATATTTGCTCACGTTATTCTCCTCGGTTCTGTCAAAAAATCAGGCCGCCGCCGCCGGAACGGCGATGGCGTTGGCGCGGGCCGCGTCGGCAGTGGCCATGGCGCCCGCCTCGGGCTTGAACGAGTAGTGCATCCACACCAGCGAGACGCACACGGCCCCGTACAGCAGCATGAAGGCGCTCGAACGCACCCCGGTCAGGTCGACCAAGGCGCCGAACATGATCGGCAGCACGAAGCCGCCCAGCCCCCCGGCCAGGCCGACCACGCCCGACACGGCGCCGATGTTGTCGCTGAAATCGTCGCCGATGAACTTGAACACCGACGCCTTGCCGATCGCCATCGCGGTACCGACCACGAACAGCAGGCCGGTAAACATCCACGGCGTCAGCGCCAGTTGCAGGTACATATCGCCATTGACGGTCTTGATGATCATGCTGGTGGGCGGATAGGACAGCAGGAAGAAACACACCCAGCACACCCACATCACCCACCAGGTCACCTGGTAGGCGCCGTAGCGGTCCGAGATCCAGCCACCGAGGGCGCGCAGCACGCCGCCCGGCAGCGAGAAGCAGGCCGCCAGCAGCGCCGCCAGGCGCAGGTCGAAGCCGTATTCGGCGACATAGTATTTGGTCATCCATAGCGCCAGGCCGACGTAGCCGCCGAACACCACCGAGTAGTACTGGCAGTAGCGCCATACGCGCCTGTCCTTGAGCACCGCCATCTGCTGCGCGAAGGGCACGCCGGCCCCGCTCTGGTGACCTGGATCGGTGGCGCTGAAGCACCAGAACAGCACGGCCGTGAGCAGCATCGCGAGCGCGTACACGGTCGGCAGCATCTGCCAGCCGTAGGCGGTGATGATGGCCGGGGCGACGAACTTGGTCAGCGCCGAGCCGGAATTGCCGGCGCCGAAAATGCCCATCGCCAGGCCGCGGCGCTCCTTGGGGAACCAGCGCGCCACATACGGCGTACCGACCGAGAAGGAACCGCCGGCCAGGCCGACGAACAGGCCCAGGGTCAGGAACTGCCAGTAGGCGCTGGCCTTGCCGATCAGGTAGATCGGCATCACGGTGGCCAGCATCAGCAGGAAGAACACGATGCGCCCCCCATAGCGGTCGCACCAGATGCCGAGCGGGACCCGCACCAGCGAGCCGCTGAGTACCGGCATCGCGGCGAGCAGGCCGAATTGCGTTTCATTGAGTCCCAGCGTCTTCTTGATCGGAATGCCGAGCACCGCGAACATCATCCAGATCGCGAAGCAGATCGTAAACGCCAGCGTGCTGCTGGCCAGCACCTGCACCGCCTTGTTGTTGTTTGCCACCTTGCTTCTCCTGACAGTCTGGGGGATGAACCCAGCTTACGTGGCGCGGCGCAGGCCGCCAATTGGCCGGACGGTGGGGCGGCCAAGGCAATCGGGCTAGCGGCATCGGCCGGAATGACTAGGCCGGCGCGGTATCGGCGGTATATTCTTTGCGCCGGGATCGGATTAAAATCGGCGCCATGGATTACCTCGCGCTGAAACACTTCCACATGAGCTGCGCCGCGCTGAGCGGCACGCTGTTTCTGCTGCGCGGCTACTGGATGCTGCGCGCGCCCGCGCGCCTGGGCCAGCGCTGGGTGCGTACCCTGCCCCACCTGGTCGACAGCGCGCTGCTGGCCAGCGCCGTCACGCTGGCCGTGCTGAGCGGCCAGTCGCCGTTTGCCCAGCACTGGCTGGGCGCCAAGGTGCTGGCCCTGTTGCTGTATATCGGGCTGGGCAGTGTGGCGCTCAAGCACGGACGCAGCCCGGCCGTGCGCGCGGCGGCCTTGGCGGCCGCCTGCCTGGTGTTCGGCTACATCGTCGCGGTGGCGCTCAGCAAGCGGGTGCTGCCGCTCTAGCAGCGCATCAGGGCCCAGAGGGCCTCGGCAGCATGCCAAACTTGGGATCTTTGATCTGCATCAAGGAAATAGCGTTTGTTCAAATGTGACAATGAAAATCCGCCACCCCACCGAGGATATGCTATGACCACCATCGGCCACTATATGGAACGCGATCACCGCGCCTGCGAGGGACAGTATGTGCTGGCCGAATCCCATGTCATGCACCACGACTGGGCCGGCGCGCTGCGTGAATTCGGGCAGTTCCGGCTGCAGCTGGAGCGCCGCATGCAGCGCGAGGAACAGGTGCTGTTCCCCCACCTGGACAGGACCTCCGGCAACGCCGCCAGTCCCACCTCGCTGATGCGCGGCGAGCACGGTTATCTGCGCGCCGTGCTCGAACTGATGGACGCGGCCATCGTTGCCGGCTCCGGCAACGATTTCTTCACCCACGCCGACACCTTGTACCTGTTGATGCGCCAGCACAATCTGAAGGAGGAAAACGTGGTTTTCCCCATGGCCGACCGTCTGTTCGACGGTCAGGTGACGCAGCTGCTGGCATTGATGGACTGCATAGGGCGGGAGCCGCCGGCCGAGGCCACGGCGCCACCTTGAACGCCTGCGCAGCGCGCGCCGCCGCCCGGCTGGGGCGACGGCAGGCACGCGGCCATTGCGGCGCGGCGCCATGGCTGGCAGAATCGCAGGCATGACCTTCTCCGCCGACTATCTGACCGGCCTGGGCGTGGCCCTGGGCTGCGGCCTGTTGATTGGCGCCGAACGCGAGCGCAGCAAGGGCAGCGGCCCCACCCGCGCCTTCGTCGGCGTGCGCAGTTTCACGCTGGTGGCGGTGACGGGGGCGCTGGCGCAGTGCCTGTCGGCTACCTTGGTGGCGCTGGGCGCGACCCTGGTACTGGCCCTGTGCGTGCTGTCGCACTGGCGCGACCGCTCGGACGATCCCGGCGTGACGACCGAGCTGGCCCTGTTTTTCACCTATCTGCTGGGCGTGAACGCGCCCGGCCAGCCATCCGTGTCGGCCGGCGCGGCCGTGGTGCTGGCCGCCCTGCTCAATCTGCGCGGTCCGCTGCACCATTTCATCCGTGTGAGCCTGAGGAGCGGCGAACTGCGCGACGCCCTGATCCTGGCCGGCGCCGCGCTGGTGGTCTGGCCGCTGTTGCCCGACAGCGCCAATGGCTGGCTGCTGGGCGCCAATCCGCGCCGCATGTGGGGCCTGGTGCTGTTGATCATGAGCCTGCAGGCGGCGGCCCATATCGCCCTGCGCCTGGCCGGCCCGCGCATGGGCATGGGCATGGCCCTGACCGGGCTGGCCTCGGGCTTCGTCTCGAGCACCGCCACCACGGCCGCCATGGGGCAACGCAGCCGCGACCATCCCTCCTTGCTGGGGCTGTGCGCGGCGGCGGCGCTGCTGTCCAACCTGGCCACCTACCTGCTGCTGGCCGTGGTGGTGCTGACCATCGCGCCAGACCAGTGGCGCCATCTGGCGCCGATGCTCGGCAGCGCGGCGCTGGCCACGCTGGCCGTGGCCGGGCGCCGCCTGTACACGGCGCCGGCGGCGCGGCCGCGCATGGCGCGCGACGGCCGCGCCTTTCGCCTGGGCCAGGCGCTGGCTTTCGCCGCCGTGCTGGGCGGCGCCACGGCGCTGGTGGCCTATGCGCACACCTACCTCGGTCCCGGCGCGGCCGTGCTGGGCGCCATGCTGGCGGCGCTGATCGATGTGCATGC
>JABTBR010000036.1 GCA_013284265.1 Oxalobacteraceae bacterium | reverse complement strand
TGCGGCACGCTCACATCAACGCTAATTGCCCTTAGCCTGGCAAAAATTCTTCACAATATCAAAGGCATAGCGCGAGGCGACCGACTTCACGAAGCGCATGAAGTCCATCGCCGCGCCTTCATTGGCCTTGTCCGAAATCGTCCGCACCACCGTAAACGGAATACCCAGCTCGAAACAGACCTGGGCCACCGCAGCGCCTTCCATCTCCAGCGCCAACACGGCCGGCAAATCCTTCTTCAAGCGTCCAACCTGGCCGCTGCTATGCATGAACTGATCGCCACTGGCAATCAATCCGCGGTGCAGCTGCACATTTTCCAGACTGAATTCCTTCACTTCCAGCGGATGAATCGCTGCGCCGAGCTGGGCATCGATAAATTGTCTGGATGCCAGCACCAAACGGTCGCTCAGCGCCAGATCCGTTTCGAAGTGCGACAGGCCGGTCAGCGGGATCTGAAAACGCGGAAATAGCGGACTGGCATCGAAATCATGCTGAATCAGCGAATCGGCCACCACGATATCGCCCACATTGACGTCTTTATCCCCGCTTCCAGCGACGCCGGTGAAGAGGATGTGGGTAACTCCGAACTTTTCCACAAGGATGGAAGCTGTCATGGCAGCGGCAACCTTGCCAATTCGCGATAGAACGCACACAGCGTCGATTTCCCAGAGTTTTCCTTCCGTGTACTCACGCATACCGTGCAAGCGCTTAGACGGGCTCTGCATGGCCTCTATCAGCCCCTCCTGTTCTTCAGCCAAAGCACTGATGATGCCCAAACGCATAGTTTTACTCTCTGTCATCTGCGGTTTTCCTGTTTTTGGGGGGCTGCAAGCCGGTTTTTTCGCTGTGGCCCTTGGTTTACTGTTTTATATAAAGAAGTATATATAAATCTGATAGTAGATAGTAAACGCGGACTTTTCTGTGGATAAGTCTGTTAACAATCGAAAAATCATGGTCTTAGCGTTCAGAAAAGTACATGCAAAAACCTTGCTTTTAGAAAGGATGAGTTCGGGATAAGAAAAGTCCTGTGGACAAGAATCGAGTTTTCCCACATCTCATCCTGTGGATATGCAGGCACTTGTCCACAAGGGCGGCGCTCAGAAAGCGGCTTTTGCTGCGGTTTCTTGTCTCAGGAGGAAGATCAGCCTTCAGATGGCCTGTTTTGAAGACCGGTTTTGCAGTGATTGGGATGTGCCTCGGACTTGGCTTTTGAACACGAAGTAAACGAAAAATTTTTTCGATCCGCCTTCGGCCCTGTTTTTGTAGTTGTTTACAAAAAGCTTTATATAAAAATAGTAGTAATAGTAAACGCGCAAGTTGCTGTGGATAAGTCCGTTAACCACAGGAAAATCAGATGTTTACGGGAAAGATAAGCTTTTGCACAAGCGCTGTATCTGTTCAGGAGCAAATCTGTATAAAATGCCGCGTTTTGAACAACTTGCTCCTTACTCACAACTCATCCTGTGGATATCCAGCTAGTTATCAACAGCCTGGAAGCCGTGTTTGATGTTTTTCTCCAGTTCGGCACCCGAAATCGGGTAAGAGAACAGGTAACCCTGTCCAAAATCGCAGCCGGCAGCCTGTAAGGCCTGCATTTGTTGCTGCGTTTCAATGCCTTCGGCGATCACTTTGATGTTGAGCTTGTGTGCCATGGCAATAATTGCCCCGCACAGGGCGATGCTGTCCGTGCCTGGGGCCAGATTGCTGACCAGGGTCGGGTCTATCTTCAGATAACTGATGTCGTAGTGCTTGAGGAAGGCCAGCGAGCAATAGCCGGTGCCGAAATCGTCCAGCGACACTTGCATATTGGCTCTGCGGAAAGCCTGGAGTTTGTCCGAGACGCCCGCAGCGGGGTCGAGCAGCAGGTTTTCCGTCACTTCGATGACGATGCTGTTGGGGCTGAGCTTCACGTCGTCGAGGAATTGCAGCCATTCCTCGAAATTGCTGCCGTCGTCGCGGAACTGCCACGAGGAATTGTTCACGCAGACCTGGAAATCGGGCAGGGCCATCTGCTGCAGCCGCTTGGCTTCGCGCGCCGCTTCCCGGAAGACCCAGTCGCCGATGCTGACGATCATGCCGCCATGCTCGGCAATGCCGATGAAATCGGCCGGATTGAGCAGGCCGCGCTCGGGATGCTCCCAGCGCACCAGCGCTTCGGCCTTGCAGATCGCGCCTGTGGACAAGTCGATGATGGGCTGGAACAGCAGGCGCAACTCGTTTTTGTCCACCGCATCGCGCAACTCATTGCCCAGTTTCTGGCGCACCCGGCTCGCTTCCTGCATGAAGGGGGCGAAATAATTGAAACGGTTGCGCCCCTGCTGCTTGGCCGAGTACATGGCCTGGTCGGCGTTTTTGATCAGGGTTTCGGCATCGTCGCCATCGTCCGGATACAGGGTGATGCCGATGCTGGCGGAAATATGGGCAATATCGTCGTTGAGCATGAAGGGCGCGCTCATTTTGCGCAGGATTTCCTGGGCCATGCGCACGGCGTCGCCTGGAATTTTCAGCTCGCTCAGAATCACGGTGAATTCGTCGCCGCCCAGACGCGAGACGATATCGGTGCCGCGCACGCTTTGGCTGAGCCTGCGTGCCACTTCCTTGAGCAGCAGATCGCCCTTGTCATGGCCGAGGGTGTCGTTGATTTCCTTGAAATGGTCCAGATCGATGAACACCAGCGCCATCGGCAGGTGGGAACGGTCGGTTTTGCGCATTTCCAGGCGCAAATGTTCATTGAATTTGCGCCGGTTCGACAGCCCGGTGAGGGCGTCGAAGTTGGCCTGCTTCCAGATCAGTTCTTCGGTGGCCTTGCGTTTGGTGATGTCGGAGAACAAGGCGACCAGGCGCTCGGCTTCGCCCTTGTCGTTGTACACGGTATCGAAGCGCAAGGAGGCCAGATAGTGGCCGCCGTTCTTGTTCTGATGCCAGATTTCGCCTTCCCAGTGGCCGGTATCGATGATGGCATGGCGCATGGCGGAGAAGAATTGCGCATCCTGCTTGCCGGAGGTGAGTTCATAGGCGTAGTGGCCCAGCACTTCAGCTTCGGTGTAGCCGCAAATGGTGTAAAAAGCGGCATTGACGGACAGGATCAGGCCGTCGACATCGGTCACCATCATGCCTTCGGCGCTGTTCTGGTACATCAGCGCCGCCAGTTTCATCGACTCTTCGTCTTTTTTGCGCTGATTTAAGTCTTCGATCATCAAAAACAGGCCGACCACGTCGCCATTGGCGTTTTTATCCGGCACATAGCTCACGCCATCCCAGCGTTCTCCCCGCGGACCATGTACCAGGCGTTCGAAATACACGGTTTTACCGGCAAACGCTTCTTCCAGATGGGGCCGCGATACCTCATAAATGTCCATCCCGATCACGTCGACCACTTTGCGGCCGGGACCTGTCTTGGCGGGAATATCGAAGACCACGTCGAAGCGGTGATTGCAGAACTGGTAGGTCAAATCCTTGTCGATGTAGGCGATGACCACCGGCATATTGTCGGTCACCAGGCGCAGACGCTTTTCGCTGACGGACAGTTTTTCCTCGGTGATGCGGCTGGCCGCGTAGAGCTGGCGGTAGCGCAGCTCGCGTTCTTCCAGTTTGGCATAGGAGCGCAGCGCGTAGAAGCCGCCGGCCAGCATCAATCCCAGCAATAGCACCAGTCCGGCGCCGGCGATCAGGAAATTGTTGACCATGGCGCGAGTCGCCACTTCATCGGAAGTGCCAACGACGACGATCAAGGGCAGTTTTTCCAGCACCCGAAAACTGAATACGCGCGGCAGTTTATCGATGGCGCTGGTGGTGGCGAAGGTGCCGGAGTTGCCTTTGGCAAGATTGTCGAACAGCGGGGTCTGGCTCAGATCAAAATTGAACGATTCCTCGAAGTTCGGTGCCCGGGCAATCACTTTGCCGTTGCGGTGAACCAGGCCGATCGATACATCCGGGCTGAATCGGGATTGATCGAACACCATGCTGAAGCGGGTGGCGTCCAGTGGCGCGACCACGACGCCGATGAACTCACCTTTGCTGTTTTCTACCCGGCGACTGAGGAAAAACAGCTTTTGCTTGCTGACTCTGCCGATACTGGGAGGGGCCACGAACAGCACGGACGCAGCGCTGGCTTGCTGGTGGACAGAAAAATAGTCGCGGTCGGCATAGTTGACACCATTGACCGGCAAATCGTTGGAGCTGGCGACCGCTTTTCCGCTGGCATCGATAAAGGTGATCCAGAAATCCCGGCTGAACGTGGTTCCACGGGACGACAGCAGGGAAGCGATCGGGGCCTGCTCCGTGTTGTTTTGCTCGGGCAAGAGCTTGATGGCATTCGCATAACCAAGCAAAGACAGGTCGACATAGCGGATGGTATTGAGCACATGGGCTTCCATGGCTTTGGCGTAATGCTCGGTTTGCAGGCGGGTGGCTTTGTCGCGTTCCTGATAGGCGGCATGAAATTGCACTGCAAATACGGCAATCGCGAGTACGGCCATGGCCAGTAAACCGCTGACCAGTCTGCGCCGGAAGCGCAGATACGCTTTCGAGCGGGGAAATTGTTCTAGCGAGAAAGCGCTGGCCACCGTCATGGCTGACCTGCACAAGCAATAGGCAATCCAGCGCTGGCAAGAACGCTGAGACGCTCAACTTCAGGGTGGCTGCACTGTTGGGACACGGTGGCTCCAGCGGTCGCTAGTTGAATGGTTGCAACTTGAGTATAGGGGAAAGAAAGTTCCCAAGAAACTCAAATCCATCGTTGCCGTGGTAATTCGGAGCGCTTGTGGTTTTGCAGTTGATCTTGTGTTGGCGCCGTTCTTTGCGTTGTTTGTGGTTTACCTTAAAGAAGTAGATATAAAAATAGTAGTAGTTGTTAACGCAGACATGTTTCTGTGGATAAGTCCGCATTTTGAATTAGAATCAAGCGTTTGCAAGTTGCATAAGCAGGCGCGTAAACGCTGTATGACGGTGGAACTGTTTTGGGATAAGAATTTTGGTCCCCAAAAATTTTTTGTTTACGCACATTTGGTGCCTGTGGATATCCATAGACTTATCCACAGCACCCAGGCGCACTTTTCGAGGAGCAGCCTTTGGAGTCTGTTGGACAGTTTGACTACATTATTGTGGGAGGCGGCACGGCAGGCTGTGTGCTGGCCAACCGTCTCAGCCGTGACAAACATGCTTCGGTGCTGTTGATCGAAGCCGGTGGAAAAGACGATTACGTCTGGATCCACATCCCTGTTGGCTATCTCCATTGCATCGACAATCCCCGTACCGACTGGCGCTTCCGCACCGAAGCGGAAGCGAGCCTGAACGGGCGCAGTCTGCTTTATCCGCGCGGCAAAGTACTGGGCGGCTCCTCTTCCATCAACGGCATGATCTATATGCGCGGCCAGTCCGGCGACTACGACCGCTGGGCCGATCTGTGCGGCGACGCCGGCTGGCGCTGGGATGCGGTACTGCCGCTGTTCCGCCAGAGCGAGGATTACTACGGTGGCGATTGCGCCGAGCATGGCGTGGGCGGCGAGTGGCGGGTGGAAAAACAGCGTCTGTCCTGGGATATCCTGGATGCCTTCCGCGACGCGGCCGAGCAGTCCGGCATCGCCAAAATCAGCGACTTCAACCGCGGCGACAACGCCGGTTGCGCCTATTTTGACGTCAATCAAAAGCGCGGCATCCGCTGGAGCACCGCCAAAGCCTTTTTGAAACCGGCCTCGGGCCGTCCGAATCTGACCATCATGACGGGTTGTCACGTGGAACGGCTGCTGATCGAACAGGGCGAGTCGGGGCCGGTGTGCCGTGGTGTGCAGTTTAGCGGCGGCGGCCATCATTTCCAGGCCGAGTCCACCCGCGAAACGGTGCTCACGGCCGGCGCCATCGGCTCGCCGCAATTGCTGCAACTGTCAGGCATCGGTCCGGCCGCCGCCCTCCATCAACTGGGCATCAAGCCGCTGGTCGATCTGCCCGGCGTGGGGGAAAACCTGCAAGACCATTTACAGCTGCGCATGGTGTTCAAGGTCAACGGCGCGCGCACCCTGAATACGATGGCCAGCAACTGGTACGGCAAGATGAAAATCGGCCTCGAATATGCGCTGTTCCAGAGCGGACCGATGTCGATGGCGCCGTCGCAGCTGGGCGCTTTCGCCAAATCCGATGCGGGCCAGGCCACGGCGAACCTGGAATACCATGTGCAGCCGCTGTCGCTGGATAAGTTCGGCGATCCCCTGCATGCCTTCCCGGCGTTTACCGCCAGCGTCTGCAATCTGCGTCCGACGTCGCGCGGCCATGTGCGGCTGGCGTCGGCCGATTCCTATGCGCCGCCCAAAATCACGCCGCTGTATCTGAATACGCCCGAAGACCGCCAGGTGGCGGCCGCCGCGCTGCGCCTGACGCGCCAGATCGTGGCCGCGCCCGCCTTGCAGAAATATGCGCCGCAGGAATATCTGCCCGGTCCCAACTACCAGAGCGAGCAGCAGCTGGCCGACGCCGCCTCGCTGATCGGCACCACCATCTTCCATCCGGTGGGCACCTGCAAGATGGGGCAGGCCGGCGATGCGATGGCGGTAGTTGACAGCAGTTTGCGGGTGATCGGCGTGGCTGGCTTGCGCGTGGTCGATGCTTCCATCATGCCAACTATTACCTCCGGCAACACCAATTCCCCTACGATCATGATCGCCGAAAAAGCGGCGCAAATGATTCATTCAAGCTGGAAATAATGCAGCTCAACACGCGTGCACCTTGATCCAATTTACAACGGTACGAGTCGTTGTAAATCAATAGATACTCGTAGTTATACTGTATTGTTAGCCAAAATATTAGTGTGTATTATTTAGAAAAATTTAGTAGTTTGCAAAGAAAAAACGGGGAGACAGAATGTCCGGCGTTATCTTGGAGACAAAGAATTTAACTAAGGAGTTCAAGGGCTTTACGGCCGTGAACGATGTAAACCTCAAGGTTCAGCGTGGCCACATCCACGCCTTGATCGGTCCGAACGGGGCCGGCAAAACGACCTGCTTCAACCTGCTGACCAAATTCCTGGTGCCTACTTCGGGCCAGATCCTGTTTAACGGCACCGATATCACCGCCGCCAAACCCGCCCAGATCGCCCGCATGGGGGTGATCCGTTCCTTCCAGATTTCCGCCGTATTTCCCCATCTGACCGTGCTGCAGAATGTGCGCATCGGCCTGCAGCGCCAGCTCGGCACCAGTTTCCACTTCTGGCAGAGCGAAAAATCCCTGTCCCAGCTCAATGCGCGGGCCATGGAATTGCTGGCCGAGGTGGACCTGACCGAATTCGCCGACACCGTCACCGTGGACATGCCTTACGGCCGCAAGCGCGCGCTGGAAATCGCCACCACCCTGGCGATGGAGCCGGAACTGATGCTGCTCGATGAACCGACCCAGGGCATGGGCCACGAGGATGTGCACCGCGTTACCGAGCTGATCAAAAAAGTCTCGGTGGGGCGCACCATCCTGATGGTCGAACACAATATGAAGGTCGTGTCCGGCATTTGCGACAAGATTTCCGTGCTTCAGCGCGGCGCCATGCTGGCCGAGGGCACGTATGCGGAAGTGTCGAACAATCCGCAGGTGATGGAAGCATATATGGGCACGGAAGCTGCCGTCCTGGAAGGAGCACATTGATGACGGCCGCATTGCAAATTTCGAATCTGCAAACCTGGTATGGCGAATCGCACATCCTGCATGATGTGAACCTGACGGTACAACCTGGCGAGGTGGTGACCTTGCTGGGACGTAACGGCGCCGGCCGCACCACCACCCTGCGCGCCATCATGGGCCTGACCGGTGCCCGCAAGGGTTCGATCAAGGTCAATGGTGTCGAGGCGATCGGTTTGCCCACGCACAAGATCGCGCATCTGGGCATTGGCTATTGTCCCGAGGAGCGCGGCATTTTTTCCTCGCTATCGACCGAGGAAAACCTGATGCTGCCGCCGCAACTGGCCACCGGCGAAAAGGGCATGAGCATCCAGGAAATCTATTCGATGTTTCCCAACCTGGAAGAGCGCAAGCACAGCCAGGGAACCCGCCTGTCCGGCGGTGAACAGCAGATGCTGGCGGTGGCCCGCATCCTGCGTACCGGTGCGCGCCTGCTGCTGCTGGACGAAATTTCCGAGGGCCTGGCCCCGGTCATCGTCCAGGGGCTAGCGCGCATGATCACGACTTTGAAAGCCAAGGGCTACACCATCGTCATGGTGGAGCAGAACTTCCGGTTTGCCGCGCCGCTGGCGGACCGGTTTTATGTGATGGAACATGGTCAGATCGTCGAGACTTTTGTTGCATCGGAATTGAGCGCCAAGATGTCGGTATTGACCGAACTGCTGGGCGTGTAGTTGTTGTGAATCACTAACAATACAATCCTCGAACGGAGACAAAATGAAACTGAAAACAACTGCCATCGCAGCCTCTGCCATTTGCGCACTGGGCTTCTCCTTCGCTGCACATGCCCAGGTATCGGGCGACACGATCAAAATTGGATTCATTACCGATATGTCCGGACTGTATTCCGATATCGACGGGCCGGGCGGAGCCGAAGCGATCAAGATGGCGATTGCCGACGCCGGCGTGGTGCTGGCCGGTAAAAAAGTCGAATTTATCTCCGCCGACCACCAGAACAAGGCCGATATCGCCGCCTCCAAGGCGCGCGAATGGTTCGACCAGCAGGGCGTCGACCTGCTGATCGGCGGCACCAATTCCGGCGCCAACCTGGCCATGGCCAAGGTCGCCTCGGAAAAGAAACGCGTCTTCATCTCGATCGGCGCCGGTTCGGCCCGCCTGACGAATGAGGAATGCACGCCCTACACCGTGCACTACGCCTACGACACCGTGGCACTGGCGCGCGGCACCGGCGGCGCCATCGTCAAGCAGGGCGGCAAGAACTGGTACTTCATGACGGCCGATTACGCCTTCGGCCAATCGCTGGAAAAAGACACCTCGGAAGTGGTCAAGAACGCCGGCGGCAAGGTGCTGGGCGCGGTCAAGCATCCGCTGTCGGCGTCGGACTTCTCGTCCTTCCTGCTGCAGGCGCAGTCGTCGAATGCCCAGATCCTGGGCCTGGCCAATGCCGGCGGCGACGCGATCAACTCGATCAAGGCGGCCAACGAATTCGGCATCACCAAGAAGATGAAGCTGGCCGGCCTGCTGATTTTCATCAACGATATCCATTCGCTGGGCCTGGGCCTGACCCAGGGCATGTACCTGACCGACGGCTGGTACTGGGATTTGAACGCGGACACCCGCGCCTGGTCCAAGCGCTACTTCGAGAAGATGAAAAAAGAACCGTCGATGCTGCAGGCGGCTGACTACTCGGCCGCGGGCAACTACCTGAAAGCCGTCAAGGCCGTGGGGACCGACGATGCCGACAAGGTCATGGCCCACCTGAAATCGAACAAGATCAACGATATGTTCGCCAAGGGTGGCGTGATCCGTCCGGACGGCCGCATGGTGCACGATATGTATTTGATGGAAGTGAAGAAACAGGCCGAATCCAAATACCCATGGGATTACTACAAAGTGGTCGCCACCGTGCCGGGCGACCAGGCTTATGTGACCAAGGCGGAATCGAAGTGCTCGCTGTGGAAATAAGCCGGCGCTGATGGGGCGGGGCGCCGCAACGGCGCCTGGCCCCGATGTCATCACGCGCCGCCGCGCGGTCTGGCGGCGGCTTTTCTTTGTCCACTCTTTCGTATTGTGATGCCATGGAAATATTCGGCGTTCCCTTGCAAGCGATGATGAGCCAGCTGCTGCTGGGCCTGGTCAACGGCTCTTTCTACGCGATGCTCTCCCTCGGTCTGGCCGTCATTTTCGGCTTGCTCAATGTCATTAACTTCTCCCATGGCGCCCTGTACATGATGGGTGCCTTCGTCGCCTGGATGGGCCTGGCCTACTTCAACCTGAACTACTGGGTGATGCTGGTGCTGGCGCCGGTGATCGTCGGTGCCTTCGGCATCATTATCGAAAAAACCATGCTGCGCTGGCTCTACAAGCTGGACCATCTGTATGGCTTGCTGCTCACTTTCGGCATCACCCTGCTGCTCGAAGGCGTGTTCCGCTCCTTCTACGGCGTCTCCGGCCAGCAGTTTTCGGTGCCGGAAGCACTGGCGGGCGCGACTGACCTGGGCTTCATGGTGCTACCGATTTACCGGGCCTGGGTGGTGGTCGCCTCGCTGGTGGTCTGCTTCGCCACCTGGTATGTGATCGAAAAAACCAAGCTGGGCGCCTACCTGCGCGCCGGCACGGAAAACCCCAAGCTGGTCGAAGCCTTCGGCATCAATGTGCCGCTGATGGTCACGCTGACCTACGGCTTCGGCGTGGCGCTGGCCGGTTTCGCCGGCGTGCTGGCCGCGCCTATCACCCAGGTGCAGCCGCTGATGGGCTCCAACCTCATTATTGTCGTGTTCGCCGTTGTGGTGATCGGTGGCATGGGCTCGATCATGGGTTCCATCCTCACCGGCCTGGGACTGGGCGTGATCGAGGGCCTGACCCGGGTGTTCTACCCGGAAGGCTCGGCCACGGTGGTGTTTGTGGTGATGGTCATCGTGCTGCTGCTGCGTCCCGCCGGTCTGTTCGGCAAAGAGAAATAAGAGGCTAACCATGAACAAAAATATAGGCTATGGCATTGCCCTGCTGGTGGCGCTGGCGGCTCCCTTCATCGGCTATCCGGTGTTCCTGATGAAGTTGCTGTGCTTCTCGCTGTTCGCCTGCGCCTTCAATCTGCTGATCGGTTTCACCGGCTTGCTGTCCTTCGGCCACGCGGCCTTCTTCGGGGTGGCCGGCTATGTGACCGGCAATGCCCTGAAGAACGCCGGCCTGCCTTTCGAGCTGGGCCTGTTGGCCGGTGTGGCCGGCGCGGCCGTGGTGGGCGTGGTGATGGGCCTGCTGGCGATACGCCGCCAGGGCATTTACTTCTCCATGATCACCCTGGCGCTGGCGCAGATGGTCTACTTCGGCGCCCTGCGTGCCAATGACTGGACCGGCGGCGAGGATGGCTTGCAGGGTGTTCCACGTGGAAAACTGTTCGGCACCATCGATCTGGCCAACGACACCACCTTGTATTTCGTGGTACTGGCCATTGCCGTGGCCGGCTTCGCCCTGATCGTGCGCACCGTGCATTCGCCTTTCGGCCAGGTACTCAAGGCCATCAAGGAAAACGAACCGCGTGCCATTTCTCTCGGTTACGACGTGGACAAGTACAAGCTGATGGCCTTCGTGCTGTCGGCCGCGCTGGCCGGCCTGGCCGGCGCCACCAAGACAGTGGTGCTGGGCTTTGAAACCCTGACCGATGTGCACTGGAGCATGTCCGGCCTGGTCATCCTGATGACCCTGGTGGGCGGCATGGGCACCCTGGCCGGTCCGATTCTGGGCGCGCTGATCATCATCGCGCTGGAGAACAAGCTGGGCGATCTGGGCAGTTTCCTGGCGACCCATACCGGCATCGAGTGGTTCATGACCCTGGGCGAAGCCGTCAATATGGTGACCGGCCTGATCTTCATCGCCTGCGTGCTGCTGTTCCGCCGGGGCATCATCGGCGAAATTGTGGCCCGCTTCGGGGGCGGCAAACCCGCCTGAGCTTGACCGACGCCGGACCCGCTGTCCGGCGTTTTCAATTGCAGCAACGCTTTTCCATGGCCGCCCCGGTTCCGCCCGGAGGCCGGCCCTGGCATCCAAGAACATGCAGTTTTTCGTACAGGAGGACAGGCCCAGGCCCAGGCCCGGCCGTGCAGCACCGTTGACGCTTTTTTTGACCCATTGGAAGATTGAGGATGACATGAACCATACAACATACAAGCTGAACAAACTCGCGCTGGCGCTGAGCGGCATTGCGCTGGTGTCCTGCGGCGGCAGTAAAACCCTGCCGGAAGAACTGAACGTCCTACCCACCTATCTGGGCACCGTGACCACCACCAACTACGACGGCACGAGCGACGATTTGCTGACGGGCGGCCTGGGCAAGACCGGCCTGGCCGCCGCCGCCGCGCCGCTGTATGCCAACCCGGCCCAGCCGACCGCCGCCGAACTGCGCCGCAACGCCATCTATGCCAACTACCGCGCCGTGCTCGACATCGCCGCCAACAGCGGCTACGGCACCCTGTACGGCCCGAATGTGGATGCCAAGGGCAATATCGGCAGCGGCGAAGGCAAGATCGCCGGCACGGAATACCTGGCCTATTCCGACGACGGCAGCGGCAAGCAGAACGTCACGCTGATGGTGCAGGTGCCGGCCGGCTTCGACCCGGCCGCCGCCTGCATCATCACCGGCACGTCCAGCGGCTCGCGCGGGATTTATGGCGCGATCGGCAGCGCCGGCGAATGGGGACTGAAGAATAATTGCGCGGTCGCCTATATCGACAAGGGCAGCGGCATCGGCCTGTACACCTTCGACGACGACAGCGTGAACCTGCAGAACGGCGTGCGCGCCACCCGTAGCGCGGCGGGCAAGAATGCCCATTTCGCACCGGCCCTGACGGACAGCGAGCGCGCCGCTTTTGCCGCCGCCTCGCCGAACCGGATCGCGTTCAAGCATGCCCACTCGCAGCAGAATCCCGAGAAGGACTGGGGCAAGCTGACCTTGCAGGCGGTGGAGTTCGCCTACTATGTGCTGAACGAAAAATACGGCGTGCTGTCGAGCGACAACAAGACCAAGATCGTGCGCCTGACGCCGCGCAATACGGTGGTCATCGCATCGAGTATTTCGAACGGCGCCGGCTCGGCGCTGCTGGCGGCGGAACAGGATACCAAGGGACTGATCAATGGCGTGGCCGCCAGCGAACCGCAGATCCAGCCCAAGACTTCCAGCGGCTACACGATACGCCAGGGCGGCGTGGCTGTCAGCGGGCAGGGCAAGCAGTTGTACGATTACGCCACCTATGCCGCCTTGTACCAGCCCTGCATCGCCGGCAGCGCCGGACGCTGTACCGCGCTGGTGGGCAAGAGCCTGCTGAGCGGCGCAGATCTGGTCTCCCAGCAGGCCGACGCCAAGGCCCGCCTGAAAGCCTATGGCTGGCTGGCCGATTCCGATGCACTGCAGGCTTCGCACGCGGGCACCAACATTCTGGTGGCCGTCACCTATGCGAATGCCTACGGCAAGTTCTCCGTGAGCGACAATGTGTGCGGCTTCAGCTTTGCCGCGACCGATGCCGCCGGCCTGCCGCTGGCTTACACGGCCGACCAGAAGGCCGCCAGCTTCGCCACCATGAACGGCATCCTCGGCAGTGTGGTGTACGAGAACTCGGTTGGCGGCGCCAAAGCATATAACTTTGGTGTGTCGCCGAGCACCGCGCTGGGTGACCAGTCGCTGGACGGTTTCCTGTGCCTGCGCAGTCTGGCGACCGGCACCGATCCGGTGACGGGCGCTGCGCTGACGGGAACGCTGCTGGCCCAGAGCAACCGGGTCAAGGCGGGGATGGCCGAGGTCGGCGCCACCGGCAATTTACGCGGCAAGCCGGCGCTGATCGTGCACGGGCGCAGCGATACCCTGATTCCCGTGAATCAGGCCTCGCGCGCCTATCTGGGCCTGAACGCTGCTGTCGAAGGCGCCAGCAGCAAGCTGCGCTATATCGAAGTGACCAACACCAACCACTTTGATAGTTTCAGCAACGCGGTGCCGACCCTTATCGTGCCGCTGCACGTGTATCTGTTCCGCGCGCTCGATGCGATGATGGCGCACTTGAAGAACAGCACGGCGTCGCCTTTGCCGCCATCGCAGGTGGTGCATACGGTCACGCGGGCCGATAACTTGAGCTTGATCACCGTGGCCAATGTGCCGCCGATTGCCGCCACCCCGGCGGCGGGGAATGCGATCAATGTCAGCGGTACCGTGGTCGACGTGCCGAACTGATAGCAGGAAAGGGGCGCGCTGTGGCTTGGCGCGCTCGTTTTTCATTCAGAGGCGGCTTTAGAAGGTAAATCAGCAGGGTGGAAACGGTTTACAGGGCCGTACAGGCGTTTTCAAGCATGGAATGCGTCCGAGTTGCTGTTGAGCTCGCCAAGCGCGCTGGCGGACCCGTATGTGCCTTGGCGGGTGCAAGATAGCGCAAGCAAACCGTCTTGCCGCTCATTTAAGACGCCACAGTGCTCTTAGAACCCACGGCGTACCCCTGGGGTCTGACCCGGCGGGTCAGACCCCGGCTCTTTGCCGTGGGTTTTTGGCTGCTGCCGCCGGCCATCCAGCGAGCATTTCTCTTCAATTGGCGACATTGCAGACAGGCTTTGCCGCTCAGCTCGCCCGCAGCAAAGCCCGGCGCAGCCTTTCATACGGTCCCGGTCCCATAGCCGGCACTTGCGCCAGCTGCAGATTGCTGGCCACATGCCCCGGCTGGCGCATGCCCACCAGCGCCGAGGCGATGCCCGGCGTGGAGCGGCTGAACTGCAGCGCCCGCTGCGCATCCGTGTTCAGGCCCGGCATCATGTCCAGCACTTCCTCCGGCAGATCGCTGGCCAGCTTGCCCTGCCACAGCGAGGCGCTGGCGATCACCGTCATGTCGAGCTCAGTGGCCAGCGTCAGCAGGCTGCCGCCATCCGCATTCCATGCCGCATACGCTTCCGGCGCGCCCAGGCTGAAGGGTAGTTCGATGAAACGGAAATGATGGGCCTGCCCGGCCAGTTCATGGGCAATGTCCACCAGCTGGCGCAACGACAGTCCAGCGCCCCGATAGCCTGTCCATGTTGCTGTACCGTAATATTGAATATGGCCGTCGGCGACCGCCTGCTCCATGGCGCCGAAGGCCTCACGGATGCGCTGGATAAAAGTGGCGGGCTCGACGAAGCCGAGCTGGAACTCGGGATTGTGCAGATAGTAGACATCGATCGTGTCCAGTCCCAGGTTGCGGCGGCTGCGCGCGATCTGGTCGCGCAGGAAACCGGGCGCCATGCAGTGGCTGCCGCCCACCACATCGGCTACGGTGAAGCTGTCCATGTCGATCGCGTCCGGCACCAGGAAACCGCCTTTGCTGCAGATCACGGCTTCATCGCGGCTGCCGCCATCCTGCTCAATAAAGCGGCGCAGGCCCAGCGCCACACTGCGTTCGGAACGCTGCTTGCGGTAGTTCAGCGAGGTATCGATCAGGTTGACGCCGGCGCGCAGCGACTGCTGCACGGCGCTGGCATAGGCGGCGTCGGTGGCATCGTCGGCTTCGCCGCGATAGGTGCCGAGGCCGATGTTCGATACCAGCAGTTGTTGCGCACCACGGTAGAGGCCGTGGATGCCGGCGCCGCTGCGCTGGGCCAGCCGTTCGGCGCCGGCGCTGCTGGCGTGGCCGGGCAAGGAGGTTTCCTGCTGTGTAAACCCGGTGCCAAGTGCTGGGGCGATGGGGACGCCTGGTCCTGGCGGCTCAGACCCCTGTGTTACGCGGGTGGATTGTGTCTGATTGGCTTCGCCGCCTGCGCTTGCTGGCGCTGGTGTGCTACCCGGCGCCGGCGCAGCCGGTCCGGCCAGATGACGTTGCAACCGTTGCAACTCCTGATCGCTGAGCGCCATCCCCCGGCGCACCTTGGCCAGTACCGATTTCAGGCCGGGATGGCGTCCGCGGTCGGCCGTCTGCACGCTGTCGCGCGGCAGGTCGCGCTCCAGCATCAGCCGCAGTACCTCGCTGGAATCCTCCACCATCTGGCGCACCAGCCCTTCGGCCACGCCCGATCTGGACAGGCGGAAGTCCGGCTGCGCTGCTTCCAGGATGCGGCTGACGATCAGATTGCGCACGGCGTTGAAGTAGGCGAGGGGAGCCTGCTGCGCCAGTTGCTGTCGGGCCGTTTCCAGTGCCTGTCCATCCTGCCCCATCGCCTGCAGGATCTGCGCCGCCACCTTGCACTCCTTGTCGGCCAGCGTGGCCAGCCGGGGCGCGGCCAGTTCCTGCCGGGCCGGTGGTAGGCCGGCGATGGCATTGGTTTCGCGCCAATAGCGGTCTAGCAACAGATGGGCGTCGGCGCCCGGTGCGGGCGGTGCCGGATCGAGCAATTCCATCAGCTGGGCAAACCAGGCATGCAGGCGCTTGCCGGCCGGCCCCAGCTCATCCCAGGACAGGGCGGCGATCTGTTCGCGCAGATAATGCGCGCGCACCGTGGCCGTGCGCCGACCCACCATGCGCACCGGTCCGTACTGCTGCTGCAGCGCCGGATGCTGATCCGCCGCCGTACACAGCAGTGCCAGATGCGCGTACACGTGAAACGCCGCCAGCGCCCGGTGCAGGTCCCAATAGTTGCCGCGGTCGGCATCGGGCCGGTTCCAGGGCGAGTGGGTCAGCGGCGCATCGGGCCGGGCGAAGGATTCGTCGAGCAACTGGTGGCCGGTGCGCAAGTCGTAAATCTGCTGGTGCAGCGACTCGTGGTACAGATGCTCGGCGGCGGTCCAGGGATTGGCCAGCACGCGCCGGCTCAGGAAAATCGTGCCGCCGATGCGGTATTCGGAACTGGACATGCGGCTGGCCCAGACCCCGGCCAGCGGATAGACGGCAACGATATGTGTGTGGCTGAGCGCGCTGTTACTGGAGCGCGGCAGCAACTGGTTCAGGATAGCGACCGCCTGGCGCAGCACGCTCAGCTCTTCCGGCGTGGGCATACAGGGCAGCTCATCGCCGTAGTTCATTTGCAGCACCCGCTCGAAGGCGCGCTTGAAGACCGTGTCTTCGCAGTGCTGATCCCAGACCCAGCCCAGATGCGGCTCCGGCCCCAGCCGTTCGCCGAGGCCGGAACCGAGCAGTCCGACCTGGCCCTGTTCGAGTGCGCTGACCGCCGCCAGGAACAGTTCCTCGCATTGTTCCAGCGGCAGGCCGTAGGGTTCGCCGGATTCGACCTGCACCCGCGCGTGCTGAATCGCGCAACGCATGATCGTATCGCCCAGGGTGCGGTAGCGCAGATGGAAGGGGAGTTTGGCGGTGGCCGCCTGAAGCAGGGCCGCCGACGGCAGTTGTTCGGCCAGTCCGGCCAGCCGCCGTTGGTAGGTTTGCAGCAGTTGTTCGGTGATGTAGGCGCTGTCGCCGAAGGGATGGTCGGCCAGCATCGCGTCGACTTCGGCGATGGGCAGCAGGGGGAATTCGGGCAAGTCGGATTTCATGGGACGCTCCGCAAAGGCGTGTTCAGTCAACCGGCCAGATCCGTCGCAGGACCAGCCCCAGCCGGTTTTTGAGCAGGGAAAAATAGCGGCGCGGGACGAAGTGCGCGGATTCGTCCGGCCCGGCGGTTGGCTGGCTGCCGACTGCGGGCCGCGGGCGCCGCTGTAACTGTGAGCGCTGTGCTCGCCGGCCTAGGCCTTTCGCTGCGACATACGCTCCAGCACGCCGGCGATATCGGCGACATTGGTATGGTGCTGCGAGTGATGCGAGTTGGGCGAGGTATGGGAGTCGTGGTGGGAAGACGCGGCCCGTCCCAGGGATTCGATCTGATCGACGCGGGACTGGAGTTCGTGCAGCTCGTTAATGCTGAGCACGGAACTGTCGCGCAGCTTTTTCATGATGCTGTCTATGCGGTCTGAATCGGCCATGGTACACCTCCTGAATATTTTTTGACGGCTGTGGATGTTGGCCTGTCTGCTGGCAAGGCAGATGGCCCAACAAACACTACGCGCCCTGTTTATCCAGTGTTCGAGCTGGCTCAAACGTCGCAGCTTGACTTTGCCCCGTGGTGTATTAGGTGAAGGCTGCGGCCCTCACAGCGCCGCCTGATAAATGGCGCGGGCATCGGCGCGGGTGACTTCACGGGGATTGTTTCCGAGCAAACGGGTCTGCAGCATGGCTTCGTCGGCCAGCCGGTCCAGGTCGGATTCGGCGATGCCCACTTGCTGCAGATTGCGCTGGATGCCTGTTAATGTGGCAATTTGTTGCATCGCAACAGTCAAGGCCTCGGCCCGCGCTTCCACCGAACCGCTGGCGTCCGGCACCACCACCGCCGCCAGTTCGGCGTAGAGCGGCGCCGCCGCCGGGGCGTTGAAGCGCAGCACATGGGGCAGCACCAGCGAGTTCGACAAGCCATGTGGCACGTGAAACACTCCGCCTATCGGATAGGCCAGGGCATGCACCGCCGCCACCGGCGCGTTGGCGAAGGCTTGTCCGGCCAGCATCGCGCCAAGCAGCATGGCCTGGCGCGCGGCCAGGTTGCGGCCATCTTCGCAGGCCAGGATCAGGTTGCGGGACAAGAGGCTGAGCGCTTCGCGCGCCAGCATATCGGACAGCGGGTTCTTTTTATGCTTGCTGGTATAGGCCTCGATCGCATGCACCATCGCATCGATACCGGTTGCGGCCGTCACCATGGCTGGCAGGCCCAGCGTCAGTTCCGCGTCGAGCAATGCAAAATCGGCATAGAGTTGCGGTGCCACCACCCCCATCTTGGTGGTAGCGCCGGTGGTGACGATGGCGATATTAGTGACTTCCGAGCCGGTCCCGGCGGTCGTTGGGATCTGCACCAGCGGCAGCCGGCGGCCCTGCACATTGCCGATGCCGTAGATGCCGCTCAAGGCCTGCGGGGTGCCGGCCAGCACCGCGATCAGCTTGGCCACGTCCATCGAACTGCCGCCGCCCAGGCCGATGATGATGTCGGCCCGATGGGCCTGCGCCGCCTCCACCGCCGCCAGCACCACCGCTTCCGGCGGATCGGCCATCACGTCCGCATAGACGCTGGTGGCGATGCCGCTCTGCTGCAGGCTGGCCAGCGGCGCCTCCACCAGACCGGTGCGCAGGAAGCCGGGGTCGGTTACCAGCAGGGCGCGGCGCGCATCGGGAAAGCGGGAACGCAGATGCTCGCCCAGCTGGCGCGCGGCGCCAGGCTCGGACAGGAACTGGGGAATCGTGCTGAATGCAAAGGCTGCTTGTGTGGACATGGGGCGCTTTGTAGTGGTGGGTTCCACGTGAAGCTTACACCAGCCGGAGCCGCCGTGGCGCGTTCGCAGCCAGCGTTTTTCCCCGGACTTGGCCATGGCATGCGCGCACCGTGCCATGCTGAAACGGCATAAAGAGGGGCAACTTTCTTCCGTACAATATGGCCTTCGGTGATTTCAAAAGCGGTCTATAGCATGGTTGATTATCTGGTATTGGGATGTGCCGCCTTCGGCGCGGGACTGGTGGACGCGGTGGTGGGAGGAGGGGGCTTGATCCAGATTCCCGCGCTGTTCTCGGTCTACCCGACCATGGCGCCGGCCACCCTGGTCGGCACCAACAAGCTGGCCGCGATCTTCGGCACCGGCGTCGCGGCCGTCAACTATGCGCGCCGGGTCAGCATTGCCTGGAGCACGGCCGCGCCGGCCGCCTTCTCGGCGCTGATCTTTTCCTTCCTTGGCGCCTACACGCTGACCAAGGTCTCGCCCGACTTCATCCGCGCCTTGCTGCCCTTTATCTTGCTGGCGGTGGCGGTCTATACCTTCGCCAAGAAAGACCTGGGCAGCGTCCACGCCCCCATGCACAGCGGCGCGCGCGAGCAGATGCTGGCGCTGCTGATCGGCGCCGTCATCGGTTTCTACGACGGCTTCTTCGGCCCCGGCACCGGCAGCTTCCTGGTGTTCCTGTTTGTGCGGGTGTTCGGCTTCGACTTCCTGTCCGCCTCGGCCGTATCCAAGGTCGTCAACGTTGCCTGTAACTTTGCCGCCTTGCTGTGGTTTGGTTACAGCGGCCATGTGCTCTGGCAACTGGGTGTGATGATGGCCGTCTGTCAGGTGGCCGGTTCCCTGGTCGGCACCCGGCTGGCGATGAAGTATGGCAGCGGTTTCGTGCGCAAGCTGTTCCTGCTGGTCGTGTCCTCGCTGATTATCAAGACCGCCTACGATGCCATTATCAAATGGAACAGTTAGTATTTGAGCAGTTGAACTGATGGCATTGTTCCACGTGAAACAATCTTGGCGGGGCGATGCCGCTTACTTAAGCGTGCCGCAGTGCATTTAGAACCCAAGGCAAAGAGCCGGGGGCCGGTCCCGATGGGACCGGCGGGGCGCAGCCCCTCTCCGGACCCTGGGTCAGACCCCAGGGTTCAGCCGTGGGTTTAAAAACGTCAAAACAAGGGGCGACCGGTTCACACCGTCGCCCCTTTTTCAATGTTTCACGTGGAACAATCGTGCCAGTTTTGCAGTGTATCTGCTGAAAATTTGTGCTGAAAAAAGTCGCAGCAGGTAAAAGACTCTATAATCTGTCCTTAATCCCTTCGCTTCACACAAATTCCAAACATGTTATTTCCAACTGAATTCGACGTCATCGTCGTCGGCGGCGGTCACGCCGGTACCGAGGCCGCGCTCGCTTCTGCCCGCATGGGACAGAAAACCCTGCTGCTGACGCACAATATTGAAACCCTGGGACAGATGTCCTGCAACCCCTCCATCGGTGGTATCGGCAAGGGCCATCTGGTCAAGGAAGTCGATGCCATGGGCGGCGCGATGGCGATCGCTACCGATGAATCCGGCATCCAGTTCCGTATCCTGAATTCCTCCAAAGGCCCGGCCGTGCGCGCCACCCGCGCCCAGGCCGACCGCATCCTGTACAAGCAGGCCATCCGTTCGCGCCTGGAAAACCAGCCCAACCTATGGCTGTTCCAGCAGGCTTGCGACGACCTGATGGTGGAGGGCGACCGCGTGGTCGGCGCCGTCACCCAGATCGGCGTCAAGTTCCTGGCCCGCGCCGTCGTGCTGACGGCCGGTACTTTCCTCGACGGTAAGATCCACGTCGGCCTGAACAACTACTCGGCTGGCCGTGCCGGCGATCCACCGGCGATCTCGCTGTCGGCCCGCCTGAAGGAACTCAAGCTGCCGCAAGGGCGCCTGAAGACCGGCACGCCGCCGCGCATCGATGGCCGCAGCATCGACTTTTCCGCCATGACCGAACAGCCGGGCGACCTCGATCCGGTGCCGGTGTTCTCCGTCATGGGCAATGCCGCCATGCATCCTAAGCAGATGCCGTGCTGGGTCACGCACACCAATACCCAGACCCACGACATCATCCGCGCCGGTCTGGACCGCAGCCCCATGTACACCGGCGTCATCGAAGGTGTGGGTCCGCGCTACTGCCCGTCGATCGAAGACAAGATCCATCGCTTCTCGTCCAAGGAATCGCACCAGATTTTCCTGGAACCGGAAGGCTTGACCACCAACGAATTCTATCCAAACGGCATCTCCACCAGCCTGCCCTTCGACGTGCAGATCGCCCTGGTGCGCTCGATGAAGGGCATGGAAAACGCCCACATCCTGCGTCCCGGCTATGCCATTGAATACGATTATTTCGACCCGCGCGGCCTGAAGGCCTCGCTGGAAACCAAGGCCATTGCCGGCCTGTACTTCGCCGGCCAGATCAACGGCACCACCGGCTACGAAGAAGCGGCGGCCCAGGGCATGCTGGCCGGCCTGAACGCGGCACTGCAAACCTCGGGCCGCGACGCCTGGACGCCGGCCCGTTCCGAAGCCTACCTCGGCGTGCTGGTCGACGACCTGGTCACCCAGGGCGTGCAGGAACCCTACCGCATGTTCACCAGCCGCGCCGAATACCGCCTGAGCCTGCGTGAAGACAATGCCGACATGCGCCTGACCGACATCGGCCGCAAGCTCGGCTGCGTGGGCGACGCCCAGTGGGAAGCCTTCGAGAAAAAACGCGAAGCGGTGGCGCTGGAACTGGAGCGCCTGCGCTCCACCTGGGTCAACCCGCGCATCCTGGCCGCGGCCGAATCGGAGCGCGTGATTGGCCAGGCGATCGAACGCGAGTACTCGCTGGCCGATCTGCTGCGCCGTCCCGGCGTCGCCTATGACACCCTGATGAGCATGTCCGGCATGGATGGGCGCGAGCTGGCCGGTCCCGGCGTGGCCGACGAAGCCGTGCGCGAACAGGTGGAAATCCAGCTCAAGTATTCGGGCTATATCGACCGCCAGACCAAGGAAGTGGAGCGTCACGAACACTACGAAAACCTCAAGCTGCCGGAAGCGTTCAACTACCTCGACATCACTGCGCTGTCGGTGGAAGTGCGCCAGAAGCTGCACGCCCAGCGCCCGGAAACCCTGGGCCAGGCATCGCGTATTTCCGGCGTCACGCCGGCCGCGATTTCGCTGCTGCTGGTCCACCTGAAGAAGGCCGGTTTCGGCGGTTTTGCCACTCAAAAGGATGAGGTTGTTCAATGAAGTCATTCGATCGCGCGGTCCTGGCGGACGTCTTAAACAAAGGTATCACCCAGCTGGAACTGGACCTGAACGCAGCGCAGATTGAAAAACTGCTCGACTATCTGGCCCTGCTGTTCAAGTGGAATGCGGTCTATAACCTGACCTCGCTGCGCGACCCGATGCAGATGGTGACCCACCACCTGCTCGATTCGCTGGCGGCGGTGCCGGCCTTCGCGGGCGCGGCCAATGTGCTGGACGTGGGCGCCGGTGGCGGCCTGCCCGGCATGGTGCTGGCGATCGCCCGTCCGGACATGAAGGTGTCGATGATCGACACGGTGCACAAGAAGACCGCCTTCCTGACCCAGGTCAAGGCGGAGCTGGAACTGAGTAATGTGACGGTGTACACGATGCGGGTGGAGCAGCTGCAGGTGAAGCTGCCCTTCGACGTGATCACCTCGCGCGCCTTTGCCGACCTGTCGGACTTCGTCAACTGGTCGGGCCACCTGCTGGCCGAGGGCGGGCGATTTATCGCGCTCAAGGGCGTGGCCCCGGCGGACGAAAGAGAGCGCCTTCCAGAGCAGTGGAAAGTGCAGAAACTGCAGCCTTTGCGGGTTCCAGGGCTGGAAGCGGAGCGCCATCTGGTGTTCATCGAAAAAACAGAGTAAATCATATAAACGGTATAAATCGTTTATTCTGTATATACTGAATAAATCGTTTATACCGTTTTAATAGTATAAACCATATAAATAGCGCACCCTGAAAAAACAAGAACATACATGGCCAAAATATTTTGTGTAGCGAATCAAAAAGGCGGCGTGGGAAAAACCACCACCAGCGTCAACCTCGCAGCCGGACTGGCCAAACTGAATCAGCGCGTATTGCTGGTGGACCTGGACCCGCAAGGTAACGCGACCATGGGCGCCGGCATCAACAAGGCCGGCCTGAAGGCATCGACCTACGAGGTGATGCTGGGCGAGTCCGACGTGGCCACTGCGCGCCAGCGCTCGGAAGCAGGGCGCTTCGACGTGCTGCCTTCGAACCGCGAACTGGCCGGTGCCGAAGTCGAGATGGTCACCTTGGAGAACCGCGAGCGCCGCCTCAAGGATGCGCTGGCGCTGGTCGATGGCGACTACGACTTCATCCTGATCGACTGCCCGCCGGCATTGTCGATGCTCACGCTGAACGGCCTGTGCGCCGCGCATGGCGTGATCATTCCGATGCAGTGCGAGTACTACGCGCTGGAAGGCTTGTCCGACCTGGTCAACACGATCAAGAAGGTCCACGCCAACCTGAACCAGGACCTGAAGATCATTGGCCTGCTGCGGGTGATGTTCGATCCGCGCATGACCTTGTCGCAGCAGGTCTCGGCCCAGCTGGAACAGCACTTTGGCGACAAGGTGTTCAAGACCATCATTCCGCGCAATGTGCGGCTGGCCGAAGCGCCATCCTACGGACTGCCTGGCGTGACCTTCGATCCATCGTCGAAGGGTGCGCAGGCGTATATCGCCTTCGGTGCGGAAATGGTCGACCGGATCAAGAAAATGTAAGCAGCTCTCCGCACGCAGCCAGCACGGCAGGCCGGGACTCTGTCCGCCGCCGCGTTTGGCTGTCGCGGAACCTTGCGCCGCCGCCGCAACCCGGATGCGCAGCGCGCATCCACCCCCAATTTATAGAGATAGACTGACATAGCATGGCAACCAAAAAACTTAAAGGCCTCGGTCGCGGCCTCGACGCGCTGCTCGGCGGCGACGGCGACCTGAACAACCCGGCGCTGGGCACCCCGACCGAACTGCCGGTGACCCAGATGCAGGCAGGCAAGTACCAGCCGCGTACCCGCATGGACGAGGGCGGTCTGCAGGAACTGGCCGCCTCGATCAAGAGCCAGGGCATCATGCAGCCGATACTGGTGCGCCCGATCGGCAGCGATACGCTGACCGGCGAGGTCAAGTACGAAATCATCGCCGGCGAGCGCCGCTTCCGCGCCGCACAAATCGCCGGTCTGGAACAGCTCCCTGTTTTGGTGCGCGATGTCGACGACCAGGCCGCCGCCGCGATGGCCCTGATCGAGAACATCCAGCGCGAGGATCTGAATCCGCTGGAAGAGGCCCAGGGTATCCACCGCCTCATTACGGATTTCAGTTTTACCCACGAGCAAGCGGCGACCGCCGTCGGCCGTTCGCGCAGCGCCGTGTCGAATCTGCTGCGCCTGATGAATCTGGCCGGCCCGGTGCAGACCATGCTGATGGCCGGCGATATTGATATGGGTCATGCCCGCGCCTTGTTGGCGGTCGATTCGGCCAGCCAGATCAATCTGGCCAATCAGGTGGTGGCGCGCCGCCTGTCGGTGCGGGAAACGGAAAAGCTGGTGACACGCACGCTGGAAGAACAGAGCCAGCCCCCGACCGAGGCGCGCGCCAAGGAAAAATCGGGCGACATCGTGCGCCTGGAGGAAGAGTTGTCCGACGCCCTGGCCACGCCGGTGGTGTTCAAGATGGGGACCAAGGGACGCGGGCAGATGATTATCGATTTTGCCGACCTGGATATCCTCGATGGTGTGCTGGCCCGCCTGCGTGCCTGAGACACACCGATCTTCGAAGTTGATCAACCTCAGCAGGCCGGCGGCTCCTGCATATACCCACGGCGTACCCCTGGGGTCTGACCCTTGGGTCCGGAGAGGGGCTGCGCCCCGCCGGTCCCGTTGGGACCGGCCCCCGGCTCTTTGCCGTGGGTTTTAAATGGGATAACGGCATCTTTTTTCCCAACCCCGCCGTTTTCTCCTATATCCCGTTTTATATAATTGCCGAAAGGCACTTCATGCTGCCCGGAACGCCCATCCGCCGCCACCGAGGGGATCGCTTACCCTTGCCCTGTGGTGAAAAGTTCACGTTTTCCCCGATTTTAAGGAAACTTGGGTTTCCAGCAAGTATGCGTCAAGCTGGTGCAAACACTGGGGAAAAGCCTCTAAAACCGTGTCATTCGTGCTGCATTTCGCTCTGCTGCGGTGCAGCAATGTTTGACGTCAGTCATTAAACGCCCGTATAATCCCGTGTCTTTGGGTTTATCGGCTTCTCTGGGAACTTCGCAAGTGAGTGATACAACGAATATTTCCAAGCCAGTCTATAAAGTCGTCGCCCTCCAGTTCGCCATCGCAACTGGGTTCGCACTACTCGTTTGGAATATGAGTGGCGCGGTGCAAGCATGGTCGGCCGCCTATGGCGGAGCAATCGCAGTCATCGGGAGTCTGATGTACGCGATGATTGTTGCGGGCGGAACAAATGACGCCAACAAAGCATTCCGGACGCATATCCGCGCGGAAGTAGTAAAAATATTTATCACGGTAGTGCTGTTCGTTCTGGCACTAGCGCTGTTTCAGTCGGCCTCATGGTTATGGCTGATCTTAGGTTTCGCGGTGGCAACCTTGGCTTATTGGTTCTCATTGCTCGCAGTTTAATCACCAGTGTGTCGGAACGCGGAACATCGTGAACTGATGCAAAACCAAAATCTAAATACATTATGACCACAGAACACGCTGTTGAGACGGCCCATCACGCGGGCCCGGCAAATGCCACCGAATACATCCAGCATCACCTGAGCTTCCTGAAAAGCGCAGATGGCATGTGGAATCTGGATACTTTCTACATCTCGGCCTTCCTGGGCCTGGTTTTCCTGGGCGTATTCTACGCAGCATCGCGCAAAGCGACCGCTGGCGTGCCAGGCAAGCTGCAAAACTTCGTTGAAGCCACGATGGAACTGGTCAACGAAGTCGTCAATTCCGCTTTCCACGCCAAGAGCAAGGTCATCGCTCCACTGGCAATCACGATTTTTGTCTGGGTTTGGCTGCTCAACGCGATGGACTTCTTGCCTGTCGATCTGCTGCCGACCGTCTTCGGTTATCTGGGCGTCGAAAAACTGCGGGTCGTGCCGACCGCCGACGTCAATCACACTTTCGGCATGTCGTTCGGCGTTATGTTGTGCATCATCGGTTTCTCGATCAAAGCCAAGGGCATTGGCGGTTGGGGTAAAGAACTGCTGACCGCTCCTTTCCACGCCCACGGTTTCATGGCCATCGTCCTGGCGCCAGTCAACTTCATCTTCCAGATGATCGAGTTGCTGGCCAAACCACTGTCGCTGTCGCTGCGACTCTTCGGCAACATGTATGCCGGCGAACTGATCTTCATTCTGATCGCTTTGCTGCCATGGTGGGCGCAGTGGCTGCTGGGTGGTCCTTGGGTTATCTTCCACATCCTGGTGGTGACCCTGCAAGCGTTTGTGTTTATGGCGTTGACTGTCGTGTACCTGAGCCTCGCGGTTGAGAAGCACTAATTCAGCAACATTGGTTTTACTTTTTTAGTATCTGTAGTCTTTTTAAAATCTTAGGAGAAATATATGCAAGCTCTGATCGCACAAGTACAAGGCATGACCGTTCTGGCAGCAGCAATCATCATCGGCCTCGGCGCTATCGGCACCGCACTGGGTTTCGCAATTCTGGGCGGCAAATTCCTGGAAGCGTCGGCACGTCAACCTGAACTGATGCCACAACTGCAAACCAAGCTGTTCGTTATCGCTGGTCTGCTGGATGCGATCTCGATGATCGGCGTCGGTGTTGCTCTGCTGTACACCTTCAACAACCCATTCCTGACCGCCGTTATCGCTGCTGCTGGTAAGTAATTCGCTCCAACCCTAGGAGAAACTTTTAGTTAGGAGCAAAGGTATGGACATCAATATGTCGCTCATCGGCCAGATGATCACCTTCGCGGTGTTGGTCTGGGTATCGATGAAGTTCGTATTTCCATCGCTGAATGCAGCGTTGGATGAGCGTGCCAAGCGTATCGCTGACGGTCTGGCTGCGGCCGATCAAGGTCAGGCTGCGATGGTCGTCGCCGAAAAGCGCGCCCAGGAAGCACTGACTGGCGCACGTGAAGAAGCTTCGCAACGCGTTGCCGACGCTGAAAAGCGCGCGCAACTGGTCGCTGAAGAAATCAAGGCAAATGCACAAGCTGAAGCGGACCGCATCATTGCGCAAGCCAAGGCAGACGCTGATCAGCAACTGACCAAGGCCCGTGAAGCACTGCGCGCTCAGGTGGCTGACCTGGCTGTCAAGGGCGCCGAGCAAATCCTGAAGCGCGAAGTTACCGCAGCGGCTCACGCCGACCTGCTGTCGCGCCTCGCTGTCGAGCTGTAATCATGGCAGAAAACGCAACCGTCGCCCGTCCCTACGCGGAAGCTTTGTTCCGCGTAGCCCAAGCAGGTAAGGAATCGTTCAACCTCGCGGCGTGGTCCGAACTGGTGTCCGAATTGGCCCAGATCGGTAGCCACCCCGAGGTGCAAGCATTTGCCCGCAATCCGAAAGCATCGGAAAGCGAAGTAAGTGCCACCATTTTGAGCCTGATCAAGTCGCCGCTGAATACGGAAGCGAAAAACTTCCTGGCTATGCTGATCGAAAACGGTCGCATCAGCCTGCTGCCGGAAATCGGCACGCAATTCCAGCTGTTGAAAAACAGCCTGGAAGGTGCGGCAGATGCCGAAATCACCAGCGCATTCGAGCTGAGCGCAGCCCAGGTGAGCGAGCTGGTCGCTACGCTGGAAAAGAAATTCAGCCGTAAGCTGAACCCGGCCGTGACCGTCGATCCTGCGTTGATCGGCGGCGTGCGCGTAGTCGTTGGCGATGAAGTGCTGGACACTTCGGTGCGCGCCCGACTGCAGCAAATGCGTGCGGCACTGGTCGCTTAAGTTTCGTACTTGAGCGCCTGCTTAGAACAGATTCTTCCCCTCGCGCAAGCTGAGAGAAACACTTTTAGGAGTTAGTATGCAACTCAACCCATCTGAAATCAGCGAGTTGATCAAGAGCCGGATCCAAGGTCTTGAAGGCGGCGCTGAAGTACGTAACCAAGGCACGGTCATTTCCGTGGCCGACGGTATCGTCCGCATCCACGGTCTGTCGGACGTGATGCAGGGCGAAATGCTGGAATTCCCAGGCAACACCTTTGGTCTGGCGATGAATCTGGAGCGCGACTCCGTCGGCGCCGTGATTCTGGGTGCTTACGAGCACATCTCCGAAGGCGACACGGTCAAGTGCACCAGCCGCATTCTGGAAGTGCCAGTCGGTCCTGAACTGCGTGGCCGTGTGGTCAACGCCCTGGGCCAGCCGATCGACGGCAAAGGCGCGATCGATGCGAAACTGACCTCGCCTATCGAAAAAATCGCTCCAGGCGTGATCGCCCGTGAGTCGGTGTCGCAGCCTATGCAGACCGGCCTGAAATCGATCGATGCGATGGTACCTATCGGCCGCGGTCAACGCGAACTGATCATTGGTGACCGTCAGACCGGTAAATCCGCCGTAGCCGTTGATGCGATCATCAACCAAAAAGGTCAGGGCATGACCTGTATCTACGTCGCGATCGGTCAAAAAGCGTCGACCATCAAGAACATCGTGCGTTCCCTGGAACAGCACGGCGCGATGGAATACACCATCGTCGTGGCCGCATCGGCCGCCGAATCGGCAGCGATGCAGTACATCTCGGCCTACTCGGGCTGCACCATGGGCGAGTACTTCCGCGACCGTGGCGAAGATGCACTGATCGTCTACGATGACTTGTCCAAGCAAGCTGTTGCCTACCGTCAGATCTCGCTGCTGCTGCGCCGCCCACCAGGCCGCGAAGCGTATCCAGGCGACGTGTTCTACCTGCACAGCCGTCTGCTCGAACGCGCAGCACGCGTCAACGCCGACTACGTCGAAGCCTTCACCGGCGGCGCAGTCAAAGGCAAGACCGGCTCGCTGACCGCACTGCCTATCATTGAAACCCAGGCAGGCGACGTTTCCGCCTTCGTTCCAACCAACGTGATTTCGATCACCGACGGTCAGATCTTCCTGGAAACCTCGCTGTTCAACTCGGGTGTCCGTCCTGCGATTAACGCCGGTATCTCGGTATCGCGCGTCGGTGGCGCCGCTCAGACCAAGGTCATCAAAAACCTGTCCGGCGGTATCCGTACCGACTTGGCGCAGTACCGTGAACTGGCTGCGTTCGCGCAGTTCGCTTCCGACCTGGACGAGTCGACCCGCAAGCAGCTGGACCGCGGTGCCCGCGTGACCGAACTGCTCAAGCAGGCTCAGTACTCGCCACTGTCGATCTCCCTGATGGCCGCTTCGCTGTTCGCAGTGAACAAGGGCTTCCTGGACGATATCGCAGTCAAGAAAGTACTGCCATTCGAAGCTGGCCTGCATGGCTACCTGAAGACCAAGCAAGCTGCGCTGCTGGCCAAGATCGAAGAGACCAAGCAACTGGACAAAGACGGCGAAGCAGCGCTGTCGGCCGCCATTGCTGATTTCAAGAAATCCGGCGCATTTTAAGCGACACGGCGGTCCCTAGGGACCGCCATCAGCGCAGAAGGAGTAAGGACTCATGGCAGTAGGCAAAGAGATACGTGGCAAGATCAAGAGCGTAGAAAATACGAAGAAGATCACCAAGGCGATGGAAATGGTCGCCGCATCCAAAATGCGCAAGGCGCAGGACCGGATGCGCGCCGCCCGTCCCTACAGTGACAAGATTCGGAATATCGCCGCCAATCTGGCTAGCGCCAATCCGGAATACACGCACCCGTTCCTCGCCGAAGAAGCGAGCAACGCCGCGAAAGCCGTTGGTTTCATCGTCGTTACGACCGATAAAGGTCTGTGCGGCGGTCTGAACACCAACGTGCTGCGCATGGTGACGTCCAAGTCGCGCGAGCTGGAAGCGGCAGGCAACAAGGTTCAAGCCGTTGCCATCGGTAACAAAGGTTTGGGCTTCTTAAACCGTGTCGGCGTGCCTGTCGTTGCGCAAGTAACGCAGATCGGCGATACGCCGCACCTGGAAAAACTGATCGGACCTGTCAAGGTCATGCTCGAAAAGTTCCAGAACGGTGAAGTGGACGCAGTTTACCTGTGCTACACCAAGTTCATTAACACGATGAAGCAAGAGCCGATGGTGGAGCAGTTGCTGCCACTGCCGGCCGCCAAGAAGCAGGCCGACAAGGGTAATCACAGCTGGGATTACATCTACGAGCCGGACGCTGCGACCGTGATCGATGAACTGCTCGAGCGCTACATTGAAGCGCTGGTGTACCAGGCAGTGGCGGAAAACCTGGCGTCCGAGCAATCGGCGCGGATGGTCGCGATGAAGGCAGCAAGTGATAACGCCGGTAGTGTTATTGGCGAACTCAAGCTGATCTACAACAAGACCCGTCAAGCTGCGATTACCAAAGAACTCTCCGAAATCGTCGCCGGTGCGGCTGCGGTTTAAACGAATTTAACTATATTTGAAGGAACGAACATGGCTGATGGCAAAATCGTTCAGTGTATCGGCGCTGTGGTGGACGTTGAGTTTCCCCGCAATGCGATGCCTAAGGTATTCGATGCCTTGAAAATGGCTGGCTCCGAGCTGACCCTGGAAGTACAACAACAGCTGGGCGACGGCGTGGTCCGTACCATTGCTCTGGGTTCGTCCGACGGCCTGCGCCGCGGCATGATGATCCAGAACACCGGCAAACCTATCATGGTGCCAGTCGGTAAAGCGACCCTGGGCCGCATCATGGACGTGCTGGGTAACCCGATCGACGAATGCGGTCCTGTGTCGCACGAACAAGTCGCGTCGATCCACCGCACTCCTCCTGCCTACGACGAACTGTCGCCATCGCAGGAACTGCTGGAAACCGGCATCAAGGTGATTGACCTGGTGTGCCCGTTCGCCAAAGGCGGTAAAGTCGGTCTGTTCGGCGGCGCCGGTGTGGGCAAGACCGTCAACATGATGGAACTGATCAACAACATCGCTAAGGCGCACTCGGGTGTTTCCGTGTTCGCTGGTGTGGGTGAGCGTACCCGTGAAGGTAACGACTTCTACCACGAGATGGCTGACGCGAAAGTGGTCGATCTGGAAAACCCAGAGAACTCCAAAGTAGCGATGGTCTACGGTCAGATGAATGAGCCGCCTGGTAACCGTCTGCGCGTCGCGCTGACCGGTCTGACCATCGCGGAATCGTTCCGTGACGAAGGTAAAGACGTTCTGTTCTTCGTGGACAACATCTACCGCTTCACGCTGGCCGGTACCGAAGTATCCGCACTGCTGGGCCGTATGCCTTCCGCAGTGGGTTACCAGCCTACCCTGGCCGAAGAAATGGGCCGTCTGCAAGAGCGTATCACCTCGACCAAGACCGGTTCGATCACCTCGATCCAGGCCGTCTACGTTCCAGCGGATGATTACACCGATCCTTCGCCTGCAACCACCTTCGGTCACCTCGATTCGACCGTTGCCCTGTCGCGTGACATCGCCTCGCTGGGTATCTACCCTGCGGTCGATCCACTGGATTCGACTTCGCGTCAGCTGGATCCGCTGGTCGTCGGTCAGGAACACTATGACACCGCCCGCGCCGTTCAGATGACTCTGCAGCGCTACAAAGAACTGCGCGACATTATCGCGATTCTGGGTATGGACGAGCTGGCACCGGAAGACAAACTGCTGGTGGCGCGCGCACGTAAGATGCAGCGTTTCCTGTCGCAGCCTTTCCACGTTGCTGAAGTGTTTACCGGTTCCCCAGGTAAATACGTTTCGCTGAAAGACACGATCAAGGGCTTCAAAATGATCGCTTCCGGCGAACTCGATCACCTGCCAGAACAAGCGTTCTACATGGTCGGCACGATCGAAGAAGCCATCGAAAAAGCCAAAAAACTCAACTAATCATTGAGTCTGGCGCGGCCCCGCCTCTGGCGGGGCCGCTCAAAACCCGATAGGACACACATGGCAAATACTATTCACGTTGACGTGGTTTCCGCCGAGGAGTTGATCTTCTCCGGTGAAGCCGAATTCGTCGCGTTGCCGGGCGAGCAGGGCGAGCTGGGGATCTACCCCAAGCACACGCCTTTGATCACCCGCATCCGTCCGGGCGCGGTTCGCATCCAGGTACCAGGTCAAGCTGAGGAAGAATTTGTCTTCGTCGCCGGCGGCCTGCTGGAAGTGCAGCCGGGCGCTGTGACGGTGCTGGCCGATACCGCGATTCGCGGCAAGGATCTGGACGAAGCCAAAGCTGCCGCCGCCGTCAAGCGCGCGGAAGAAGCCCTGGCCAACAACAGCTCCGGCATCGACTACGCCAAGGCGCAAGCCGAACTGGCTGCCGCGATCGGCCAACTGGCCGCGATCGCCAAGCTGCGCGCGAAGCACTAAGCAATTCGTCGTACCGCAGAAATGCAAAGAAGGCAGCCTAGGCTGCCTTTTTCTATTGGAGCGCGGTTTCTTTTGCCGCCGCCAGCACCAGTTCGGGATGGTCCAGGGCCAGCTTGAGTACGATGCGCGCCGCCCCTGTGGGTTGCTGGCGGCGTTGCTCCCAGTCTTCCAGCGTCTCTGGCGTTACGCCAAGCAGAGCAGCGAACTCGGCGGGAGCCAGGCCGGTATTCAGGCGTGCCTGGATGAGGTCGGATAAAACCACATGCACCAAGCCTGCTTTCATTTCAGCCAGCGCCTGCTGCAGTTCCGCGTTCAAGTCGCGAGTGGATTCAAAGATCTCCAACTCTTCATCGCTTAGGGGGAGTTTTCGATTCATATTCACAGCGAAGTTCCTTCAATTCTGCGGCGCTGATATTAGTCACCCTTGCCTTGGCATACATCGTTAGCAATACCAGTTCGCCGGCCGCGTTGTGTATGAAATAAATTACTCTGACGCCACCGGACTTGCCAGTACCTGTACGTCGCCACCGTACTTTGCGAACGCCTCCGGATTTGGGAACGACTTGCCCTGAGGTTGGTGACGCCTTGAGAAAGGCCGCGAACTTTCTACGCTCTTCTTCAGACCAGTATAGTGGCCAAAGACGCTTAAACAAGTGGGTTTCGACGATGGTAAGCATCTGCCGACTATACGACTACGACTCGCGCTTGAGTCAGAGCGCGGATCGACGTAGATCAAGGACGCATAATACTATTGCCACGAGCAGTTGGTCTATTGTCCAGTGGCGACGCTAAGCTGACACTTGCGCCGGTACTCGGCCGGGGGCTGGCCGACCAGGTGTTCGAAGTCGCTGCTGAAATGGGCCTGGTCGTAATAGCCCAGGCTCTGCGCCAGACTGGCCAGGTCGACATCGCTGCCGTTGGCGAGCTGGTCAGCGGCGTCGTGGACGCGGTTGCGCCGGATCGCCCACTTGGGGCTCAGGCCCACGTAATCGGCGAACAGCAGTTGCAGGCTGCGCACGCTGATGCAGGCGCGCTCGGACAGCGCTTGCACCTGGGTGATGTCGGGATGGTCTTTGATCAGGTTCAGGATCGCTTCGATCTTGCTCACCTGAGGATCGGGCGCGGGCAGCACGCGCCGCACCAGCGCGCTGGCCGCCGCGACCTTGCCGCCATCGTCGCCATGGGCGAATACCTGGCGTTCGCCCTCGGCCGCATCGCAGTCGAACAGCGGCTGCAAGGGCAGCACCCGATCGGTAATCGTTTGCACCTTTTCGTCCATAAACCCGCGAAATCCTCCCGCGCGGAAACGCACGCCCAGCACCGTTCCACTACCCTGCAAGGTGTACTCGAAGATGCCGCTGGTGGGACCGAAGATGGCTGTGCGGCCGAGGTCGAACACCAGATGGACGCAAGGATAGGGCAGGGTGCGCTGCACATGGGTGACGCCTTCGGGCAGCGCCCATTCCACCAGCCAGAAGTGATCGATCACGCCGGCAAGGTCCGTTTCCGGCAGATAGCGTCCCAGTCTGAAAGCCTGTTTGGCCGCCGCCGGATTTACCACACCCTTGGCCCTGTCGGGCACCGCGCGCAGCTCAGTCATGGTATTTTATTCATCTTCGCGTTTTTACAAGACCTCCATCATAGCAAGAGTTACCTTGTCGTTTCGTTCGACCACACAGGAGATTGCTCATGAACCGCCATGTCATTTTTTACCATTCGCCCCAATCCCGTTCCGCTGGCGCGCTCGCGCTGCTGGAAGAATTGAACGCCGATTATGAGTTGCATTCGCTGAATCTGCCGGCCAAAGAGCAGCGCCAGGCC
This sequence comes from Oxalobacteraceae bacterium, assembly GCA_013284265.1. Classification (GTDB taxonomy): domain Bacteria; phylum Pseudomonadota; class Gammaproteobacteria; order Burkholderiales; family Burkholderiaceae_D; genus Rugamonas. The sequence goes on along the minus strand of JABTBR010000036.1, from coordinate 37,948 downwards.
GAGTATCTGAAGATCAATCCGATGGGCAAGGTGCCGGCCATTCTGCATGACGAAGCGCTGATCACCGAACAGGTGGCGGTCTTTTTGTATATGGCCGATCTGTATGCGGAAGCCAAGCTGGCGCCGCCGATCGGCGATCCGCTGCGCGGTCCTTACCTGCGCTGGATGGCCTTCTATGGTTCCTGCTTCGAACCGGCACTGATCGACAAGTCGCTCAAGCGCGAACCCGCCGATCCTTCCGTTTGTCCGTATGGCGATTACGATACAACCGTCAAGACCGTCATGGATCAGCTGGCCAAAGGCCCTTATCTGCTCGGTGAGCAGTTCAGCGCGGTGGACGTGCTGTGGGGAACGGCCTTGGCCTGGACCACGGCGTTCGGGCTGGTGCCCAAGACGCCGGTGGTCGAGGCTTACATTGAACGTGTGACCAGCCGTCCCGCCGCCAAGCGGGCACAGGCCAGGGATGCGGAACTGCTGGCCGCACGCGAAAAGGCTAAAAGTAGCTGACTTAGCTTAGCGCCATTTGTTGCGGTTGCGCGCCTCGACTGCCCTCAGCACGACCTTCCATTTGGCACGCTCGGCGATCCGGTCGAGCGGCGTCTGCTGAACGCGGCGCGCTTCGCGCAGCAGCTTGTGATAGTTGAGCAGGCGGTCCGGATCGACGGCCTCGCGCACCGCACAACCCGGTTCCTCCGCATGCTTGCAATCGCGGAACTGGCATTGTTCGGCCAGTGCCGCAATATCGTCGAAGGTGGCCGCCAGCGTTTCCTCGTCCGCATCCGGACTCAGGCTGCGCAGGCCGGGCGTATCGATGATGCAGGCGCCGCTGTCGCACAGATGCAGCGAACGTGCGGTGGTTGTGTGGCGGCCACGCGCATCGCCTTTGCGCACGCCTCCCGTGTGCTGGCCCGCACCCGTCAGGGTGTTGGTCAGCGTGGACTTGCCCGCACCGGATGAGCCCAGCAGGATCAGCGTTTGTCCGGCACCCAGCCATGGCGCCAGCACGGCCAGCGTGGCTGGATCGCGCCCATCGACGGCCATTGCCGGCACGCTGGCGGGCAGGCGCTGCTGCAAGGCGCGCAACTGATCCTCGTGATCGAGGCTGGCATCGGCCTTGGTCAGCACGACGACAGGCGCGACTTCCGCTGCATGCGCCAGCGCCACATAGCGTTCTATCCGCCGCAGATTGAAGTCATTGTCCAGGCCCATTACCAGCAGGGCGGTATCGACATTGCTGGCCAGGGGCTGGCGCCGTCCGTCCGCGCTGCGGCGGGCGATGTGGCTGGTGGGGGGGAGTTGCGCGCCTATCCAGCGTTCATCTTGAGCATGGGTCTCGCAGAGCACCCAGTCGCCGACGGCAAGGCTGGTCTCCTGATCGAGCAAGGTGCGCATAAGCTGGGGCAGGGCACGGGCCTTGTATTCGGACTGTCCGTCGTGAACGGTCAGCCAGTCGCGCTGGATTTCGATGATGCGTACCAGCTGGGCCGGTGCTGGGTGATCCAGCAAGTGCAGTTGGCTGGCGATGGTGTGGGTAAGGCCGATACGGCGCAGCGATTCAAAATCGATGTCTGACATGATAGGTGTTGTCCTGTTTCCGGTAGCGCTCGCCGTCGTCAAACGACAGGCGAGCAGAGGCCGGCCGCGAAATGCGGCAAGCAGCAAAGTACGGGAAGTCAGCTGCGCGACAACGCGCGCATCAACACATCAGGTTCGCGGAGAAACTGGCGCTGAAATGTGGGGTGTCAGGCAGCCGACAGGAGGGCAATATCAAACTGGCGCATGGTGGATTCTCCTGTTATGGTTGTATAAAGAATATTAGTGTCTCATCTATATGAGGCAAGGTCAATGGATGCCCGGCTGAATTTGCAGCCGGCAGAGAGGGATAATGAGTCTTCAAGCAGACGAAGAAATCGTGAAAACGGGCACATTTCTCTATGATGCTCTCGTCACATGCGACGTGCGGATTGTCCGCAGCCCGATTTGCTACGGCAGCGGCGATCATGAAGACCCACCGGAAATCGCCGATGACCATGCGCGGGAAACTTTCTATATTCAATATGGCAGCACTACCGAGCGAGGTCGCTATACTTCCGGCGGACGGGGATATCCTACGCTATCAGACGCAGTCGATGTCGTGGAAGGCGCACCTGGATTCGGTAGTTCAGTTCAATGGCGTGACTGATCACTGCACTATGTTGAGGGAAAACTTCACTACTGCTCGATGCGAAAACCTAATTACGGTTGGAGAAAATTTTGAAATTCGATGATGCATCTTGGCACTATGGTAATGATTTTCCGAATGATTTGCCACCCGAAGCGGGTGCAACCCACATAGGCATGTTTGTGGCTTGGTGCTTGCTGAATGGTCTGGCTGGCGAACTCCATGCCATAGAATTCGAAGATGGATTGAGAGCGCTTCAAAGCAAGCAATACACTCCAGGTGCGTGGTTCTCAGAATATTGTGATAGTAAATTTACAGAGGAAGACATTAACGAAGAAGGGTATGCGTTTACTGCCTCATATTACGAAGGCGAACGGCCACAATACATTTCAGACTATGAAGAGATTTTGGGGAACGGCTTGGCATCCTTGTACCATGTCCCTGACACATGGGATTCATATAGTGCCTTGGCACCTGGAATTGCGAAAAGATTTAGCGAATGGAAGCAAAAGGCAAGCTAAGACACTCCCATGCCATCAATAATTTCACACGCTATTGTTCCGACTGCATTGGGTCTTGCTCTGGGAGATGCGGTTATATCAAGACGTCTTCTTTTGCTGGGAGTTATTGCGGCGATGCTCCCGGACATGGACGTCCTCGCTTTCCGTTTTGGCGTTCCCTATACACACGATTTTGGGCACCGGGGCATGTCGCATTCACTCGCATTTGCACTTTTTCTCGGGATGCTTGCGGGGGTTTTTGCGGCGCAGCTACATGCGCCGCGGCGGAGCGCGGTGTTTTTTGTGTTTCTTGCGGCTGCTTCTCACGGTCTGCTTGATATGCTCACAAACGGTGGCCTGGGTATCGCGTTGTTCTGGCCAATTTCGAATGAGCGATTATTCTTTCCCCTGCGTGTCATTGAAGTCAGCCCTTTGAGCCTTCGGCGGTTTTTTAGCTCCGCCGGAGTCACCGTTCTTACATCCGAGTTTCTTCGGGTATGGCTACCATCGGCTATGGTTGGGGCTAGCATTTTTTTCTGTCGCCGAATTTTACGCTTCAACGGCGCACAGTCGGAGAGAGCAATGGCTGCGTCGCATGAAGCAAAGAAACAGGGTTGAAAGAACGAGCGCTCATGTTGTTTTAGTAATTTTTGCATGCCACTATCGCCCTTCACTTCATGAACGGATAGCCTAGCAATGAATGGAATTCCTTGGGCCACGATAGCGGGCTTGCTGCTCGCGATGGGCGGTACAACGCTATTCGCCTTCCTGAAGAATGGCGGTAGACGGAAGGTGGCGATGCAGCCTGTGGTGCATCTGACTATCACCTGGGGCTGCTGCCTGGCGCTGCTGTGTGTGATTCTGTTGTGGGAAGAACGACCGCTTGCCAGCATCGGCATCGCCGGAGGAAATTATCTGGCTTGGGCAATCGGCGCCATCACGGGTATAACGTTGCTGGTCACCTCGATTTGCTCCCTGCTATTAGGCAAAGGCAAAATGCCGGAAGGTTCGCTAGAAGGTGTGCAGCGGCTGGGCTCCTTGCCCTGGGCCTTTCGCGTGGCTATTGTCCTGACTGCGGGGATCACGGAGGAGATCGCGTTTCGCGGCTATCCGATCGAACGGTTGAACGAAATTACGGGCAATTTGTGGCTGGCGGCAGCGCTACCGCTGGCGATTTTTACGCTGGCGCACTTAAGCGGCTGGTCGCTCGGCCATCTGGTCGGGGTTTTCTTTGGCGGTGCGCTGCTGACTATTCTGTACCTGTGGCAGCGGGATCTGATCGCCTGCGTGATCGCGCACGCCCTGATCGACTCGCTGATTATCGGCATGCCCTTTTTGCTTAAAAAGCTGAGTAGCCGAACGGGTAATTTGCAGGGTGTGCATAACTCTTGAGATATCAACAGCATGAACAAAAATAGCGCTGTGAGCGTTCGAAAGCTCCATCCTGAAGAACTTGAATGGGCTAATCTGCGCTATGCGGAAATTGATTTTGTCCCGTCGTTGCCAGACGATTATGTCGCGCTGGCCGAAGTCGATGGCCGTGCCGTCGGACTGGGCCGGGTCGTGCCGATCACGGATGAGATCGGTGAACTGGGCGGAATGTATGTATTCCCCGAGCAGCGGGGCGGCGGCATTTCCAAGGCGATCATCGCTCATTTGATCACCGCAACTGGGCGGGCGAGTTTGTATTGCCTGCCGTTCGAGGAGCTGCGTACTTTGTACGAATCAGCCGGATTCAGGGTGTATACCGGGTTGGATGGGGTACCGTCCAAGATTGTGGAAAAGCATCGCTGGTGTAACGAGCACTATCCAAAACCGGTTCTGCTGATGTACCGGGAATTCCCAAACGACTCAGTGATCAGTTGACGCCTATGGCGGCCACATTCTGGACGAATGCAATACCCGGATTATCCGTACTATTCTGCGCGCCACGCGATGGCTTCTGCCTCCATCTGCTCATCAGAGACTACGTCGCCTGCGTCTGCCGCATCGATGCCAATTTGAACTTCGCGCCGGAACCATTCATCGTAGGCGGTCGCGTCTTGCTGTTGCTTTACGTAGTCGCGCATGAACTCGCGCAGGAGTTCTGCGCTGTTGCTGTCCTTGATCTTGGCTGCGTTGGCGAATTCATCCTTAAGAGACTGATCAACACGAAAAGAAATAGTGGCATCGCTCATGGTGAACTCCCAACTGCTACAAAGAAGTACAGTTTAGCACTGGTTTAGTTCGACGTATTTGCGCTGCCACCAGGCTAAACCGTTTGGCTTGCGCTTGATGGGGGCGCCCGCCGGATCGTACTCAGTTTGGTAGAATCAGGCTGCAAGGCATTTTCAATGATAGCGAGCGCTAACTCCGGTTGCGCGGTGCCGCACATGAAGATGTCCGCCGCGGCAAAGCCGTACTCCGGCCAGGTGTGGATCGAAATATGCGATTCGGCCAGCAGCACCACGCCGGTCACGCCCTGGCCCTCGCCGAAACCGTGGAAATGGCTGTGCAGTACATGCGCCCGCGCGCCATCGGCCGCCGCGCGCAGCAGCTGCTCGATGCGCACGCAGTCGGCCAGCAGTTCGGCCGCGATGCCGCTCATATCGGCCAGCAGATGCGTGCCGGCCGGAAGATGGACGCCAGGCACTGCGCTCATTTGTGTCCTCCGCCGCCACCGGAGCCGCCGCCATAACTGCCGCCGCCGCCGCCGGTGCTCGAACTCCAACTGCTGCCACTGCCGCCGGAACTGCTGCCGCTAAAGCCGCGCACCCAGCTGGTGCCGGAGGTGATCACGGTGACCATCAGCGCATAGATAACAAATTTACTCATGGCTTGCCATCGTTATAGGTGTCGAGGAACCAGGCCGGCAGATAGATCGCCAGGACGCCAAACAAGCTCAGCAGCCAAGTATGGGAAAAGTTGGCCAGCAGCGGAATCGCGTTGATGACCATCATCACCATGATGAAACCCATGGCGGTGCTGCGGTAGCGCCCTTTATCCTTGGCGACTGCCACCGGCGCCTTACCGCTGAATTTCTCCCCGAACCAGGCTTTCATCTGGTCGAAAGGTACCGGCGTGGAGCGCGACCAGGTCAGTTCGCTTTCAGTCATTTCGGCCGCCAGCTTGATCTGGCCTTTGGCGAACTCGGTGATCCGGGTCTTGTCGCCGGCCTGCACCTTCCAGTTGAAGGCGCCCGCGGCGAACACCACGACCGAACCGTATTCGTAGAGCTTGGTAAATTGGGCCTTATCCACAGCCACATTCTGCGCGTTCGGCCCGAAGCCCATGGGCCACTCCGGCATCACATTGGCGCGCGACCAGCCTTCGTCGGTCTCCACCAGCCAGGAGAAGCCGGCGCGGGTGCCGTACAGCAGATATTCGGTCCAGCGCGTGCCCTCGTCGTCGGCCCGCACCATCATGCCAATCACCGTGAACACTTGATTGTTCATTTTGGCCTGGGCGCCCAGTTCCAGTGTGGTCTTCTGCTTCTTCACCTGTTCGCCGGCCGCCAGCACCTGGGCCTTGGGACTGGCCGCATCCACCTGCGCCTGGCAGGATGGGCACACCAGATGCGCCGTCATCCCCGGCAGGTATTTGATCGAACCGCCGCAGGACGGGCAGTCCAGCGCGCTCAACTTGCCGCGATATTTGCCGGCGCTGCGCAGGATCGCATCATCGTCGCGCAGCAGCTGGCATTGCATGCTTTCCAGCGTCACGGCCACGCCGGTGTAGACCACGGGCCGCTCGTCGTCCGAATAGTCGAGGGTGAGGAAATTGCCGCCGCTGCGGAAGTCCGCCACCCGCGCCTGATAGCCTTCACCTACCTTGAAGGGCAGTTCGCCCTGGCCGCCGATGCAGTCGGCCGTGCGGATTTCGGCGGCCATGAAGCGGCCGGTGCCGATGGCGTAATTGCTGCCGCGCTGGATCTGGCCGAAGGCGGGCAGCTCGCCCTCCACCTCGCGCGGGGTGGTGATGGTGTACATGCCGGACGAGTCGCCCAGCCAGGCGGTAGTGGCGTCGTCGAACAGCAGATACCATTCGTTCCACATGCCGGCGTCGTAGCGTAGCTGGATGCGGCCCACCACATTGAAGGCGCGCCCACCGAGTACGCCGGAGGTACCGATCTGGATCGGCGAATAGTCCTCCAGCACGGACGACATCTTGCCCAGACTTTTGACCGAGTCGGCGTCTTTGAGCACACTGGTGCTGCAATACTCGCAGACAGCCATGACCGAGGCGTGCGACTGGAATTTGACTTCCGCGCCGCAGCTGGGACAGGAAACGATTTGCATGTGACGTTCTGGCTCCGGTGGCTTAGCCGATCAGTTTCTTCAGCAGTTCAGCCTTGCTACTGTCGTAGTCGGCCGCCGAGATCAGGCCTTTATCCATCAGTCCCTTGAGTTTTTCCAGGCGCGCTTCGATCGAGTTCTCGGCCGGAGCTGCGGGCGCGGCGGCTACCGGCGCAGGAGCTGCCTGCTGCGGCGCCAGGGTGGCGCCCAGCGACTGGCTCATGACCTGGCCCAAGGTCACGCCCGCGCCCAGACCGGCGCCGATGCCGGCCAGGCCGCCTTCATTCTGGGCCGCCAGTGGAATCGCGTTCGCCACCTGGAATTTGGTGTAGCCGGCCATTTTGTCGGCGCTCAGGCCGCCCTTCATGCCGGCCGAGATGCGTTCGTCCAGCGCCGCCTGCAGTTCTTCCGGCAGGCTGACGCTGGCCACGTTGAATTCGTCCAGGCCGATGCCGTAGCGCGCGAAGGCGGCGGCCAAGTCGCCCTTGACCTGCTGCGCCATCAGCGTCTGGTTGGCCGCCATGTCGAGGAAGGGCACTTGCGCGCCGCCCAGCGAGGCGGCCATGGTCGCCATCAGGATGCCGCGCAGCTGGTCTTCCACCTCGTCGCGCGAGTAGGACTCGCGGGTGCCGCTAATCTCCTTGAAGAACAGGCGCGCATCGCTGACGCGGTAGGAATACATGCCGAAGGCGCGCACGCGCACCATGTCAAAATCTTTGTCGCGGATGGTGATCGGCTGCTGGGTGCCCCATTTGCGGCCGGTCTGCACGCGCGTGCTGAAGAAGTAGACATCCGACTTGAAGGGGGAAGCGAACAGCTTGTCCCAGTTTTTCAGATTGGTCAGCACGGGCAGGGTCTGGGTGGTTAGCTTGTGGGTGCCGGGGCCGAACACGTCGGCGATCTGGCCCTCGTTGACGAACACCGCCACCTGCGATTCGCGCACCACCAGCACGCCACCGTTCTGGATTTCGGCGTCCTGCATCGGATAGCGCCAGGCCAGCACACCGTCGCTGTCCTCGGCCCATTCCAGTACGTCGATAAACTGCTTCTTGATAAAGCTGCCGATACCCATGATGTGTCCTCGTTCGTAATTAGGAAATGCAAGCGCCGTTGATCAAGCCGATCGACAGCGAAATGGCGCCCATCAGGCCACCGAAAGCACAGTTATTGGCTTCGATATGGTCCTTGGACATGCGCAGCAGGCGCGTACTGACAGCATAGGCCAGAATCTGCACCACCATCGCCCCAAAAGCCCAGGCGAAGAACTCCTGATAGCCCAGCGTGTGTACCAGCGCCGAACTGATAGTGGCCGAAAATCCCAGCAGCGCGCCGCCCAGCGACAGCGCCGCGGCGTGGTTTCCCTGGCGGATCAGCAGCACCTCGTCATACGGCGTGATGCGGGTGTACACCAAAAAGAAGGCCGTCAGCAGCAAGGCCGACAGAAAAATATGAAGCAGATAAGCTAGGATGGCGGGCACGGCACACTCTCGGTTAAAGTGGTTAACTTGCTAACGCAAAAACATATTAGTTCATAAGCGCATAAATGACCAAAAAAATTCTGATTCTGTCCGTCTTCGTGGTGGCTTCCTGCGGTCTGGCCTATGAATTGATCGCCGGTGCCTTGTCCAGCTATCTGCTGGGCGACTCGATCCTGCAATTCTCCACCATTATCGGTTGCTACCTGTTTGCGATGGGGGTTGGTGCGCACTTCTCCAAATACGTCCGCGATGAGGATGTGCTGGCCCGCTTCGTCGATATCGAGCTGGCGGTGGGCCTGGTCGGGGGTATTTCGGCCGCCGTGCTGTTCCTGACTTTTTCGTGGATGGCCGCGCCGTTCCGTACCCTTCTATATGTGATGGTGTTCCTGATCGGCGCCTTCGTCGGCATGGAAGTGCCGCTGGTGATGCGCGCGCTCAACGCGCGCCAGACCGAATTCAATGAACTGGTCAGCCGCGTGCTCACCTTCGATTATCTGGGTGCGCTGGCGGTGTCGCTGCTGTTCCCGCTGGTGCTGGCGCCGTATCTGGGACTGGTACGCACCGGCTTCCTGTTCGGCATGCTGAATGTGGGCGTGGCGCTGTGGACGATCTTCGCCTTCCGCCATGAGCTGAAAAATATCGGCGGGCGCATGCTGCGCGCCAGCGCGGTGATGTTCGTGCTGGTGTGTGGCTTCGCGGGCGCCGACCGCATGACCGCCTGGGGCGAACATGGCCTGTTCGGCGATGAAATCGTCTACTCCACCACCACGCCTTACCAGCGGCTGGTGATCACGCGCTGGAAGGACGATCTGCGCCTGTACATCAACGGCAATCTGCAATTCTCCTCGCGCGACGAATACCGCTACCACGAGGCGCTGGTGCATCCGGTACTGCAGCCTTTGCCGTGGGCGAAACGGGTGCTGGTGCTGGGCGGCGGCGATGGACTGGCCCTGCGCGAGATCCTGCGCTACCAGAACATCGAGCATGTGACCCTGGTCGATCTTGACCCCGCCATGACCGCCGCGTTTACCACCCGTGAAGAGCTGGCGCGCCTGAACGGCGGCTCCTTCCGCGACAAGCGCGTGCGCGTGATCAACGCCGATGCCGCCATCTGGCTGCAGAAAACGGAAGAGATGTTCGACGCCATCATCATCGACTTCCCCGACCCCTCCAGCTTCGCGCTCGGCAAGCTGTATTCGGTGCCGTTTTATGGCATGGTGCGCAAGCATCTGGCCGCGAATGGACTGATGGTGGTGCAGTCGACGTCGCCGTTCTTTGCGCCGCACGCCTACTGGACCATCGACGCCACCTTGCGCGATGTGGGCATGCGCACCTGGCCGTATCACGCCTATGTACCGTCGTTTGGCGAGTGGGGCTTCATTCTGGCCTCGCCGCAGGCCGACTACAAACCTCCTACGACTTACCGCCTGCCGATGCGCTATCTGAACGCCGACACCACGCGCGAGATGTTCATCTTCCCGCCCGATATGCAGCCCTTGCCGATGGCGCCGAACCGGCTCAACACCCAGTCGCTGGTACACGAGTTCGAGCAGGACTGGCGCCGGGTGATTCGCTGATGTTGCGCCGTTCCTTCCTCGCCTGGGCCAGCGCCAGCGGGCTGGCCGCCGCCGGCAGCGTGGCCGGCTTCCAGCGCTGGCAGGAGATCACCCCGGCGCTGCACTATCCCGGCCGCGACGAAGGCCACTTCCTGCGCGACCGCCATGCGCTGCCGGCGCCGTCAAAAATTATTACGACCGATATCGCCATCCTCGGCTCTGGCATAGGCGGTCTGACCGCCGCCTGGAAGCTGCGCAAGCTGGGCAAGACCGATGTGCTGATGATCGACGGTCCCCAGCCTTACGGCAATGCCGCTGGCGGTTCGTTCGGCGACCTGGAATATCCGACCGGCGGCCATTACTTGCCGCTGCCGTCGCCGGAATCGGTGCATGTGCGTGAAATCCTGGCCGACCTGGGCATCATCCAGCGCGATGCCTACGCCGAGAAACCGACCTATGACGAACGCTTCATCCTGCATGCCCCGGAAGAGCGCCTGCTGTACCAGGGCCAATGGCAGGAAGGCTTTATTCCCTCGCACGGCGTGCCGGAATGGGAGCTGGCCGAGCACCGCCGCTTCTTCGCCGAAGTCGAGCGCCTGCGCCAGCAGCGCGGCAGCGATGGGCGGCGGGTGTTCGTGTTCCCCACGGTGGAATCTTCGCAAGACCCGCAATGGCAGGCGCTCGACCAGATCACGCTGAAGCAATGGCTGGAGCAGAACGGCTACCGTTCGCCAACGCTGCACTGGTATCTGAACTACTGCTGCCGCGACGATTACGGAACCCGCTACGATTTCGTCTCCGCCTGGGCCGGACTGCATTACTACTGCAGCCGCTGGGGCCAGGCCGCCAATGCCGGCAACGGCGCCTGGCTCACCTGGCCGGGCGGCTTGCAGCCGCTGGCCAAGGGTCTGGAGCGTAGTGCCGGTGTGCGGCGCATGGACGGAACAGTCGTCTCGCTGAAGAAAACCGCCGAAGGTGTGGAGGCGCTGTGCTTCCGCCTTGAAGGCGGCAAGCCGACGACTTATCTGGTGCGTGCCCGCAAAGCCATCTGCGCCATGCCGCTGTATGTGGCCTCGCGCGTGGTGGAGGGTATCGGTGCCATGGGCTTCGACGCCGCGCGCGATACGCCGCTATACGCGCCCTGGCTGGTGGCCAACTTCCTGCTCAAGCGCTTCCCCGAGGAGCTGCCGAGCCAGCCGCTATGCTGGGACAATGTGGTGTACTCGGAGCCCGGCTTGGGCTATGTGGTCTCAACCCATCAGGACATCCGCGTGCGTCCGCCGGGAAAAACCGTATTCAGTTCCTACGTCGCCCTGTCCGACAAGAACCCCGACAAGGCCCGCCGCTGGATGAACGCGGCCAGCGGCGAAGAGCTGCTGGCGCTGGTCAGCACCGACTTGAAGGCCGCCTATGGCGAGAAATTCACCGCCTGCGTCGAACGGGTGGACATCACCCTGCGCGGCCACGCCATGGCCGCACCGTTGCCGGGCTTCCGCAGCAACGCCGGCCTCAAAGCGCTGCGAGAACTCGACGGCCCCATCTTGTTCGCCCACGCCGACCTGTCCGGCTTCTCCGTCTTCGAAGAAGCTGCCTGGTGGGGCTGTCGTGCCGCGACGCTTGCGGCTCTGTGAATAACTCGGGGTTTATCAACAGCTAATTTTTAGGCATAAAAAAGGGCCAGAAGGAATGCATCCCTTCCGGCCCTCCACCCCCCCGGGTGTGCCCGCTGCTCAGGCGGGCTGTGCTGCTTACTTGTTTTTGTTGAACACGTCGACGCAGACGGCGGCCAGCAGTACCAGGCCCTTGATCACCTGCTGGTAATCGATGCCGATGCCCATGATGGACATGCCGTTGTTCATCACGCCCATGATGAAGGCGCCGATGACCGCGCCCATCACCTTGCCCACGCCGCCGGAGGCCGAGGCGCCGCCGATGAAGCAGGCGGCGATCACGTCCAGCTCGAAGCCGGTACCGGCCTTCGGGGTGGCGGTGTTCAGGCGCGCGGCGAAGATCAGGCCTGCCACGGCGGCCAGCACACCCATGTTGACGAAGGTGTAGAAGCTGACGCGCTCGGTGCGGATGCCCGACAGGCGCGCGGCCTTCTCGTTGCCGCCCACGGCGTAGACGCGGCGGCCCAGCACGGTGCGGTTGCTGATGAAGGTGTAGACCACGATCAGCAGCGACATCACGGCCAGCACGTTCGGAATGCCCTTGTAGGACGCCAGCAGATACGAGAAGTACAGGATCGCGCCGCTGAACACGGCCAGTTTGCCGAGGAAGAAGCCGAACGGTTCGCTCTCCATGCCGTTGCGGGTCTGGCGCGCGCGGCTGCGCAGCTGTACGATCAGCTCGACCACGGCCAGCGCCACGCCGACCAGCAGCGAGGTCAGACGCAGTCCATCGTCGGCGAAATAGTCCGGCAGGAAGCCGGAGCTGAGCAGCTGGAAGCCGGCCGGGAAGGGGCCGATCGACTGGCCTTCCAGGATCGCCAGGGTCAGGCCCTTGAACACCAGCATGCCGGCCAGCGTGACGATGAAGGACGGGATCTTGAAGAAGGCGACGAAATAGCCCTGGGCGCCGCCGATGATGCCGCCGGCGATCAGGCAGATGATGCTGGCGGCGATGAAGTTCATCTCGTATTTGACGATCAGCACGGCCGCCAGCGCGCCGATGAAGCCGACCACGGAACCGACCGAGAGGTCGATATGGCCGGCCACGATCACCATCAGCATACCCAGCGCCATGATCACCACGTAGCTGTTCTGCAGCACCAGGTTGGTCAGGTTGAGCGGCTGCATCAGGGTGCCGTCGGTCATGATCTGGAAGAAGGCCATGATCGCCACCAGCGACAGCAGCATGCCGTAGTCGCGCATATTGTTTTTCAAGAAGCCGCCGTAGTTGCGCGCCGGGGTGGCGGGCGCCGCCTCCTGGCTGGCTGCTTCGACGCTCTTGACGGCGTCGATGTTGAGGTTGTTGCCCATGCTATTCTCCATGATTGACGATCGCGTGCATGATCTTTTCCTGCGACGCGTCGGCCGCGTTGAACTCGGCCGCGAAACTGCCTTCATTCATCACATAGATCCGGTCGCACATGCCCAGCAGTTCGGGCATCTCCGACGAGATCATGATGATGCATTTGCCTTCGGCGGCGAGCGCGCTGATGATGCTGTAAATTTCGTATTTGGCGCCCACGTCGATGCCGCGGCTAGGCTCGTCGAGAATCAGGATGTCCGGATTCGAGAACAGCCATTTGGCGATGACCACCTTCTGCTGGTTGCCGCCCGACAGATGCAGCACTTTCTGCAGCACGCCCGAGCAGCGGATCTTCAGCTGCTTGCGGAAACCATCGGCCACCTTGTGCTCGCGCGCCTTGTCGATCACCTGGCGCGTGGCGATGCCGGCCAGGTTGGCCATACTGATATTGGTTTTGATATCCTCTTCCAGCACCAGTCCCAGGCCCTTGCGGTCCTCGGTCACATAGGCGATGCCATGCTTGATCGCCTTGCTGACGTTGCCGGTATCGATTTCCACGCCGTTCTTGAACACCTTGCCGCTGATACGCTTGCCATAGGAGCGGCCGAAGATGCTCATGGCCAGCTCGGTGCGGCCGGAGCCCATCAGGCCGGCGATGCCGATGATTTCGCCCTTGCGCGCATGCAGGTTGACGCCCTTGACCACTTCGCGTTCCGAATGCTCGGGATGGAACACGCGCCAGTCGCGCACCTCGAAGATGGTCTCGCCGATCTGCGGCGTGCGCGGCGGATAGCGCGAATCCATCTGGCGCCCGACCATCTGCTCGATGATGCGTTCCTCGCTGATGGTGGCCATGCGGCAGTCATAGGTGTAGACCGTGTTCCCGTCGCGCAGCACCGTGATCGAATCGGCCACCTGCGAGATCTCATTGAGCTTGTGCGAAATGATGATCGAGGCGATGCCCTGGTCCTGCAGCTCCAGCATCAGCTTGAGCAGGGCGTCGCTGTCGCTTTCGTTCAGGCTGGCGGTGGGCTCGTCGAGGATCAGCAGCTTGACGTTCTTGCTCAGTGCCTTGGCGATTTCCACCAGCTGCTGCTTGCCCACGCCCAGATTGGTGATCAGGGTGTCGGGCGACTCGTTCAGGCCCACCTTGCGCAGCAGTTCGCGGGTCTTGGCATAGGCCTTGTCCCAGTCGATCACGCCCTTCGAGGCCATCTCGTTGCCGAGGAAGATATTCTCGGCAATCGACAGCAGCGGAACCAGCGCCAGCTCCTGGTGGATGATGATGATGCCCAGTTCCTCGCTGTCGCGAATATCGGAAAATTCGCGCAGGCGGCCCTGGAATTCAATATCGCCCGAGTAGGAGCCGTGCGGGTAGACCCCGCTCAGCACCTTCATCAGGGTAGATTTGCCGGCGCCGTTTTCGCCGACAATGGCGTGGATCTCGCCACTGCGCACGCGCAGATTGACGTGATCCAGCGCCACGACACCAGGAAAAGTCTTCCTGATGCCGCGCATTTCAAGAATTGCATCCATTATTGAATCTGGGCCGCAGTATAGTAGGCGCTCTTGGTGACCAGCACGTCCATCCAGTTCGACTTGTCGACGGTGACAGGCTTGAGCAGGAAGGCAGGCACCACTTTGACGCCGTTGTTGTAGGTTTTGGTGTCGTTCACTTCAGGCGCTTTGCCGCTCAGGAGCGCATCGACCATGTTGACGGTGACCTTCGCCAGTTCGCGGGTGTCCTTGAACACGGTGGAGCGCTGCTCGCCGCGCACGATCGATTTGACCGAAGGGATTTCCGCATCCTGGCCGGTTACCACTGGCATCGGCTGCTTCGGGGTGCCATAGCCTACGCCTTTGAGCGAGGACAGGATGCCGATGCTCAGGCCATCATATGGCGACAGCACCGCGTCGACGTGGTCCTTGGTGTAGTAGGCGCTCAGCAGATTGTCCATGCGCGACTGGGCGACGGCGCCGTCCCAGCGCAGGGTCGCTACCTTTTCCATGCCCAGCTGTTTCGAGCGCACCACCACTTTGCCCTGGTCCATATACGGCTTGAGTACCGACATGGCGCCGTTATAGAAGAAGTGGGCGTTGTTGTCGTCGGACGAACCGCCGAACAGCTCCACGTTGAACGGGCCCTTGGCCGATTTCAGGTTCAGCGATTTCTCGATGTAGGAACCCTGCTGCACGCCGACCTGGAAGTTGTCGAAGGTGGCGTAGTAGTCGACGTTTTTCGAACCGCGGATCAGGCGGTCGTAGGCGATGACCTTGATGCCCTTGTCGGCGGCTTTTTGCAGCACGTTCGACAGGGTGGTGCCGTCGATGGCGGCGATCACCAGCACCTTGGCGCCCTTGGTGATCATGTTTTCGATCTGTGCCAGCTGGTTCGGGATGTCGTCGTCGGCGTATTGCAGATCGGCCTTGTAGCCGCGTTCCTTGAGTACCTTGACCATATTGTCGCCGTCGGCGATCCAGCGCGAGGAGGTCTTGGTCGGCATCGAGATGCCGATCGGGCCCTTGGTCTGGGCATCTGCCTGCGCGATGAAGGCGGTGCTCAGTGCGACACCGGCAAGCATGGTTTTGAACATAGTCATGTGGAGATCTCCGTTTTTTATGTTGAACAGCGTGGAGGAGATGATAGTTAGTCCAGAAAGATAAGCTAATAACTTTTTTCGCCACAGTGATATCGAAATAGATATCAAAGGGGGCGCTCCCTAGTAGAAATAAGGGTTTCCCCTGTAAATCAAGCCGATAAGTTATCACATAGCTCAAATAATTCATTAGTCCGTTATCTCTCGGCTTTGTAACATCGTCGCCATGAACACACAATTACTCGGAATCGACTGGGGCACCAGTAATCGCCGCGCCTATCTGATCGACCAGGACGGCGTTTGCCTGGCGCGTCACGAAGACAATCAGGGCCTGCTGGCGGTACAGGGCAGCTTCGACGGCGCTCTCGCGGACCTGCTCGATAGTATGCGCCTCGATGCCGGCACGCCGGTGCTGATGTCCGGCATGGTCGGCAGCGCCAGCGGCTGGCAGGAAGTGGCCTATCTGGACAGCCAGCTGCCGCTGGAAGCGCTGGCCGGCCGGCTCGTGCCGCTCAAGCAGCGTCCGAATACCTATATCGTCCCCGGCGTGTGCTACCGCGCCGGCAGCGACGTCGACGTGATGCGCGGCGAGGAAACCCAGTTGCTGGGCGCGGTGAGCCTGGGCCAGCGCGACGGCTGGATGATACTGCCCGGCACCCATAGCAAATGGGCCTTGCTGCGCGACGGCGTCATCCTCAGTTTCGCTACTTATATGACGGGCGAGCTGTTTGCCGCGCTGGCCGCCTCCGGCACGCTGGCGGCGCTGATGGCGGCCGAACAGCTTGGCGGCGACGCCGAGGACGCCGCCTTCATCGCCGGCCTGGAGCAGGCCGAGCGCCGCGCTCCGCTGAGCAACTCCCTGTTCCGCGTGCGTGCCCGGGTGGTCAGCGGCGCCATGCCCGCCAGCGATGCACGCGCCTGGATCAGCGGCCTGCTGATCGGCGCCGAATTCTGCGCCGCCCTCGATGCCGCGCCGGGCGCCGCCGCCGACGGACTGAGCCTGATCGGTTCGCCCGCGCTGGTACAACGCTATCAAATCGCCGGTGCCCATTTTGGCCTGGCCTGCCCGGTGCTCGACCCGCATCAGGTGTATTGCAGCGCGCTGCACGCCCTGTCGTCGCCACTTCACCGATAATTTCACAGCGAAAACTGTTATGCGACCTGATCTGACCCTGACTCCTTCCATGCCGCCGCTGGTGGCCATCCTGCGTGGATTGGCACCGGCCGAAGCCGGCGCCGTTGGCGGCGTGCTGCTCGAAGCGGGCTTGCGCATCCTGGAAGTGCCGCTGAACCGTCCCGGCGCGCTCGAATGCATCGCCATCCTGGCCAGGCTGGCGCCCGAGGGCGTGCTGATCGGCGGCGGCACCATGCTCAGCGTGGCCGATGTCGATGCCGTGCATGCTGCCGGCGGGCGCCTGCTGGTGGCGCCGAACTGCAATACCGCCGTGATCGCCCACGCGGCGGCGCTGGGCATGTATTGCGCGCCCGGCGTGGCCACGCCGACCGAAGCGTTCGCCGCGTTGGAAGCGGGCGCCCACGCGCTGAAGATTTTCCCGGCCGATATGGTGGGTCAGGCTGGCCTGCGCACGCTCATATCGGTGCTGCCCGCCGGAACGCCGGTGTGGCCGGTGGGCGGCGTGGCGCCCGAGGACATGGCGGGCTGGCGCCGCGCCGGTGCGACCGGTTTTGGCATCGGTTCACAGTTATATCAACCCGGCGTGACGCTGGAGGTGCTGGCGCAACGTGCGCGGCAATTTGTAGACACATGGAATGCAGGCGAGGAGAAACAGGCATGAGCAACGATCACGGCAATAACGGCGGTAACGGTAACGGCGGCAACGGCGGCGGCAATGGCGATAACGGCAACGGCAAAAAAATGCGCCGCTCCGAGCACTGGTTCGGCGGCACCAGCAAGGATGCCTTCATCCACCGTTCCTGGATGAAAAACCAGGGCATCCCGGACGACAGCTTCGATGGCCGTCCCGTCATCGGCATCTGCAACACCTGGTCCGAGCTGACGCCATGCAATGGCCATTTCCGCCAGCTGGCCGAGAAGGTCAAACAGGGCGTGCTGCAAGCCGGTGGCCTGCCGCTGGAATTCCCGGCGATGTCGCTGGGCGAATCGAATATGCGACCGACGGCCATGCTGTTCCGCAATCTGGCGGCGATGGAAGTGGAGGAATCGATCCGCGCCCATCCGCTCGATGGCGTGATCCTGCTGGTGGGTTGCGACAAGACCACGCCGGCCCTGCTGATGGGCGCGGCCAGCGTCAATCTGCCGACGCTGGTGCTGTCGGGCGGCCCGATGCTCAATGGCCGCTATCGCGGCGAGAGCATCGGCTCCGGCACCCACGTCTGGAAATTCTCGGAAGCGGTACGCGGCGGCCAGATGAGCCAGGCCGAATTCATGAAGGCCGAAAGCTGCATGTCGCGCAGCGCCGGCCACTGCATGACGATGGGAACGGCCTCGACGATGGCGAGCATGGTCGAGGCGCTGGGCATCGCGCTGCCGGAAAACGCCGCGATTCCCGCCGTCGATGCGCGCCGCCACACCTTGGCCCAGATGGCCGGGCGCCGCATCGTCGAGATGATCGAAGAAAACCTGCGTCCATCCGACATCCTGACCCGCGACGCCTTTGAAAACGCCATGCGCATCAATGCGGCCATCGGCGGCTCCACCAATGCCGTGCTGCACCTGCTGGCCATCGCCGGCCGCGTCGGGGTGGACCTGAGCCTGGACGACTGGGACCGCGCCGGCCGCGAAGTGCCGACCATCCTGAACCTGATGCCGTCCGGTAAATACCTGATGGAAGACTTTTACTATGCCGGCGGCTTGCCGGTGATCCTGCGCCGCCTCGGCGAAGCGGGCATGCTCAAGCGCGACGCGCTGACGGTGACCGGCCAAACCGCCTGGGAAAACAACCGCGACGCCGAATGCTTCAACGAGGACGTGATCAAGCCGCTGGCCGATCCGCTGGTGGCCAGCGGCGGCATCGCCGTGCTGACCGGCAACCTGGCGCCGCTGGGCGCGGTGATCAAGCCCTCGGCCGCCACGCCGGCGCTGATGCAGCACCGCGGCCGCGCGGTCGTGTTCGAGAATATCGAGCATTACAAGGCGCGCGTGGACGATCCCGCACTGGACATCGATGCCGACAGCATCATGGTGCTGAAGAACTGCGGTCCGAAAGGCTATCCCGGCATGGCCGAAGTGGGCAATATGGGCTTGCCGGCCAAGCTGCTGGCCCAGGGCGTGACGGACATGGTGCGCATCTCCGATGCGCGCATGAGCGGCACCGCCTACGGCACCGTGATCCTGCACGTGGCGCCGGAAGCGATGGCCGGCGGTCTGCTGGCGCTGGTGCAGGATGGCGACGAGATCGAAGTCGACGTCGCCGGGCGCGGCCTGCATCTGCATGTCAGCGAGGACGAGATCGCGCGCCGCCGCGCCGCCTGGGAAGCGCCGAAGGCGCCGGCCTCCGGCTACGCCAAACTGTATTTCGATCATGTGTTGCAGGCGGACAAGGGCGTCGATCTGGACTTCCTGGTCGGCTGCCGGGGTGACGCGGTACCGCGCGAATCGCACTGATGTACGCGCTGTGAGCAAGCGGGGCGTCACGGATGAGCCTGTTCGTCGTATCATTGCGGCATGATTTTTTGCGCCGCGACCCGGCGGTATCCGATGACTACTCGAAGCATGCAGGCTAAGCCCCCGGCGGGTGCGCGATGATCGTGCACCCGGACAGCGACTGGTTCCGCCAGCCGCGCCTCAAGACGCGCCAGCTGCTGCTGCTGATCGCGATCGACGAGGAACGCAATATCCACCGCGCGGCTGATTTATTGAGCATGACGCAGCCAGCCGTATCCAAGCAGCTCAAGGAGCTGGAAGACTTGCTGGGCGTGACCCTGTTCGCGCGCCAGTCGCGCGGCGTCACGCCCACGCTGTATGGCGAAACGATGATACGGCACGCGCGCATGGCGCTGACCAATCTGTCGGACGCGCACCAGGAAATCACCGCGCTCAAGGCCGGCCAGGTGGGGCAGGTGAATGTGGGCTCGATCATGACGCCCAGTATCACGCTGTTGCCGGCCGCGATCGAGAAGGCGCGTCTGCACGCGCCGATGCTGCGGGTGGGGATAGAAGTGGAAAGCAGCAAGCTGCTGCTCGACAAGCTGCAGCGCGGCGGTCTGGATTTCATGATCGGGCGCCTGCTGCAGCAGTCCAACCAGTCCACGCCGCTCGACTATGAGGAGCTGGCGGTGGAGCCGATCTGCGTGGTGGCCCGCGCCGGCCATCCGCTGTGCAAGGAAAAGCAGCTGAGCCTGGAACAGATCGCCCAGTATGGCTGGGTGCTGTCGCCGCCCGGCACCATCCTGCGCCACAAATTCGACATGATGTTCCACCGCATCGGGCTGGAACCGCCGGCCAGCGTGATCGACACCACCGAAACCCTGCTCATCACCAAGCTGCTGCAAGGCTCGGACTTCCTGCACGCCTTCCCGCGCGAGCTGGCGCACTACTACGAGCAGATGAATGTGTTCTCCATCCTGCCGATCGACCTGCCCTGCCGCATGGATGCCTTCGGCATCATCACGCGGCGCGACCATCTGCTGTCGCCGGGCGCCATCACCCTGCTGCAGGCCATCCGCAGCAGCGCCGCCGAACTCTACCCGCACTAGGGACAGCGGCCGGCGGCCAGCTGTGCGCCGGCCCTGGCGTGCCGCCCCGCACGGCCGCTTCTGCTACGCTGGGGTTTTCCGCAGACAGATCGGACGTCCATGAAAGCCCGTACCAGATTCCGCGCCGCCACCCGGCCGGTGCTACGCGACGAAGATGCCGCCGCCATCGGCATCGGCGCCGGCCGCAAACAGCACGCCGCCACCGAGGAAGAGGATGCCGCTTTCAAAGCCCAGGACAAGGAAAAAACCGCGCGCCTGATCGCCCGCATCGCCGAACTGCAAACGATGCTGTATGCCGGGCGTCGGCACAAGGTGCTATTGATACTGCAGGGCATGGATACCTCGGGCAAGGATGGCACGGTGCGCGCCCTGTTTTCGCAGGTAAACCCGGTGGGTATCCGGGTGGCGGCCTTCAAGGCGCCGTCCGACTTCGAACTGGCGCACGATTACCTGTGGCGGGTGCACCAGCAGGTGCCGGTGAAGGGGGAAATCGCCATCTTCAACCGCAGCCACTACGAGGATGTGTTGATCACCGTCGTGCAGGGCATGATAGACAAGCCGGAATGCAAACGCCGCTACGCCCAGATCCGCGATTTCGAGCGCATGCTGGCCGACACCGGTACGGTGATCGTCAAGATTTGCCTGCATATTTCCAAGGACGAGCAGCGCACCCGCTTGCAGGCGCGCCTGCAGGACCCGTCCAAACAGTGGAAATTCGATCCCAACGATCTGGTGCAGCGCAAGCAGTGGCCGGCCTACCAGAGCGCCTATGCCCGGGCGATTCGCGCCACCGATGCCGACCACGCGCCCTGGTACGTGGTGCCGGCCGATTCCAAGACCCAGCGCGATCTGGCGATCGCCGCCATCGTGTGCGAAACGCTGGAGAGCCTCAAGCTGGACTGGCCGCCGGTGGACCCGGAACTGTCCAAGCTGGTGGTGGTCTAGTCCGGCTCGCTCATTTGCGGCCTCACCTTGGCGCCGCCATCTCCGGCCGGCAGTGCCGCCGCATGCCCGTGGACGACTTCCGGCGCCAGCAGCGGCAACAGACGCTCGCTCAAACTGGCGAAGCGGGCGGCATCGGTCTTTTTGAGGGCCAGCAGGCTGTCTTCGATGCTGCGCGCCTGGCGCTCCGCTTCCGCCTTGCCGGCCTTTTTGAGTTCCTGAATCTTGTCGTTGGCTTCCACCAGATAGGACAGGGCGGCGCGCGCCTCGGGCGCGGCCGGCGGCGCCGAGCGGGTGATGTCGAGCAGCACCTCGGTCAGCCAACCCAATTGCGAGCCATAGGAGGCCACTTCAAACGCTTCGCGCTCGATCTTGCCGTCACCTGACTGCGCGGGTATCGCGTTGAAGAAGCGTTCCAGGTCGATGGTCTGGGCCACGCTGCCGCTCCAGGGAAGGTGTACTTGGGGTGCCCAGAAGAACATTGGAAACATGGAAGCCTCGCTTGTCATTGTTTGGAAAACCGGGTGAACCCCATCATAGTGGACTTCAGGGACAGCTGCCGATGACGTAGAAATTCGGTCCGGTGCGCTTGAGCGTGGTCTGGATGAAGATGTTATCGAGCCCCATGTTCTGGTTCGAGCCATTGGCCAGCGCGCGGAACAGATTGTCGTGGGCGCGGCCGGCGCGCACATGGTCCAGGTTGCTGGCGGTGATGCAAGCCGGTGGTGGCGGTGGCGGCGGTGTGGGACCGCCGGTACCCGTCAGGCGCTCCACCATACGGCGCACCGCCGCCATCTGATGCCCGTCTTTTTGCGCATAGCGGGGATCGTCGTAGTTGAACCAGTCCCAGCAGGCGTTGGGATTGGCCAATGGATAGACCGGCGCCGTCTGCGGGTAGAGCAGCACGATGCGGTTGCTGTCGGCCCAGGGGTTGTAGCCTGCGTGGCGGATGTACTGGTCGCCAACATTGGTCGGGTCTTGCAGGCAGCCATGGAATACCACATGCAGGCGGCAGCCCGTGCCCGCGCCCGCGCAGCCGGGCGGGATGTACAGATAACCGGTCGCCGCCATGCCGTGGGTGCCGGGATCGGGTAAAAATTCGGCCTGGTCGAATTCCACGAAGGTGCCGGCCGCGTTGCCGGCGGCGCGCGCGTTCAGGCTGCCGTAGATCCACTTGAGCAGTTCGCCCGCGGCGTCGAAGCCGCAGTTGCTGATGTAGGGCGAACCCAGTTTGGCGCAGTTGTTGCCGTAGGAATCGGTCGGCATGGTGTGCTGGGCCTGCAGGTCTTTTTTGTAGAAGATATTGGCGACGGGAAGATACTGGCGGTAGTAGGTTTCCAGGTCGTTCATTACGTCCTGCGGCACCAGCGAGTCGGCCTTGCCGGAAAACAGCCATACCTTGTGTCCGGCCAGGCCGGCGGTGGGGTCGATGCCGCCGCTGGCCGCGTTCTGCGCCGTGGTGGAGACCAGCTCGGGGATGTTGGTGCCGCCCGGGCGCACCCGGCACAGGAAGGGACTGGCGGTGCAGCTGCACACATTGGTGGCGGTGTTGACGCTGCCGCGCGCGCAGTAGTAAGGGCCGCCTGCGATCACGCCGGCGCCCATGGTGCTGGCAGAAAAGGCCACTTCGTATTGCACCGCCATATAGCCGCCCGAGGACAGGCCGGACACCGACACCTGGCTGGTCTTCATCTGCGGCAGGCTAACGACCTGGGCCATCGACGGCAGGGTGAGGAGCAGGGCCGCGAGCAGGGCGGACAGAAAGCGCAGCAGGTCCGCGCGGGTGGGGAGTTTCACGGGAGCCTCCAAGAGGGGATGGCATGAGGGGAGCTGTCATTCTGCGCGCCCAAACTCGCCCTGGTTTAATGTCGCTCAACAGTACAGCGTTGCCGCCGCCGCGTCGCCGGTCGCACGCGGCAAGTCCATTTGACATAGAATGTTTTTCTCAATTACTCACCGGATGCCTGTCGCCATGTCCAAGTCCTTCGCCAGTCTGTGCCTGATTTCCTCATTGACACTGCTGGGCGCGATGCCCGCGCACGCCCAGGCGCCCGCCGTGCCTGCGCCGGCCCCGGCGGCCGCGCCGGCGGGCAGCTGCCCCGCCATCCTGCATCAGACCTTCAAGCGCCTGCAGGACGAGGCGCCGCAGGACCTGTGCCAGTACGCCGGCAAGGTGGTGCTGGTGGTAAACACCGCCAGCTACTGCGGCTTCACCAACCAGTACGAGGGCCTGGAAGCGCTGTACGCCAAATACGGCAGCAAGGGCCTGGTGGTGCTGGGCTTCCCGTCGAACGACTTCGGCAAGCAGGAGCCGGGCAGCAGCAAGGAAATCGCCGACTTCTGCTACAACACCTATGGCGTGAAATTCCCGATGTTCGCCAAGTCGGCGGTGTCCGGCCCGAACCCGAATCCGCTGTATGTGAACCTGATCAAGTCGACCGGCAAGACGCCGGCCTGGAACTTCCATAAATACCTGATCGACCGCAATGGCAAGGTGCTCGAGAGCTTCCCGAGCAAAGTGGCCCCGACCGACAAACAACTGGTGAGCGCGGTGGAAAAAGCGCTGGCC
Organism: Oxalobacteraceae bacterium; assembly: GCA_013284265.1. Taxonomy (GTDB): domain Bacteria; phylum Pseudomonadota; class Gammaproteobacteria; order Burkholderiales; family Burkholderiaceae_D; genus Rugamonas. Next base: position 14,221 of record JABTBR010000036.1, on the reverse strand, counting down.
CTGTAAGCGGGAGGCCGTCCATGCCGAACAAAGTCTCCCACGCCGCCGATCTGCGCGGCCTGTCGCGCCTGACCATCAACGCCGTCACCGGCGTGACCGAGCTGGCCGAGGCGGTGCACCTGAATATCCTGCAGCAGGTACCGGCGCCGCTGGCGCGGCCCTTGTCGCGGCTGACCTCCTATGTGTATGGCGGCGTGCGCGGCGCGACCGGTCTGGTGGGCAGCGGCATCGAACGCGCGCTGGCGAAGGTGCAGCCGCTACTGGGTGAGCAGAATGGCTGGACCGGGCGGGAGGCGCTGCTGGCCGCCGTCAACGGCGTGCTGGGCGACCATCTGGCGCTGAGCGGCAATCCGCTTGCCATCACCATGGGCTGGCGCCGGCATGGCCAGCCTTTGCGCCCGGCCGCGCTGGACGGCGCCAGCGGCCGCATCGTGGTGCTGGCGCATGGCTTGTGCATGAATGATCTGCAATGGCTGCGCGCTGGGCACGACCATGGCGCGATGCTGGAACGGGAGCGCGGCTACACCGCCGTCTACCTGCATTACAACAGCGGCCGGCATATTTCGCAGAATGGCCGTGCCTTGTCGCAGCAGTTGCAGCAACTGGTCGATCAGTGGCCGGTGCCGGTGGAGGAACTGGTGATCGTTGGCCACAGCATGGGCGGACTGGTGGCGCGCAGCGCCTGCCATTTCGGCGCGCAGGCCCGGCACAGCTGGCCGGCCAGGCTGAGCAAGCTGGTGTGTCTGGGGTCGCCGCATCAGGGGGCGCCGCTGGAACGGGGCGGCAACTGGTTCCATGTGCTGACGGATCTGAGCAGTTACACGGCGCCGTTTTCGCGGCTGGCCAAGATCCGCAGCGCCGGCATTACCGATCTGCGCCACGGCAGTTTGCTCGATGAGGATTGGGGCGGCAAGGACCGGTTCGCGCATGGCGCGGCCTTGCCGGTGGCCGTGCCTTTACCTGAGGGCGTGGCTTGCTACGCGCTCGCCGGCACGGTCGGCAAGACCAGCGGCAGCCGCGCGGGCCGCTTGGCGGGCGATGGGCTGGTGCCGCTGGAGAGCGCGCTGGGGCGGCATGATGACCCGGCACGCCAGCTCGATTTCGCGGCGGAGCGGCAGGCGGTGGTTTATCGCTGCAATCATATGGAGCTGCTGAGTTCCAGGGAAGTGGGCGAGCAGCTGCTGGCCTGGCTTTGACTTGAAAAACTTGCGTGCCCCAACGCGTTTAAAACCCACGGCGTAACCCTGGGGTCTGACCCGGCGGGTCAGACCCCGGCTCTTTGCCCTGGGTTTTGGACGGCTGCCGGCGGCCCGCTAAATCTGCTGTGAGTTTAAAAATCAGGCAGCGGCCAGCGTCGCCGTCTCCAGCCCAAACCCCTCATCGATCCAGCCCGTGATCCCACCCGGCATCACCTTGACCGGACGCCCCAGCTTTGCCAGCCGGATCGCCGCGCGCGCGGCGCCGTTGCAGTGCGGGCCGGCGCAATAGACCACGAACAGCGTATCGGCCGGGTACTGCGCCATCTTCGATCCGATGATCTTGCGGTGCGCCAGATCCAGCGCGCCGGGAATGTGGCCGGCCGCGTATTTTTCGCTGCCGCGCACATCCAGCAGCACGAAGTCCGCCGCGCCGCTTTCGAGCACACTGTGCACATCCCAGCAATCCGTTTCAAACGTCAGGCTGGCCTCGAAATGGGCCAGGGCGATGGTGCTGGGCGCGGCGGCGACTTCGGTGACGATGGACATGGCAGTTTCCTTGTGTGGGTTGGAGTGATGTCATTGTCGCGTCGCCGCCGGACCGGCGGCAGTGGCGCATATGCCAAACTACGTTAAGATTGCGCCATGAAAAAACATCTCGTCGTCGCACTCGCCTACGACCGCCTGTGCACCTTTGAATTTGGCTGCACGGTCGAACTGTTCGCGCTGGAGCGCCCGGAACTGGGCGTGGACTGGTACGACTTCGCCGTCTGCGCGGTGGAGCCGGGGCCGATCCGCGCCGCCGGGGGCATCGTGGTGCAGGCGCCCTACATGCCGGAACTGCTGGAGCGGGCCGATACCATCGTCATTCCCGGCTGGCGCGACGCCGACGAGGTGCCGCCGCCGGCTGTGCTGGAGATGATACGCGCCGCCTACCTGCGCGGTACGCGCCTGTGCTCGATCTGCTCGGGGGTGTTCGTGCTGGCCGCCGCCGGGGTGCTTGATGGCCAGCATGCCACCACCCACTGGCGCTATGCCGACCGGCTGGCGCAGCGCTATCCGAAGATCAGGGTGCGGCCGGACGATCTGTATGTGGACAATGGCCAGATCATCACCGCCGCCGGTTCGGCTGCCGGGCTCGATATGCTGCTGCATCTGGTGCGGCGCGACTATGGCGCGCGCATCGGCAATCTGGTGGCGCAGCGGCTGGTGGTGGCGCCGCACCGCGAGGGTGGACAGGCGCAGTTTCTGCCGCGGCCGATGGCGCATGATGAGCAGGGACGGCTGTCGCGCCTGATGGACTGGCTGCGCGCCAATCCGGCCGAGGCGCATACGGTGGCCAGCATGGCCGAACGGGCGGCCATGAGTCCGCGTACCTTGCAGCGGCAGTTTCAGGAGGCCACGGGCGCGGGGCCGGTCGAGTGGCTGATCCGCGAGCGGGTCGCCATCGTCAAGGAGCTGCTGGAGGTGGCCGATATTCCGCTGGCGCAGGTGGCCGAGCGGGCCGGGTTTGGCTCCGAGGAATCGTTGCGGCACCATTTTCGAAGGCTGGCGGCAACGACGCCGGGGGCGTATCGGCGGCAGTTTGCCAATCGCTGATGGATAAAAAGTGCGCGTGCCACGATGCGTTTAGAACCCACGGCGTACCCCTGGGGTCAGACCCGACGGGTCTGACCCCGGCTCCTTGCCGTGGGTTTCGTTCGATTTTCGCGGCGCGCCTAGAGTACGGCTTTTAGCGGTCCGCGCAGCGCGTTGCACACGACGATCTCCTGTGCCTGCAGCAGCATCGCGCGGGTGATGACACCCTCCCGCGCATCCCAGGCCGGGTCGTCCAGCAGCACGCCGCGCATCACGCCCGGCAGCACGCCGCAGGACAGCGCCGGCGTGATCCAGCGCCCGTCAATGCGCACAAACACATTGCTGCGCCCACCCTCGGTCAGCTCGCCGCGCTCATTGAAGAACAGGGTATCGAAGCCACCGCGTGCCTCGGCATCGCGCCAGGCCGCGTCGTAGCGGCTGCGCTGGCTGCTCTTGTGGCGCAGGAACAGTTCGCTGGCGCTGGTGGCGTCGTCGGCCAGCAGCACGCGCACCGGCTCGCTCAGTGCCGTCAGCGGCGCATGCTGCACCGCGAACGCGCCCGACTGGCTCAGCCCCAGCCGCAGACGGTGCGGCTGGCCCGCGTCGAACATCGCGCAGGCGGCCATCAGATAAGCCCGTGCGGCCGCTTCATCCCAGGCAAAGCCGAAGTAGCACGCCGACGCCGCCAGCCGCGCCAGATGGCGCTCCAGGTGGCGTACGCCGCCTTCGCGGCTGGCATGCATGGTCTCGAACAGTTCGAAGTCGTTGCCCAGTCCCGTCAGGAAGCGCGCCTTGAGCCGGCATTCGGCAAACTCTTCCTGTGCGTCGCTGTCGAACACGATGCCGGCGCCCACGCCCATCTCGCCGCTGCGCACGCCGTCGCGTGGCGCCTGCAGCGCCAGCGTGCGGATCGGCACCGACATGCAGAAGTCGCCGATGCCGCCGGCCGGCGCAGGATCGAACCAGCCGATCGCGCCGGTGTAGATGCCGCGCGGGTCGGCTTCCAGCTCGCCGATGATTTCCATGGTGCGGCGCTTGGGGGCGCCGGTGATCGAGCCGCAGGGATACAGCGCGCCGAAGATCTCGCCCAGCGTGGCTTCGGCGCGCAGCCGCGCCGTTACGGTGGAAGTCATTTGCAGCACGCTGGAAAAGCGCCGCACTTCGAACAGTGCCGGCACCTCTACGCTGCCGGTTTGGGCAATGCGGCCGATGTCGTTGCGCAGCAGGTCGACGATCATCAGGTTCTCGGCGCGGTTCTTCGGATCGTTCGCCAGCGCGTTCGCGCGCTTCACGTTTTCGTCCTGCTGCGCCGGTGGCGCCGCCGGGGCCGTGCCCTTCATCGGGCGCGCGGTCAGCTGGCCGCCGGCATGGCGCACGAACAGCTCGGGCGAGAGCGACAGCAGCGCGCCGCCATCGTCCAGTGAAACGAGGGCGCCGTAGGGCACCGGCTGGCGCGCGCGCAGGCGCGAGTACAGCGCGAACAGCGAGCCGAAGGCGTCGAAGCGCAGCCGGTAGGTGTAGTTGACCTGATAGGTGTCGCCCGCCTCGATGTAGGCGTGGATGCGCGCCAGCGCCGCTGTGAATGCCGCCTCGTCCACGCTGGCGCGCACATTGGCGATGCCGGCCGCCTGCTCGATCGGGAAGCTGCGCGCCGCCAGCCAGTCGCCCACCTCGGCCGAGGACAGTTGCTGGCACTGCGAGAAGATCAGCACCCGCGCCAGGGGCGTGGCCTGGGGCGCCGTATCGAGTCCCGCCAGATGGCGGCCCAGTTCATAGCTGCACAGCGTGACCGCGTACTGGCCGCCCGCCAGCGCCGCCTGCATTTGCTCGAGCAGCGCGGGCCAGCCGGCGCTGTCGTGGCAAGTCAGCGTGGCGGCATGGCCGGTGTACAGCCGCGAGCGGGCCTGCTCCGATCCATCGGGGCTGGCGTCGTCCAGCAGGGCAAAACATTCTGTGTTCATTGAAGCAGTAAGGCGATGTGCAAAGTGGCGTCCTGCGCCGGGTTATGTTTAAAGCCGCTCTTGGCGTAGCGCTGCCAGCGCCCCAGCACATAGCTGGTGAGCAGACTGGCGCGCGCGGCCACGTCGGCCTCGTGGGCCTGGCCTTCGGTCACGGCCAGGCGCAGCGCCTGTTTCAGCGCCAGTTCGATGCGGTCGTAGCAGTGGTTCATGCGCTGCTGCAGGCGTTCATCCTCGTTGACCAGCGCGTCGCCGCTGAGTACCCGCGTCATGCCGGGATTGTTGGCGGCGAACTGCAGCAGCATGCCGACGATGTCGCGCGCCTGCGCCAGGCCATCGCTCTGGCGCTCGGCGATCTGATTGATCAGGCCGAAGATGCTGGTTTCGATGAACTCGATCAGGCCCTCGAACATCTGGGCCTTGCTGGCGAAGTGGCGGTACAGCGCCGCTTCGGAAAATTCCAGCTTGCGCGCCAGCGCGGCCGTGGTGATCCGGTCACCCTTGGGCTGTTCCAGCATTTCCGCCAGCGCCTGGAGGATTTGCATCCGGCGCTGGCCCGGCGGTGTGCTTGCCATGTGATCCCGCTTGTAAAAAAGGAAAGTAAAGCCGTCAGCGCAAACGGTGCAGGCGCGCGGGCAGATGTCGCACAGATTTTACTTTGACATCGACCCAGCCGGGGCGATTTAGCTGGCGCGGCGGGTGGGCCAGGCCGACCGCGTCGCCCACCCGCAGATACTGGGTGATCCAGGCGGTGCGCATGCCCAGCGCGCGGGCGCTGCGCAGATTGGCCAGCGTGTCCTCGACCAGGATGCAGCGGCGCGCCGTCAGCCCCTGCTTGCGCATCAGCTTTTGCAGCATCAGCTTGGACGGCTTGGGGCGCAACTGGCCGTGCACCCGCATATTTTCCACCGCGATGTGGTGTGAGAAGTGGCGCTGCAGACCCAGATGGCGCAAGACCTGGTGCGAATAGTGGCGCGGGCCGTTGGTCAGCAGGATTTTGCGGCCGGGCAGGCGGCGCAGCAACTGGCCGAGACCCCGTTCGGCCCGTATCATGGCGCCCAGTTCGCCCATCTGGTGGGTCTCGTGCAGAAAATGCTCGGCCTTGACGCCATGGTGCTTGACCAGCCCGAGCAGGGTGGCGCCGTAGCGCTGCCAGTACAGGGTGCGCGCGGCGTTGACCGCCTCCGGGCCGGCCGGCGTGCTGCCGTCGCCCAGCACGTCGGCGATATAGCTGTTCATGCGCGCCATGATCGCGGGGAAGATGGCGTGCGAGGCATCGTGCAGGGTGTTGTCGAGATCGAACAGCCACACGGGGGAGGAGCGAGTAATATTCACGAAGGCTTCAAGTAAAGGAAAACATGCGACGCCAGATTATAGTGATGTTCTGCTGCCTGCTGGGTCTGACCCTTGGCTCGCCATTCAGCCAGGCCTGGGGCGCCGACAGTGTCGCGGCCAGTGTGCCCAACCGCGGCGCGCTGTTCAAGGTGGAGCAGGGCGATCATACGCTGTACCTGTTCGGCACCATCCACGTGGGCGCGGCCGACTTCTATCCGCTCGAGCCGCGCGTGTCCGCCGCGCTGCGCCAGGCCAGCGTGCTGGCGCTGGAAATCGATCCGCTGGGCGACCAGGACCGCATGGCCAGCGCGGTGCGCAAGCATGGCATGAGCAAGCGCGGCGCCGCCGGCGCGCTGGCGCCGGCCTGGCGTAGCCGCCTGACACGCCTGCTGCGCCAATACGCGATTCCTTCCGACGCGGTGGCCGGCATGAAGCCCTGGCTGCTGGCCAGCGTGCTGACGGTCAGCGAATTTTCGGCCCAGGGCTATGATACCGCGCTGGCGGTGGACGCCTACCTGTCGCGCCAGGCCCATGCGCGGGGCCAGACCGTGCTGGAACTGGAATCGGTGGGCGGCCAGATGGCGCTGTTCGACCGCATGAGCATCGACGACCAGATGCGCTTCCTGGAGGAGGGCATCGCCGCCATCGAGGACCGCGAGCAGGCCGACCAGGTGCGCCAGATCGCCCAGGCCTGGCGCAGCGCCGACGTGGCCGCACTGGATGCGCTGTCGGCCAAGGCGGAGGCCGACGAGAGCCTGTCGGGCCGCTTCGTGCAAAAGGTGCTGCTGGAAGAGCGCAATCCCGGTCTGGCGCAGAGCATCGCCCAGTTGCTGGCGCGCGAGCGCAACAGCCTGGCCGCGATCGGCGTGCTGCATCTGGTGGGACGCGACAGCGTGCCGGAGCTGCTGCGCAAGCGCGGGCTCAAGGTCGAACGGATCTACTGATGATTTTTTGTGCAGCGGCCGAAAAACAACAATGGTGCAGGCGTGACGAAACAAGGAAAAGAAGGACTAGCGAATATTGGGAAAACGGAGGGGAACAGCAGAGGAATGCAGATGGTGCCCTTTACGTGGATTGAACACGTGGCCTCTCCCTTACCAAGGGAGTGCTCTACCACTGAGCTAAAAGGGCATTTCTTGTGGCGACGCGCTGCAAAGCAGGCCTCAGCGCGTTGGGAGCGCGTCGCCGTTTTTTCAGTGCGAACGGATCATAGTGCCAAAAGCCTGTTCGGTCAACACCTCAAGCAATAAAGAATGCTCAATTCGTCCATCGATGATGTGAACGGTGTTCACGCCGGACTTGGCCGCGTCCAGGGCTGATGAAATTTTAGGCAGCATGCCGCCCGAAATCGTGCCGTCGGCGAACATCTCGTCGATCTCGCGGGCCGACAGGTCGGTCACCAGATTGCCCTGCTTGTCCTGAACGCCGGCGATATTGGTCATCATGATCAGCTTTTCGGCCTTCAGGATTTCCGCGATCTTGCCCGCGACAACGTCGGCATTGATGTTGTACGCCTGGCCATCCTGGCCGAAGCCGATCGGCGAAATGATGGGGATGAAGGCGTCGTCCTGCAGCGCCTTGACCACGGCCGGATTGATCGCGTCGATCTCGCCGACAAAACCGATGTCGAGGAACTGGCCCGGATTGTCCTTGTCCGGCATGGCCATCTTCTTGGCGCGGATCAGGCCACCGTCCTTGCCGGTCAGGCCCACCGCCTGGCCGCCGTAGTGGTTGATCAGCATGACGATATCCTGCTGGACTTCGCCGCCCAGCACCCATTCCACCACTTCCATGGTCTCTTCATCGGTGATGCGCATGCCCTGCACGAAAGTGCCTTGCTTGCCGATTTTTTTCAGCGCGTTGTCGATCTGCGGACCGCCGCCGTGCACCACCACCGGATTCATCCCCACCAGCTTGAGCAGGATGACGTCGCGCGCGAAGCCGTGCTTCAGGCGCTCGTCGGTCATCGCATTGCCGCCGTATTTGATGACAATGGTCTTGCCATGGAAATTGCGGATATACGGCAGGGCCTCGGCCAGAATTTGCGCCTTGATCTGCGGTGCCACCGCAGTGAGGTCGTCGTTCATGCCGAGGTTGATGTTAGACAGTTGAGTCATGGCGAGTCCGGGAAAGAGATTTGTGCGATTTTACAGCCTGAAGCTGTGCTCAAGTACGCATTATAGGGCTATCTTGTTGTCTTTTCCGAGTTGATCCGCTAGGCTCCCCGCATATGACGACTATCACGCCCGCCGACTACACCCTGCACCGCCAGCTGGAGGCCCTGCGCCCCATGCTTGTTCGTTTTGCACAGTTGCAACTACGGAATCAGGCCATGGCCGAGGACGCGGTGCAGGACGCGCTGATCGCGGTGCTGGAAAAACCCGAGCGTTTCGCCGGCCAGTCCTCGCTGCGCACCTATGTGACGGGCATTTTGAAGTTCAAGATCATCGACAATCTGCGCCTGTGCACGCGCGAGCGCCAGATCGAGACGGCCGACGACCAGTCCGAGGACGACGCCATCGACGCCCTGTTCACGGCCGACGGCCACACCCGCGACCAGCCCGCGGCCTGGGGCGACCCGGATGCGACGCTGGAGCAGAAGGACTTCTTCAACGTGCTGGAAGTGTGCCTGGAGAAGCTGCCCGCCAAGACCGCCCGTATTTTCATGATGCGCGAGTGGCTGGAGCTGGAAACCGAAGAAATTTGTAAGGAACTGGCGATTACCACGTCTAATGCTTGGGTACTGCTGTATCGCGCCCGGATTCGCCTGCGCGAGTGCCTGGACTTGAACTGGTTTGGCAATCGCCGGGCCACGTAACCGCCGCAATGAAGCCTGCCGCCATGGAATCCTCTAAAAAACGCCTGAAACCCACCTGCCGCGAAGTGCACCGCCTCGTTTCCGAGGGCATGGACCGGCAGTTGTCGCTGGTCGAGCGTATCCGCATGCGCCTGCATTTGATGGTCTGCGGCGCCTGCACCCGCTTCAACGGCCAGATGGCGCTGCTGCGGCGCGCCATGCACAGCTTCCCGCTCGACGGCGGCGCGCCGCGCGATCCTGAGCAAAAAGACAAGCCATGAGCGTGTGCGCGCGCTGCGGCGCTACGTTCAGCTGCGCCATGGCCGATCCGGGCGACGGCCAGCCTTGCTGGTGCACCCAGCTGCCGCCGGCCGTGCCGGTGCCGGGAGCGGATGCGACTGGCGCCGCCTGCTGGTGCCCGGACTGTTTGAAAGCGCATATCGCCGCCAAATTAAGCGTGCCGCCAGGCGTTTAGAACCCACGGCAAAGAGCCGGGGTCTGACCCGCCGGGTCAGACCCCAGGGTTACGCCGTGGGTTTTAAAAGGTTGCCGGCGGCCCCTTGGCAACGGGCCTATCCGGTGGATTCAAAAATCTGCTTGCACAGCTACCCCCCTTCGGCTCAGACTCATGCTGATGCCCCATTGAGGAAGCGCCATGCGTTTTACCGATCTACCGATTCGCGCCCGTGTCAGCATCGGCTACGGCATTCTGATCCTGCTGATGCTGGGCGTGATCCTGGTGGGCGTGAGCCGGATCTACGCCATCCGCGCCGAGAGCGACCATATCCTGACCCAGGACTGGGCCGCCGCCGCCGCCATCAACACCATCGACTCCCAGTCGCGCGAGGCGGCCACCCGCATCGTGACCCTGATCATCCAGAAGGAACTGCGCCTGCGCGTGGACAGCTACGCCCGCATCGACCAGATCAAGCGCGACATCGACACCCAGCTGGATAAGCTGGCGGTACTCGACGCCACCCCCGAGGCGCGGCTCCAGATCGAGCGCGTCAAGCAGGCGCGCGCAGAATACTACGACACCTTCATCTCAGTGGCCGACATGGTCGAGGCCGAGGACCGCGTCACCGCCGAAGCGCGCATGAGCGCCATGGCCTTGCCGGCGCTGGAGCGCCTGCTGGGCGAAATCAAGAAACTCGATCAGCTGGAACAGAAGCAGGTGATGAGCAGCGCCGAGCGCGCCCGTGAGGAAATCAATTTTTCGCTGGCGCTGATGTCGCTGCTGGGCCTGGCCGCGATACTGGCCGGTATCGGCTTCGCCCTGTCGGCCCGCTCCATCACCGGCCCGCTGGGCGAGGCGGTCGGCATCGCCACCCGGGTCGCGCGCGGCGACCTCAGTTCGGTCATCGAGGTCACCTCGCGCGATGAAACCGGTCAGCTGCTGCAAGCCTTGAAGCACATGACGGCCAGCCTGGCGGCCGAGCAGCAGCTGCGCCGCGCCGTCACGGCGGCCGAAGACGCCACCAAGATGAAGTCCGACTTCCTGGCCAATATGTCGCACGAGATCCGCACGCCGATGAACGGCATCATCGGCATGACCCACCTGGCCCTGCAGACCGAATTGACGCCCAAGCAGCGCAACTACCTGGAAAAAGTGGAGTCGGCGGCGCGCAATCTGCTCGGCATCATCAACGACATCCTGGACTTTTCCAAGATCGAGGCGGGCAAGCTGGCCTTCGAGGAAGTCGACTTCTTCCTGGAAGACGTGATGGCGCAGATCGCCGACCTGGCCGTGATGCGGGCGCAGGACAAGGGCCTGGAACTGCTGTTCGACATCGCGCCGGACGTGCCGCTGGCGCTGGTGGGCGACCCGCTGCGGCTGGGCCAGGTGATGACCAACCTGACCAACAACGCCATCAAGTTCACCGAGCGCGGCGAAGTGGTGCTGGCGATCCGCGTGCTGGAGCAGGATGCCGCCTCGGTGCTGCTGCGGGTGGAAGTGCGCGACACCGGCGTGGGCCTGACGCCCGAGCAGCAGGGACGCCTGTTCCAGGCCTTCAGCCAGGCCGACACTTCCACCACCCGCCACCACGGCGGCACCGGCCTGGGCCTGACCATCAGCAAGCGCCTGGTGGAGCTGATGGGCGGCGAGATTGGCCTGCACAGCGAGGCGGGCGTGGGCAGCACCTTCTTCTTCAGCGCCCGCTTCGGCCTGGCCGCGATGACGCCGGAAGAGGCGCTGCCCGATATCGAAGGGCTGCGCGTGCTGGTGGTCGACGACAACGCCAGCGCCCGCGAAATCTTCCTCGCCATGCTGGAGTCGATGCGTTTCGAGGCGGCCGCCGCCGCCAGCGGCGCGCTGGCGGTGCAGGCGGTGGCCCAGGCGCGCGCCGAGGGCCGTCCCTTCAGCGTGGTGCTGATGGACTGGCAGATGCCGGGCATGAACGGGGTGGAAGCCTTGCAGGCGATCCGCGCCGAGGCGGAGGCGGCGGCTGGCAAGGGCAAGGGCGCGGTGCCGGCCTTCATCGTCGTCACCGCCTACAACCGCGACGTGCTGATGGACGAGCTGCGCGGAATCAGCGTCAGCGGCATGCTGAACAAGCCGGTCAGCGCCTCGACCCTGCTCGATTCGATTTCGGCCGCCTTCGGCAAGGAGCTGGGCCGCTGCCGCCGCACCCGCCGCCAGGTGGACTACCAGACCGCCGCCGAGGCGGTGCGCGGCGCCTATGTGCTGCTGGTGGAGGATAACGAAGTCAATCAGGAAGTGGCGCAACAGATTCTGTCCGACGCCGGCGTGCGCGTGGATATCGCCAGCAATGGGGCGATGGCGCTGGCGCGGCTGGCCGTTACCGATTACGACGGTGTGCTGATGGACTGCCAGATGCCGGTGATGGACGGCTACGACGCCACCCGCAAGCTGCGCCAGGACTCGCGCTTCGCGGCGCTGCCGGTGATCGCCATGACGGCCAACGCCATGGTCGGGGACAAGGAAAAATGCCTCGCCGCCGGCATGAACGATTTCATCGCCAAGCCGATCGACGTGGCCCAGCTGTTTGCCACGCTGGCGCGCTGGGTGAAGGTGAACCCGGCCGCCGCCGCAGCAGCAGCAACAGCAGCGGGCGCTGCTGCCGGAGCGGAAGCGGGAAGCGGCGCGGCTGCGGGCGGCGAGGCGGCCGCCAGTGCGCGCGCCGCCGTGCTGCCGATGGTGCCCGGCCTGAAAATGGAAGCTGCCCTGCAGCGCATGGGCGGCAACGCGGCGCTGATGCGCAAGCTGCTGGAGCGCTTCATCGAAACCCAGATCGATGCCATGGCGCGCATTGCCGCCGCCATCGACGCCAACGATGTCGATGGCGCTACCCGCATGGCGCATACCGTCAAGGGACTGGCCGGCAATCTGGGCGCCAGCGGCGTGGCCGACAGCGCCGCCAGGGTGGAGCAGATGCTCGGCCAGGGCGTGATGGACGGCCGCGGCGAAGCGCTCGACAGCATGGGGCGGGAGCTGGAAGAACTGGTCACCGCCATTGCCCTGGCGCTGGACGATAGCGGCGCCGCGCCGGCCAGCATGGCCGTGCCTGCCCAGGGCGCGGTGGACATGCAGGAACTGGCGGCCGGCATGCAGGAGATGGCGCGCCTGCTGGCGCAGGATGACTCGGCCGCGCTCAAGAGCCTAGACCTGATCTGCCCGATGCTGGCGGCGGCCGGGCAGGGCGAGCATTCGCGCCAGCTGCGGCGCCAGCTGACGCAGTATGATTTCGAAGGCGCGCTGGAACAGCTGCGCGAAGCGGCGCTTGCGCTGCATATCAGCCTGTAAAATCAGGCTGTCACCAAGGACCGAACATGAACGACACTTTCGCCAAACCGACCATCCTGGTGGTCGACGACACGCCGGACAATATCGACTTGATGTGCGCCGTGCTGGAAGACGACTACCGCACCAAGATCGCCGTCAACGGCGAGCGCGCGCTGAAAATCGCCAATGGCGACAATAAGCCCGACCTGATCCTGCTCGACATCATGATGCCCGGCATGAGCGGCTACGAGGTGTGCCAGCAGCTCAAGGCCAACCCCGCCACCCGTGACATCCCGGTGATCTTCGTCACCGCCATGAGCGAGGTGGCCGACGAGCAGATGGGGCTGAACCTGGGCGCGGTCGACTACATCACCAAGCCGATCTCCGCGCCGATCGTGCTGGCGCGTATCAAGACCCAGCTGTCGATGAAGCGGGTGCACGACTTCCTGCGCGACCAGAACCACTTCCTGGAAACCGAGGTGGAGCTGCGCACGCGCGAGGTGATGGCGCTGCAGGACGTGACCATCCACACCATGGCCTCGCTGGCCGAAACGCGCGACAACGAAACCGGCAACCATATCCGCCGCACCGCGCACTACGTCAAAATCCTGGCCGAACGGCTGCGCACCAATCCGCGCTTCTCCGCTTTTTTGACCGACAAGACCATCGAACTGCTATTCAAGTCGGCGCCGCTGCACGACATCGGCAAGGTCGGCATCCCCGACCGCATCCTGCTCAAGCCGGGCCGCTTCGAACCGCACGAAATGGAAATCATGAAGACCCACACCACGCTGGGCCGCGACGCAATCGTGTCGGCCGAACGCGAGCTGGGCATCGAAGTCGACTTCCTGCGCTATGCCAAGGAGATCGCCTACGGCCACCAGGAAAAATGGGATGGCAGCGGCTATCCGCTGGGCCTGTCGGGCGATGATATTCCTGTCTCGGCGCGCTTGATGGCGGTGGCCGACGTGTATGATGCGCTGATCAGCCGGCGCGTATATAAAGAGGGCATGTCGCATGAGGCGGCGGTGGCGATTATCGTCGCCGGACGCGGCCAGCACTTCGATCCCGACATGGTGGACGCCTTCCTGGCGCTGCAGCCGGAGATCATCGCGATCGCCGCGCGCTTTGCCGACAGCGACCACGATATGCACCAGCAACGCGAAAAACTGGAACTGTTTACGAAAGCTTCCGATGCACCTTGATGTAGACCTGCTTGGCTTTTTGGCCGCTGTCTGTACGACTTGTTCCTTCATTCCACAGGTGCTGATGGTGTGGCGCCAGCGCGCCGCGCCGGGTGTTTCCACCGGCATGTACGTCATCTTCTGCTTTGGCGTGTCGCTGTGGCTGGCGTATGGACTGGCGCTGCGGGCCTGGCCCATCATCATCGCCAATATGGTCACGCTGGTGCTGGCGATGTCGGTGCTGCTGATGAAGTGGCACTTCGAGCGGGTGGCGCCCGAGGACCGCAGTGTTTAGCGTTGGGTTCTGGCAGTCAAGCCTGTCAAAAGCGTGCCGCCACGCGTTTTAGAACCCACGGCAAAGAGCTGGGGTCTGACCCGGCGGGTCAGACCCCCGGGTTACGCCGTGGGTTTTTCTGGGCTTACCCCGC
>JABTBR010000035.1 GCA_013284265.1 Oxalobacteraceae bacterium | reverse complement strand
GGGGCGGAAGCGGTCATTCGGAATGGTAAGTCCGCGTGTGGATGCTTGAAAATTAAAGTTGGCCAGGGTCAATAAGCCAGGATCAAGTCTGTCATCCCCAGACTTGACCCTGACGCGGATGTTCACCATACATTACATCTGGGTTTTGCGGCAGACGACCACGAGCGGCCTGTCGTCTAAAGTACCTGAGCATGCTATATTTGCAAACTCGCAATGTATAACAAGTTGGTATCCTGATGTCGCCACAAATAAAACGATTACGCTGGTGGGTGGCGGTTGTGCTCGCCGCGACACTGCCAATCACCTTTAGCTGGGCCCTTGAGAAGCTAGGCGGGTACGTCACTGAATGGATGTATTACGGGAATTACAGAGACCTGATGTCTTTGGTTTTCCTGACTACAGCATTTTTGATTGGATGGTTAATGACTAAGCCTTCCGAGTATTTGGGCCTTCGCTTCACGTTCGCATTTGTTTCGATCATAGTGTGCCTTCTGGCAGCGATCGCTCCACGTCCAACGTGCGAAGAAAAAATTTTCTTTGCCGCCATTGGCACTGATAAGCGCGCTCTCGCGCCAAATCCAACTGGCTGTGATGGTTAACGCGACCTGGTTGTCGCGGCCGCCTCGTGGCTAACACATCACGAGCATCAGGTCTGGCATCGGCCAGACTTGACCCTGACGCGCCGAGTCCGTGTCCGACTGCCAGACTTGACCCTGACGCGTGACCCTGACGCGCGTGCTGACGCGGACTTTTCACAATATAAAGAACATGCACTTGGACGACGAAGAGAGGTTTTCAATAGCGCTAGTAGCGCTTAAGTCACACGATTCCAAGATAAGAAATCAGGCGGCAATTGACCTGATGGATTCTTGTAATCCGATGGCAGTGGCAGCCTTAGTGGCTGCTATCGAGGAATTGGAAAATCGCGGAGCGCGAGGTACTTTGATTTATGCTCTATCAGGCTTTGATTGCTCCTCGCGATTTGCGCGGATTTTTCGTTGGGCGACTGAAGGAGGGTTTGAAGCCTCTTGCGGAGCCATATCCATTTTGCGAGAACAAAATTTGAAACCAAGCAAAGAGGAGCGTGCAGAGTGCTTAGTCCTGCTGAGTCAGCTACGGGGCCAGACTGAATGTGACGATGACTTGATTGATGAGCTCTCTTCGTTCACCGAATGAGCTTACGAAATTTGGCTTGCCTGCTGCCGGCCAAGAGCAGACGTTAAGGCAACTATCAGGTGGAATTTAGATGGGACGAGGTCACGATGCAGGATGAAGAGTTGCGCGTAAGCGTCTTGCTCACAATGCAGGTTGCGCTTTTGGGAGCGGTTGGACCTGATGTACGGAAGGTATTGTGCAGATGGGATGTAAGCAAAATTCGAATTCGTGCTGTTTTTGATGGTCCTATTCGTGAAGCCGACGCAGACGTCATGTCGGAGGTCGAAACTGAGATAATGGCGAGCTTCCCAAGCCACGATATTTCGTTGGTCTGTGAGCGGCTCGATTTTCCCCAACCAATTCTCATGCACGACGGAGAGCGAGCAGTTTTCGCTCGCATAGAAGTATCTAATTAAGGAATCACTGCGTCGTGTGAGCAAAGTCGGCTTTGGGGCGTATATTGTACGTTCACCGTCAATGAAGCCTCTGGTGTAGCTTCCAATCGTGAGCAGTTGCAGGGCCAGCAGAGCCAAGGTCTAGTTGAGGAACCCCGCCGCCCTGGACCTGACCCCGCCGCCCGCCGACGCCAGTGCGCTGTCGAGTACAATCCGCCGAGATCGGCCAGTTGGGGGGCATTGGTAAGAATCCGAAGTTGTTTCATAAATACCGGCAATGATGAAAACTCTATGGCTTGGGCAGTCTGAAGATGGTCATGCCGGGCAGCCGCGATTCACGCTACAACGACAGCGTCGACCTGATGCCTAACTTGCAGGTCTTCGAAAAGTGTTAAATGCGCGCAAATACGAAAACGTGCTCCTGCAGTCCACAAAGCTGGAAGAAGACCATCTGTCGGTGAGGCGCAATATCATCGAACGCGCCCCGTAGTGGGTGCTGCCGGCCAACAAGTAACAGCAAGTAAAGGAAATAAGTATGACCATTGGGAAAAAACCGGACGCCGCGCGGCTGGACAAAATTGTGGCCGACGCTCGGCGCGCGGCTGACCAGCGCGACCTGGGCTATCGCGAGCGCTCGCTGAAAATGTATCCGTGGGTGTGCGGGCGTTGCATGCGCGAATTCACGCATACCAATGTGTCGCAACTGACGGTGCACCATCGTGACCACAATCACGACAACAATCCGCCTGATGGCAGCAACTGGGAATTGCTGTGCCTTTACTGCCACGATAACGAACACTCGCGTTATCTTGAGGCCGACCGGGGACCCGGTCTGAAATCGGCCGAGGTTGCGGCGGCAACGCATAATCCGTTTGCCGCATTGGCCGGGCTGATGAAAAAGAAAGAATGAAAGTAGGGCGCGGGTGCGTTTGCTCAATAGGGAGTTGCTCGCGGAATTCCGATGCTCTGTTCGCTAATATGCTGAAATCCGCACTGTTGCTGAATAACCAAGCAGTTCAAGAAAAATTGGATTTGAGAACGGTTTTTTGTTGATTTGCGTTCCGAGCCGGTGCTATAATTCGCGCACGCTTTTTTGAGGGTAGTGAATACTCGGAAAACACCGCCAGGTCCCCATCGTCTAGAGGCCTAGGACATCACCCTTTCACGGTGAGTACAGGGGTTCGAATCCCCTTGGGGACGCCAGGATTGTGCGGCAGTAGTTAGTAGTATCAGGTCTGGATGTGGTCGGTTGGACTGCATCCAAGGACAGATTTTTGTCCCCATCGTCTAGAGGCCTAGGACATCACCCTTTCACGGTGAGTACAGGGGTTCGAATCCCCTTGGGGACGCCAGAATATAGCCGGCTGCGACGCAATTTAGCGTTCAGCCGGCTGTTTCGTTTGTGGCAGCACGATTTGCATGCGCCACGTAGCATAGAGCTTACTCGTAGCCGCAATTCACCTCGAAGCCTCCTTGATCCCATTCCCCTTTATGTTCAACGACCGCGTCATCACGCTCGCCCTGTTCTGCAAAGTCGTCGATAACTACGGCGACATCGGCATCTGCTGGCGCCTGGCGCGCCAACTGCAGCAGGAGCATGGCATCGCCGTGACCTTGTGGGTGGACGATCTGGCGAGCTTCCAGCGGATTTGCCCTGACGTGATACTGCAAGCGGATCAGCAGCAGGTCGCGGGCGTCACAGTGCGTCACTGGCGCGATCAGGATGGCGTGTTCACGCCTGCCGACATCGCTGATATCGTCATCGAATTTTTTGCCGTGGATATCCCGCCCGGCTACATCGCTGCGATGGCTGAGTGCGCGCCGCGCCCGGTGTGGTTCAATCTGGAAGGCCTGACGGCGGAAGAGTGGGTGGAGGGCTGCCACACGCTGCCGTCTTCGCATCCGCGCCTGCCGCTGACCAAGCATTTTTTCTTCCCTGGCTTTACGGCGAAAACGGGCGGCCTGCTGCGCGAGGCGGCACTCGATGCGCAGCGCCTGCATTTTCAGTCGGAGCCTGCCAGCGTTACGGCCTTCCTGGCGCAACTGGGGTTGGCGCCGGCGGAGATCGCGGCGACCAAGGTGTCGCTGTTCTGCTATCCGCATGCGCCGGTGGCTGCACTGTTTGAGGCGTGGCAGCAGGCTGCTGCGCCAATCGCCTGCCTGGTGCCGGAGGGCGTGGCCAGCGAGGCTGTACAAGCCTTCCTTGGCGCGCCGGCCGTCGCCGGTGCGGCGCAAACGCGCGGTGCGCTGACGGTGCGGGTGCTGCCCTTTGTGGCGCAGCCGGACTACGACAAGTTGCTGTGGGCCTGTGATCTGAATTTTGTGCGCGGTGAGGATTCCTTCGTGCGTGCGCAGTGGGCCGGCAAGCCATTCGTCTGGCATATCTACCCGCAGGACGATAATCTGCACCATAAGAAGCTGCGCGCCTTCCTGGGCCGCTATGCCGGCGCACTCGATGCCTTGAACGCGGCCGCGCTGGCCTGGAACGATGCGCCTGTCGGCAGTGCCGCGGGCAGCGACTGGACGGCCTTGTGGACCGCTTTTGCGGCCGATATGCCGGCCATGACGGAATGGGCGGTTGATTGGCGGCGCCAGATGCACGACAATGGCGACCTGTCGAGCAATCTGCTGCAATTTGCCTCTTCGCTACGGTCCTCGCCGGGCGGAAAATAAGGTACAATGCCCGGTTAAATTAACGTATTTTTACCCGATCAAACGTAGGCTTACGGCGAACTATGCCAGGCGACAGATGATTTTTATGCAACCTACTTTTTACGTATATTCTCTATGAAACCTGCAAAAGAAATTCGTGTTGGCAACATCATTATGGTTGACAGCAAGCCTATGATCGTACTGCGTTCCGATGTCAACGGTTCGAGCCGCACGGGCTTCACGTACAAATGGAAGATGAAGAATCTTCTGACCAACTCCCCGCTGGAAAACGTTTTCCGCGGCGACGACAAGTTCGACGTCGTTGTTCTGGACAAAAAGCCAGTGACCTACTCGTACTTCGCTGATCCGCTGTACGTGTTCATGGACACCGACTACGAACAGTATGAAATCGAAGAAGAAAATCTGGGCGAAGCCCTGAACTACCTGAAAGACGGTATGGAATGCGAAGCTGTCTTCTACGACGGCAAAGCTATCTCGGTTGAACTGCCAACCACCATCGCTCGTCAGGTTGTGTACTCCGAGCCAGCTGTTAAAGGCAACACTTCGGGCAACGTCCTGAAAGAAGCCAAGATCGAAAACGCGATCGAAGCCCATCGCCACACCGTTCAAGTGCCACTGTTCGTGAGCCAGGACGACGTGATCGAGATCGACACCCGTACCAACGAATACAAGCGCGTCGTCCGTAACTAAGACTTCACGCCGTTAAAGCCCTCTGGGGCTTTAGATCAAACGCTGCCAATTGGCAGCGTTTTTTTTCGCCGTAATGGTCGGAAAAAACATATTTAGTTTGCCCTTTACCCTTAATCGATTTGATTATGTTTCTTTTGTGATACGAAAACTTGAGCAAAGTTCTATTCTCATCGGCAATTTTTGTTGTACGGAAATCTTCTGACTGCTATGCTAACTACTTGCAGTAAACAAAATGCGGAATAACAGTCACGAGGATGACATGGGGCGCAGGGATTTTGTACGGACCGGCATGACTGCGGGCACGGTGGCCAGTGTGCAGCGCTTGACCGGCACCACATCGACGCTAGGCTATGCGCCGCCCAAGCTGGGCAGCAGCGCTATCCTTGACGCCGGCCTGATCGAGCAGCAGGAGCTGATGGCGGTCGGCAAACTCACTTCCCATTCCCTGACTTCGCAATACCTGGCGCGCATCAAGACCATCGACAAATGCGGTCCGCGCCTGAACATCATCATCGACATCAATCCCTCCGCTTTAAAAATCGCCCTGGAAATGGACCGCGAGCGCGCGCTCAAACGTGTGCGTGGCCCGCTGCATGGGATTCCGGTGCTGATCCGCGATACCGTTTCCACGGCAGACCGTATGAATACCGCGGCGGGAGGTCCGGCGCAAGCCCTGGCTGGCGTGCGCGCGGTGCACGACGCGCACGTGGTGGCGCTGCTGCGCGACGCGGGCGCGGTCATCATCGGCAAGATCAATCTGAATGAATGGGCTAGCCCACGTCCCGGTGCTTCGGTCAGCGGCTGGAGCGGGCAGGGTGGATTGCATTCGGGAGAGCGTGCAGGCGGCGCCGGCGCGGCGATTGCCGCCGGCCTGGCCACGCTGGCGCTCGATACCGGCTGCGCTGGCGCGATGGCGCAGATGGCGGCGTTAAGCGGCGTTGTCGGTATCGCGGCGAGCGCGGGACTATTAAATTGCGGCGGCATTTTCCCTGCCGAGCAGGATGAGGCTGCGGTGCAAACCATGGCGATGCCGCTGGCGCGCAAAGTGACCGATGCCGCCTTGATGCTGGCTGCGCTGATGCGCGGTGCCAGCCATGACGGCGCTTCTGCGGGTACCAGCGCCGGCGTGTCCCTGCACCAGTTGCCGGAACGGCGCGCGCTTGCCGATGTGCGCATCGGCGTGCCGCGTCATCACTTGCCTGCCATTCCCGATGATGGCGCGGCGGGCGATGCGTCAGCGCGCAGTGCTTTCGACGCGGCGTTGCAGGTGCTGCGCGCGCGCGGCGCCTTGCTGGTGGAGCTGGATGAAGAACCGAATGCGCAGGTACTGATGGAGTTGCAGCTGGCGGCGCTTGCGTTGCCGACCGGTGCGGACTTGCCAGCTGCGCTGGCGGGCTATCCGCGCATCTGCATGCCGGCTGGCCGTGCCAAAGGGCAGGGCGCAGGCCTGTCCTTTATCGGTCCGCTGTTCGGCGAAGCGGCGATTATCGGGCTGGCGCGCGCCTTCGAACAGGCGCGCTAGTCCTACCCGTCTTATGCGTCGATAAAGCGCATCTTGAAGTTGCGGCCCTTGATGGCGCCGAAGTCGCCGCCCAGCGGGTTGTTCTTGTTCAGGCGCTCGAAGGCCTGGTAGGCCACGCGGCGGTCCAGCGCCACATAGGTCTGGAATTCGAACACATTGATCTTGCCTACCTGTTCCTTGGCCAGGCCGGCGTCGCCGGTCAGCGCGCCCAGCAGGTCGCCCGGACGCAGCTTGTCCTTTTTGCCGCCCGAGATCACCAAGGTCATCATCGGCGCCGGATCGGCCACCGCGTATTCGTCCACCTGGATTTCCTTCAGGCTGTGCCACTCGACCGGCGATTTCTGGTATTCCTCGATCAGCTTGACCCACTTCTTCTCGTTCGGCGCGCACAGCGACAGGGCCAGGCCTTTTTCGCCGCCACGGCCGGTACGGCCCACGCGGTGGATGTGCACTTCGGTGTCCTTGGAGACGTCGACGTTGATCACCGCTTCCAGGTTGGCGATGTCCAGGCCGCGCGCGGCCACGTCGGTTGCCACCAGCACGGAGCAGCTGCGGTTCGAGAACAGCACCAGGATTTCGTCGCGCTCGCGCTGTTCCAGTTCGCCGTACAGGGCCAGCGCGGAGAAGCCTTGCGAACGCAGTTCGTCGGCCAGTTCGCGGCATTGCACCTTGGTGTTGCAGAAGGCCAGGGCCGATACCGGCTTGTAGTGGGCCAGCAGCTTGGCGACGGCGCCGTTGCGTTCGTCGAAGCCGATTTCGTAGAAGCGCTGTTCGATCTGGCTGTTGTCGTGCTGCGCTTCGACGGTGACTTCGATCGGATCGACCAGGAAGCTGGCGGTGGCGCGGCGGATATCGTCCGGGTAGGTGGCCGAGAACAGCAGGGTCTGGCGGCGTTTCGGGCAGGCGCTGACGATGCCGGCGATCTCTTCGAAGAAGCCCATGTCGGTCATGCGGTCGGCTTCATCGAGCACCAGGGTCTGCACCTTGGACAGGTCGATGGTGTTGCGGCCGATGTGGTCGCGAATGCGGCCGGGCGTGCCCACGACGATGTGCGCGCCGTGTTCCAGCGAGGCGATTTGCGGGCGCATCGGCGCGCCGCCGGTCAGCGTCAGCACCTTGATGTTGCCGGCGCTGCGGGCCAGGCGGCGCAGTTCATTGGCCACCTGGTCGGCCAGTTCGCGGGTCGGGCACAGCACCAGCGCCTGGGTCGCGAACCAGGCCGGATTGAGCTTGTGCAGGATGCCGATGCCGAAGGCCGCCGTCTTGCCGCTGCCGGTCTTGGCCTGGGCGATCAGATCGCGTCCTTCCAGTACCGCCGGCAGGCTTTGTGCCTGGATCGTGGTCATCTCGGTGTAGCCGAGCAGGTCGAGGTTGGCCAGGAAGGCGGGCGTCAGGGGCAGGGTGGCAAAGGAAGCAGAAGTCATGGTGGCGGACCGGGGAAGGGAGGGTGGATGGGGGCAGTCTAGTCTAGCAGGATGGCACAGGCTTGGCGCCGAGAGATGCGGGGCGGCGGCGCGGGGCGCGCGCCGGAACAACAGTCAGTTCGGCGCCCAGACCGGCAAGCCGCTCAGGTCGAGATTGTCGTCGCGGGTCCAGACGGGCAGGCCGGAGTTATCGGTCGGCTCCAGCAGTTCGAGCTGAATCTGCTTGAGCGTGCTGCGCTTGCCGCGCGGGCCGCCCGCGCGCTTGAGCTCAGGCTCTTGCGTCGCGGCAGGGCCAAAGCCCGGCAGCTCGAACGTTGCGTTGTCTTTTTTATCTCTCATTTCAAAACCTCATGCCCACTGCGCATCTGCTGCAATGGAGCGGCCCTGTGGCGGACCGCTTGATCAGGCGGCGCTTAAAATGCGCCGCACAAAACAAAAGCCCGGCTGTAGCAGTCGGGCTCAGTAACACGTGCCCGAAGTGTAACACAATCCCTTTTTACCGTGGGCCGGGTTTGCTTGGACGTAATAGTTTGGACGGAATGACAAGGCCCGCGCCGAGGTGCGGGCCTTGTCCAGGCCAGGCGGCTTAGCGGAAGCTCAGCGCGCCGGTCAGGTCGCCCGGCGGCAGTGCGTTGCGCGATGCGAAGGCCTTGTTGCGCACATCGAGGCCGTGCAGCAGCGGCAGGCCGTGCAGGCGGGTGATGAAGCGCAGGATCGAGGTGGTGTCGTAGAAGCTGTGATCGACCTGGCCCTTCTTGGCGAAAGGCGAGACGATGATCGCCGGAATACGCGAGCCCGGACCCCAGCGGTCGCCCTTTGGCGGCGCCACGTGGTCCCACCAGCCGCCGTTCTCGTCGAAGGTGATCACCACGACCATGTCTTTCCATTGCGGTGATTTTTTCAGGTGCTCGATCACGTTGGCGATGTGGGCGTCGCCGGATTCGATGTCCGAGTAGCCGGCGTGCAGATTCAGATTGCCCTGCGGTTTATAGAAGCTCACGGCTGGCAGTTTGCCGGCCACCACATCGGCGATGAATTTGTTGGAGATCGGGCTGTCGCCCAGGCCGCCGTCGCGCAGATGTTTGGCGCGCGCCGGGGTGCCGGGAGCGAAGCTCTTGAAGTAGTTGAAGGGCTGGTGGTGGAACTGGAAGTTGGGCTTCTCGCCGCCGCCCTTGGCATCCAGAGCGGCCTGCCATGCGCCGCCATACCAGGCCCAGCTCACGCCCTTGGCCGACAGCAGGTCGCCGATGGTGTCGTAGCTTTGCGGTGGCAGCGTGCTCGGGTCGAGCGGATCGGCCAGCGCCAGGTCGCCGCCAGCGGCGGGGCGCACATAGCTTGGCTGATAGGGCGGCGCCATGGTGTTGACCGCGTAGCCATCGGGCGTGATGGCACCATCGTTGACGAAGACCGGCTTGCCATCCATGGCCGAAGCTGGACTGGTTGGCGCGACCGCGAGGCGGGTGCCGGTGGGGCCGTCTTCGAGCACCGAGATTTTTTTCTTCGCGGCCGTGTTGGGCGCGTCGAAGTATTCCGGCGTGCGGCCGGAGATCAGGAACTGGTGGTTCAGATAGGAGCCGCCGAAGGCCGCCATGAAGAAGTTATCGCATAGGGTGAACTGTTCCGCGATCTTCCACAGGCCCAGGTTCTTGCTGGTCTCGCCGTAGTAGCCCATGACCATGCCGCCGGTATTGCCCCAGGCCGCGAAGCCATCGTTCTTGCCGCCGTTGATCTGCATCTGGTTATGGTAGAACAGGTGCCACAGGTCGCGCGTGATGACCGCTTCCGGCAGCGGCTTGCCTTCCGCATCGACCAGTTTGAAGGGCGCGTTGGGCAGGTTCACCACCTGGTCTTCATTGAGCACGTATTTTTTGCCGCCGATGTCTTGTGGCGTTGGCACCATGCCGCCCCAGATCTTCGGCAGCGCGGTCAGGGTCGTGCCGTTGCGGTCCTTCTGCGCATAGGCCGCGGCGGGCACTGCAGACAGAGGCGCGGCGACGCCGGGGAAATTGGCGAACAGATTATTGAAGCTGCGATTTTCCAGATAGATCACGACCACGTTCTTGACGCTGGCCTTGAGCTTGGCGTCGAGCGAGCCCTTGGCTTTCGGTGCCGCATCGACGATGGAGGGCAGGGTGGTGGCCAGTCCGGCGGCGGTGGCCGCCTGGAAGATGCGCCGGCGCGCAGGATTGCTGGGCAGGTCGGCCGTCGGGGCTTGTGGCGCTGGGGCGGTATCTTTCAATCACTTCTCCTTGCTGATGTGGGTGCTAGCGTGCGGGTGCCGCGATCGAAGTCTGGATCGACCCTGGGATCGCGGCGGAACAGCGATTGTGACATCTTGCGGGGAGGGTGAAAAGAACAAATGTTGCGCATATTGCCATGGCATTTGCGTAGACTCATCCGCAGCGCAGTTTGATTGCGGATTGAGCCGGAAAGGCAGAAAACTCTGCCGGAAAACCAAAAAGCCGTTGATTCTCAAAGAAAATCAACGGCTTACGTATTTGGTTGCGGGGACAGGATTTGAACCTGTGACCTTCGGGTTATGAGCCCGACGAGCTGCCAGACTGCTCCACCCCGCGTCTGAGGCCCGAATTATATAGAGGTCTGCCGGATTCCGCAAGGGTCGATTAAAACAATCCAATTCTTTCTCGAAACAGCTGTTTCCGGCCGGCCGCAAACGGCGCGGCCAGCCCTTCCTATCAGGCAGCGGCCAGGCGCCACAGCGAGGTGACTTCGGCGGCGCGGGCGGCGTGCAGCGGGTCGCTGGCGTCGGCGGCGCGCGGGTGGGTGGGCTTGACGTCGTGGCGGTCGATGACCTTCAGGCCGGCGGCGGCGATCCAGCCCAGCAGTTCTTCACGCGGACGCAGGCCCAGATGCTCGGCCAGATCCGACAGGATCAGCCAACCCTGGCCATCCGGCGTCAAATGATCCTTCAGCCCGGCCAGGAAGCCGCGCAGCATGCGGCTGTCCGGATCGTAGACGGCGAACTCGATCGGCGAACTTGGACGCGCCGGTACCCACGGCGGATTACATACCACCAGCGGCGCGCGGCCGGCCGGGAACAGGTCGGTTTCCATCAATTCGACCTGGCCCTGCAAGTCGAGGCGCGACAGATTCTCGCGCGCGCAGCTCAGGGCGCGCTGGTCCTGGTCGGTGGCGACGATCTTCTTGATGCCGCGCTGGGCCAGTACGGCCGCCAGCACGCCGGTACCGGTGCCGATATCGAAGGCGAGCTGGGTGCCGGATGGCAGTTCGGCGTCGGCCACCAGCTGCACGTATTCGCCGCGTACCGGGGAGAACACGCCGTAGTGCGGGTGGATGCGTTCGTTCAGCGCCGGGATCTCGACGCCGGTGCGGCGCCATTCGTGGGCGCCGATCAGGCCAAGCAGTTCGCGCATGGAGGTGATGAAGGGTTCTTCGCCGCGGCCATAGGCTTCGTTGCAGGCGAGTTTGACTTCGGGCGCGCGGCGCAGCGGGATGGTGTAGTCCGCTTCGAAGGGAATCAGCAGCATGGCCAGGGTGCGGGCGCGCTGCGACTGGGCCTGGCGGTGCAGGTGGAAGGCTTCGGTCGGCGTGGCCGGGACTTTGGCGGGCTTGCCTTTTTTGGCGGGCTTGCTCTGCTTGGGATCGGCGCGGCGGGCCAGCGCCTGCAGCAGCTGGCGGGCGTTCTGGAAGTCGCCGCGCCACAGCAGGGCGGTGCCTTCGCAGGCGAGGCGGTAGGCGACGTCGGCGTTGGTGCGGTCATCGGCGACGACGACGCGCTTGGGCGCCGGCATGCCGCTTTCGGAACGCCAGCGGGCCGACAGCTCGACGCCGTTTTCGGTCCAGTGGATGAGCTGCGGGGCGGCCGTCATTGCGTCACCTGCGCGACGGGGAGGGAGCAAAGGACGGTGTCTTGAACGGGCATGTTGAGGCAATCTGCAGGAAAGGTGGAGCGGCGACAGCGCCGCGCGGGCAGGGGCTGCCGGCGCGGTGTGTCGAAGTTGGTGGCGCTATTATACGTGGGGTGTGGCGGCGGTCCCAGTCGGGCGGTAATGTGCCGGGGACCTTGTAAAAACCCAAGGCGTACCCCTGGGGTCTGACCCAGGGTCCGGTGGGGGGCTGCGCCCCGCCTGTCCCTGCGGGACAGGCCCCCGGCTCTTTGCCGTGGGTTTTAAAGTATGCCGGCGGCCCGCGAAGGAAATGCTTCTTACGGTCGGGCGATATTCTAAACCTGGTCGGCAGGCTTGGCGGACGGGCTGCCGGTAACGGCGTCGCTGCCTGCGGCGGCCTGGCTGCCGTAGGAGTTGGCGGCGTTGCGGGCGCGGTTGTCGGCCTGCTTGTCGGCTGGCTCGGGTACGGTGTAGACATCCGGTGCGTTTTGTTTGTCCACCAGTTTCAACAGGCGCAGCGTCAGGTCGCCGAGTTTGTCGCCGGCGTTGCTGTTTGCCTTGTCGCTGCGCTTGTTGTCAGCATTGGCGCTGGCATTGCTGCTGTCGAGGATCGCGGCGCGCAGATTGCGGCCGATCAGCTGGAACAGGTCGGACAGGCTGCCGCCAAAGTCGATGTCGGGTACTTGTACCGATGGCAGGACGTTGACGCCATCGTCCAGGTCCACGGCCGAATCGGCCGGTGTGGTGCCGCCGCTGTCGGCCGGCGCGGGCAGGCGGGTGCGGCCAGCGCCGCCCGTGCTGCCTGTGCCACTTGAGCCGCCAGTGCCGCTCTGGGTGCGGCTGACACCGATGTCCAACTGCGCTTCGTACTGCACTTCGATTTCAAACTCGAAGCTGCGGCCATCGGCGGTGGTGATGGTGCCTTTGCCAATAAAGTGCGAGCTGTCGGTCTGCTGGAACTGGGCGGAGTCGGTGACGCCGTTGGCGCCTTGGCTGTGCTGGAGGATCAGGCCCGCGCTCGATTCGGCTTCCAGGCTGACGGAGTCGAAGTCGATGCTGAAGTCCTTGCCCTCTTTGCCGAACAGTGTTTCGGCAAAACTGCCCAGCAGGTCCTGCGCCAGATCGACGGTGGCGCTGCCCAGCGAGGCGACGCGCTGCTGCAGGCCGATGGCATCGTTCGACAGCGATACGGGATTGGGTTTGGTCGGCGCGCCCACGGCCGTGGAGCGGCTGCCGGTTTGCTTGACGTCGTGTTGCAGCCCGTTGGAGGGGGCTGCGGGTGCGGGCAGGGTACGGCCGCCGAGCGATGAGATGGTAGACATGGCAACCTTCCAGTGAGGGATAGGTAATCTACGGCAGCGCGGCGGATTACTTTAATCCGCTCCGGCGATTAGTGGTGATGCGACCAGCTGCCGTCCGCAGACTCCAGGTAGGACTGTACCGCATCCTTGGAACCGGTGGCGTGACGCTTGACTTCGCCGCATTTGCAGATGCCCTGATAGGGCTGGATGTGCGAGCAGGCCGACACTTTCTGCAGGAAGACCTGTACCGATTTGGCACATTTGACACATTTGAAGGTGAGGGTACGGGGAGCTTTTAACATGATAGAGGCAGTCGGGATGCGGAGAAAGGCGCGATTTTAGCATTCCCGGCAGCTTGCGGTGCCAAAGCGGAGCGCCAAGGCGGGGCGCCAGATCAGGCGAAGACGTTCACGGTGGGCGGCGCCGGCGGAGTGACGCCGTAGGCGCGATTGAGCGATTGCTGGCTGGTCTGCTGCGCGGGCGCCAGGGCCGCCTCGGTCTGCTGCACCGCCAGCTCGGCGCGGGCCTGCTGCTCCAGTTGCTGGGCCTGGGCGGCGACGGAGCGGTCAGCACCTGAGGGTTCGGCGGGCGCCAGCGCGGCGGCCTGGATGGTGTGGGCGCGGGCGATGGTCTCTTCCGGGGTGCGGCCGGGGGCGGTATCTATATGGACTTCGCCGCCGACGGCGTAATCGATGCCGTTCGGTCCGCGCTGGTAGGTGTAGCTGGCGCCGGAGACGGCCAGGCCTCCGGCCGCGGCCAGATGCGCCTGTTCATGCTGGCGCACTTCGGTGTCGCGCGATTTGAGCTTGTCGATCAGGGCCAGGGCGGCGGGCGTCAGTTCGGTGGCGCTTTGGGCGCGCGCCGGGGCTTCCCGGGCCGGGGCCGGGGAGGCGGCCGTGGACGGGGCCGAATAAGCGGAACTGGGCGTAATGGCGCCGATGCTCATGGTGGAGGGCTGGATCTGGATATTGCCGCAGCGCCGGATGGCCGCCGCGAGCCTCTAAATGATAGCAAACTTGTAGCATTTGCTTGCAATTGAGGTGAGCGGAACGCGGCCGTGCCGTCAACTGAACGGCGCGGCCGGCGTTTTAGGAGCAGGGCATCTCCTTCTTACTTTAGAGATCAGGCAATGGAACACTCCAGGCAACCGAGCAAAGAGTCTGTGCGGCAGTGGTTGCAAACGCGCCAGCAGGAACGCAAGGAACGCAAGCCGCTGCCCGATCCGCAGCAGATCCGGCGCGAGCTGGGATGGGATCTGGTGCGGCTGGAGCGCGGCGACCTGCCTTGCCGGTAAGGAGTGGCCCGCCGTTTCGGGTGGCTACGGTTGCGGCGCGGCTGCGCTGCCTACTGCACCGTGACCGCGCTCCTGCCGCCGGCGGAAGGCTGCACCAGGATCTTGGTGGAGATCCGTTCCGTCATTTCCTGCACGTGGGAGATCACGCCGACCTTGCGGCCCATCGATTGCAGGCCGTCCAGCGCATCCATCGCCACGCGCAGGGTGTCGGCATCGAGGCTGCCGAAGCCTTCGTCGATGAACAGCGACTCCACCCGCACGCGGTTGGACGACAGCGAGGCCAGTCCGAGCGCCAGTGCCAGCGATACGAGGAAGGATTCGCCGCCGGAGAGCGAGTGCACGGAGCGCATTTCGCCGCCCATGTCCTGATCGCGCACCAGCAGGCCCAATGAGGGGCTGGCGGGATTGTTGATGCGTTCGAGCTGGTAGCGCCGCGCCAGTTGGGCCAGGTGGGCGTTGGCGTAGCCGAGCAGGACGTCCAGCGTGAACTGCTGGGCGTAGTTGCGGAATTTCTTGCCGTCGGCCGATCCGATCAGCTCATTCATGCGCGCCCAGCGCCGCTCGTTTTGTTCCTGCTGTTCGATTTCGGCCAGCATGGAGTGGGCGGCCTGGCGGCGCGCTTCGTCCTGTGCGATAGCCAGCTTGAAGGCGCCGGCTTCGTCCTGCGCCTGTTTGCGCTGGATGGCCAGTGCCTCCAGCATCGCTTGCAGGGCGGCGGCATCCTGTTGCAGCTCAGGGCTTGCGCTGTCGTGGTGATGGCTGCGTTGCTGCTGGCGTTCCGTCAGCACAGCGGCTGCGCGGGCGGCGGCGGCGTCGATGGCTTGCAGGGCCTGACGCTCTTCGGCGATGACCGATACCGGCAGGGCCAGCAGGATGCGCAACTGCGGCAGGTCCATGGGTGCGTCGCCGGACGCGTCAGCGTCAGCGTCGGCACAGGCGCCGTCGATGGCGTCCCCGATGTCCGCGCCGTCGCTGGAGCCGGTGTTTGCGAGGGCTGCGACAGGATGATCTTGCTGGAATGCGAGCAGCCAGTCGTCGAGCTTTTGCTGCGCTTTGATGCCGGTCTGGCGCAGATCCTCCAGGCGCTGGCGGGCCTGCGCCAGCGCTTCGTCGAGCCGGGCTGCATCATGTGCGGCCTGCTCCTTGGCTTGCTGGTGGGAGGCTAGCTGGATGCGGGCATTATCGATGGCGCCCACCAGTTCAGCTTCCACCAGGGCCACTTCCTTGCCGTTCCACAGTGCCATGCGTTGCGCTTGCGCGGCCTGCAAGGCCTGTTCGGCCCCACTGTGCTGATTGCGCGCGTTCAGCGCGGCCTGGCCGGAGGTGGTCAAGGCCTGCGCCAGCGCGTTCAATTCCACGTCCATCGTCGACAGGGCGTTGGCGCGTTCGTCGACGGCGCTGCGCTGGGTAAGCCATTGCTTGCTGTCGGCCTGGCGCGCCGAGTAGAAGCGTGCGGGGCCGGCTTTCCAGGCATCTTTCCAGTCTTCGCTCGGGAGGTCGCCGCCGCTGAAGGCTGCGTCGAGTTCATCGAGCAGGGCGCCCAGTTGCAGGGCGACGTCGATGCGCTGCGCATCCAGGCCTTGATGCTCCACCGTGATTTGGGCCAGCGAGGTTTTTGCGGTGGCGGCGGCGTTGAGCAGGGCGCCGTGTTCGGCGGCGGCGCGGTCGCAGGCTTGCTGCGCCAGGTCGCGCGCCTGGGCGGCCGCGTGCAAGGCTTGCTCCTGCCGCTCCAGCGCACGCAGGCTCGCGCGGGCGGCACCGAGTTGCGCTTCGAACCAGTCGCTGCGTTGCGCTTCCGGGGCAAGGCTGCTTGCTGTCTGGGGCGATTGCGTTGCCAGGTCAGCAGCAGCATCAACGCCGGCATCGGTGCTGGCGGCGGCGCGGCGCTCCGCACCGGCGGCTGCCGTGTCCAGTGCCGCGATGGCGGCGAGCGCCTGCTCCTGCACTTGCCACTGGTTTTGCAGGCGGTCCAGCGCCTCGTGCAGGGTGCGCGCTTCCCCGGCGACTGCGCTCATGCGCTCGATGCTGGACTGGGCGGTGGCGCGCTGGGTGGCTTGCTGGTCGATGTTCTGCTGCGCCAGGTGGCGGCAGCGCGCGACTTCGGCCTGCAGGCTGGCCAGCATGGCTTGCATGGCGCCGTCGCTGTGGCGGTAGGGATGTTCATGGGCGCCGCAGACCGGGCAGGGGGTATCGTCTTCCAGCGTGGCGCGCAGCGACTCGACGTTTTCCGCGCAGGCGGCTTCGGCCAGTTTCTGCGAACGCTCGGCCTGTCCGAAGGCGGCCATGATGCCGGTGTATTCCTGCTGCGCTTCGGCCAGTTTTGCTTCCGCCGTGGCGCGGGCCTGTTGCAGCTCGCCGGTCTGCGCGTCGAGCTGGCGGCCGCGCTGCTGGCGTGCGTCGAGGTCGATCCAGATTCGTTCAGCGGCCGACAGCACATCGCGCCGCTGTTCCAGCGCGCGGCGTTGATCGCGTAGCGAGTGGGCGGGCAGGGCGGCCAGCGCGCGTATCGCTTGCTGGCGCTGGTCTTCCAATGTTTGCAGCCGTTCGCCGGCTTGCGCCAGCCGGTTTGTGGCCTGCGCCTCATCCTCGCCGAGGTTGCGTGCGCGCTGCTGCACGGCGGCCAGCGCGCGCGCCAGTTTTTCAGCCTGCGACGCGGCCTGGCCAGCCTGCACAAACAGCACGTCCCAGCGCGGCCAGTGCTGCGCCAGCATTTCCCATTGAGCGTGCTGGGCCAGCCAGGCCTTGCCGTTTTCCTGACTGGCCAGGAGCTGGTCTTTTTCCTGCTGGCGTGACTGGAGCGCCAGGCGGGCCTGGGTGTCGGCCTGATTCGCCTGTTCCCATATGTGTGCGCTGGCGCGGTAGGCGGGCAGCATGGCGCCGATGCGGGCATCGAGCGCCTTGGCCTGATCGAGCTGGGGGATTGCGGCGCGCTGGGCCTGTTCCGCCGCCTGTACGCGCGCGACGGCCTGTGCCTCGGTGGCGGCCAGTTGTTCCTGTTTCGCGCGGGCCTGCTGTGCCGAGCCTGCGCTGACCGCGATTACCTGTTCGGTGGCGGCGCTGTCGGATTCGATCCGGACGATGTCGTCGGTCAGCGCGCGCGCGGGCTGGATCGCTTCGATACGGGCCAGTGCCGCGTGGCGCGGGGCTGCCGCATCGACTTCCAGCATGGCGGCCTGCCAGGCGGCGTGGGCCTGCTGCTCGCCCTGTTGCAGGCGTTCGGCCTGTTGATGCCAGCGTTGCTGCTGTTCCAGCGCGGCCTGTTCGCGTTCCAGTGCCTGCACCACCTCGTTGGCGGCGGCGCTGTGCGCATCGAGTTCGGCGCGCTGTTCGCCGGCGAGCGGCTTCTGGTCGGCCAGCCGGCCCGTCAGCCTTTGCAGCGCGGCCTGTTCCAGCTTGGCGCGTTCGAAGGCGCGCATCGAGATTTCGCTGTAGACGGTGCTGCCGGTCAGGGTTTCCAGCAGCTCGCCGCGCTCGTTGTCTTCGGCCTTGAGGAAGGTGGAAAATTCGTTCTGGGCCAGCAGCACGGCACGGGTGAACTGCTCGAACGAGAGGCCGATGCGGCGTTCGATCTCGGCCTTGACTTCGGTCTTGGTGCCGCCCAGCGCCTGCAGCGCGGGCAGGCGGTGCAAGCTCATGGCGGTGGGCTGCAACGCGCCTTCGGCGCGGGTGCGCGAGCGGCGCACGCTCCAGCGCGCGCGGTAGGCCGAACCGTCGTTGCCGACGAAATCGACTTCGGCATAGCCTTCGGCCGCGCCGCGGCGCAGCAGGGTGCGCGGGTCCTGGGTGGAGACGGTTTCGGCGCCGACGTCGGGCAGCAGGCTGCGTCCCAGCGCCTTCACCAGGCGCGGGGTGGCGTCGTACAGGGCCAGGCAGAGCGCGTCGAGCAGGGTGCTTTTGCCGGCGCCGGTCGGGCCGCTGATGGCGAACAGGCCGGACGAGGCGAGCGGCTCCTGCTGGAAGTCCACGCAGAATTCGCCGGCCAGCGAGGCCAGGTTTTTACCGCCAATTTTGAGAATCTTCATGCTTGTCGTGAAATCGTTGGTGGCGCTCAGGCGCCGGGGAGCATCAGTTCGGCGAAGGCGCTCAGCTGTTCGGGCGGCGCCTCGCTGTCGAATTTTTGCTGGTACAGCTGGCGGAAGATATCGTCCGGCTTGAGCTGGTCGAGCTGGTCGAGCGTCATGATGGCGGCGTCCGGCGAGGAGGTGCGCGCGGCGCTGGAGGTTTCGATCTTGGCCAGCCGTACCGGCTTGCCGTCCAGTGCAGCTTCGATGCGGGCGCGCAGGCCGGGTTCGGGGGCGTCCAGCCGCACCCGTACTTCCAGCAAGGGCTGGGCGTGCGGCGGCAGCGGCGCGAACTCGAGCGCGGCCAGTTCTTCCAGCACCTGCGGCAGCGGGGCGGGACGCTTGGGCACGCGCAGCAGCTCAACGGCGCGCGGCACGGGGATCGCTGCGATGGCGGCGGCCTTGCCGTCGGCCAGGTCGATGCGCAAAATCTGGTGCTGGTAGCCCACTTCGGCGAAGGACAGCGGGATCGGGCTGCCGCAGTAGCGGATGTGCTGTTGCTGGCCGACGGCCTGCGCCAGGTGCAGATGGCCCAGCGCGGCGTAGGCAATGGCGGGGTCGAAGATCCCGGCCGGCAGCATTTCGGTGCCGCCGATGACGATGCGGCGTTCGGAGTCGTTGGACATCTGGCCGTCGACCATGTGGCAGTGGCCCATGGCGATGATGGACTGGCCGGGCTGCTGGCGGGTTTGGGCCAGGGTCAGGGCCTGGCGGTAGAGCAGGGCGATGCCGGCGAGGTAGGGATCGGCGGCCGGTTCTGGGGGGGCAGTTTCATCATGCGTGCCGTGGACCTCTTTAAACCCAGGGCAAAGAGCTGGGGGCCGGTCCCCGTGGGGATCGGCGGGGCGTAGCCCCTCCCCGGACCCTGGGTCAGACCCCAGGGTTGCGCCGTGGGTTTTATCATCGCAGACCCGTAGCACGTCGCCCACGCGCGGCACGTCGCCGGGGCGCAGGAAGGGGACGGCCAGGCACCAGGCTTGCACCTTGCCATCGCTGCCAGTCAGCGGCAGCACCAGCTTTTCCAGGTCGATATCGCCCTGTTCGTCGCGCTGCACGCTGCCGACCACGCTGGTGCCATGGGCTTCGAGCAGCGGTCCGGGCGCTTCCAGCCGGCCGGGCGAGTCGTGGTTGCCGGCGATGACGACCAGGTTCAGTTGCGGCAGCCGGGCGCGCGCCTGCTGCAAAAACCGGTACAACTGCTTCTGCGAGGCCGAGCCGGGATTGGCGTTGTCGAAGATGTCGCCGGCGATCAGCAGGGCGTCGGCCTGTTCGGCCACGGCGGTATCGAGCAGCCAGTCGAGGAAGCACTGGTGCTCGTAAATGCGGTCGAAATTGTGGAGGGATTGGCCCAGATGCCAGTCGGAAGTGTGCAGCAGACGCATGGAGGTGTGGATCGAAACAGCCAGGAAGCGCTCAATATAGCGCAAGATCGCTGTCGGCTGCCTGAATCCAGCTCAAACCATGCTCACTTTGCGCCCCCGGCTGGCGCGGAAGGTGTCGCGGCCGCCCTGTTTGGCCTGGTACAGCAGCGTGTCGGCCTGTTTCAGCAGCTCGGCCGGGGACAGCTCCTCGTCGCTGTAAAAAGCCAGGCCGATGCTGGCCGATACCGACACGACGGTCCCGTCGAGGTCGAAGGGCACCCGCATCGCCTGGACGATCTTGGCCGCCAGCGTCGCGGCGTCGCTTTCCTGGGCGATGCGTTCCATGATGATGGTGAACTCGTCCCCGCCCAGCCGCGCCACCGTGTCGCTGACGCGCATGGTGCTGGTCAGGCGCGCCGAGAAGGCCTTGAGCAGGGCGTCGCCCACGCCGTGGCCATAGGTGTCGTTGACCGGCTTGAAATGGTCGATGTCCATGTACATCACGGCCATCAGGGAGTCGTTTTCGCGGCAGGCGAGCATGCTGTCGTGGAGCTTTTGCAGGAAGCCGGCGCGGTTGGTCAGGCCGGTGAGGGCGTCGATCTGGGACAGCTTGAGCAGGCGCTGCTTCTCGCGCTTTTGTACGGTGATGTCCTGGCGCATGACGTGGAAGCCGATCACGTTGCCGCCCTCGCCCTCGCCCCCGTGCTGGGGGATGTAGACCACTTCGTAGCAGCGCTCATCGTCGTCGCTGCTGTCCTCCTCCTCGAAGGTGATGGTTTCGCCGCGCAGCACCCGCTGTACATAGGGTGCCAGCCCGGCGTAGCGGGCAGGTCCCACCGTTTCCAGGATGGTGCGGCCCAGCACCAGCTGGCCGGCACGGCTGAATTCGCGCTCATAGGCCAGATTGTGAAAGCGGTAGACTTCATCGGCATCGATATAGGCGACCATCGCCGGCAGGGTGTCGGCGATGGTGCGCAGCCGGCCCTCGCTCTCGCGCAGGGCCAGTTCGGCCAGTTTGCGCGGGCTGATGTCGCGCGTGGTGACGGCCACGCCGCCCTTGATCGGCACCACCTGGTGGCGCAGCCAGCGCACGCCGCCGGGCAGGAAGCCGAGTTCGAATTCGTCCTCCGCCGCCTGGCCGGTGCGCATCACCTCGATGTAGCGTTGCATATGTCCCTCGTCGCGGACCTCGGGCAGCACCTCGGTGATGCGCCGGTCGAGCAGTTCGGCGCTGCTGCGTCCAACCAGCTGGGCGCCGCGCTCGTTGACGTCGGTGACGAGGAAGTCGATGATCTCGCCGTGCTCGCGGATGGCCTTGAACTGGAACATCGCGTCCAGGCTGGCGTCCATGGCCGAGCGCAGGATGCGCTGGGCTTCATTGGCCTGGTGGATGCTGCGGCGCAGGCGCCTGGACTGCTGCATCAGCAGGGTGGTAAACAGTAGTACCAGTACCGAACCGACGGCGGCCACGCCGTAGTAGCGCAGGCGCAGGCGCTCGAAGCGCGCCATCGCGTTGTGACGGGCGATGCCCACCACGGCGATCAGCGCATAGCGCGGGATATCGTGCGAGCTGTAGATGCGCTCGACCTGGTCGAAGGGCTGGCGCAGGTGTAGTTCGTCGCTGCCGGCGCCGGAGCCGCTGCTGGCCTGGAAGTCGAGCGTGTCGCTGATCAGCAGGCGATCGTCGACGCGCAGCAGCGACAGGCCGGTATCGCGGTTCATCAGGATCACCGCGCCCTGTTCTTCCACGTTGAGGCGGTCGTAGTCCTGCACGAACGAGGCTGGATCGATCATCATCACCAGCGCGCCGGCAAAGGCGCCGCCGGGCCGGTTCAGGCGCAGCGCGATCTGCACCTGCCATTTCTTGGTGTTCGGTTCAACCACGGGCGTGGCGATCCGCAGCTCTCCCGCGGCG
Organism: Oxalobacteraceae bacterium; assembly: GCA_013284265.1. Taxonomy (GTDB): domain Bacteria; phylum Pseudomonadota; class Gammaproteobacteria; order Burkholderiales; family Burkholderiaceae_D; genus Rugamonas. Next base: position 50,986 of record JABTBR010000035.1, on the reverse strand, counting down.
GCGCCGGCCAGGTTCTGGAACAGGGCGCCGGTGCCCAGCGCCGGATCGAAATAGCCGCCCTGGCTGTCGATGATGCGCCCGTTCGCATCGAGCAGGGCCAGCGCCAGATCCTGGCGCGAAGGCAGCACCGAGTCGAGCAGGCCGCCGGGCCGGCTGAATTCGGGCAGGCGCAGGGAGCCGCCGCTTTCTTCGAACTTGAGCCTGAACAGCTGGCCGGCATGGTCGATCTGGCGCAGCAGATGGTTGCTGTGTTCGGCCAGCGTGCGCGCCAGCGACTGGCTGTGCAGCACCGCCTCCTGGTGGGAATTGTCGTATTCCTGGCCCAGCTGGTAGCGGGCGGCAGCCCACATGCTGGCCAGTAGCGCCAGCGCAAAAGCCGGCAGCAGTACCTTGCGGTACAGGCGGCGCAGCAAGCGGCGGGCTGAATGCAAGACGGACGGTTGGGCGCTGGCGTTCAAGGGAAAAGGTGGCTGCATATCCATTGAGGGGGAGTCCCGCAGTCTGCCTATTCTGCCCCGAAACGGTGCACTTGGGGCCGGCGCGGACCAAATAAGGCGGGCCGCCGCTGCGGCGGTGGCACAAAAAATACAGGGCTTGCTGTTTTCTTATTAGAATAGGCATTTTTCCCGGTACGCGGCGCCACCATGGAATGGACGAGAACAAGAGGAATGCGGTTTTGACCGAATTGACTTTCAGCCTGGCGGCAGCGCGCGCCCTGCACCTGGCCGCCCAAGGGCTGCTGCAGCCGCGCCGGCGCAAGGCGCGCCAGCAGGACGTGCTGGCCGCGATCCGGCAAATGGGCGTGCTGCAGATCGATACCATCCATGTGGTCGCGCGCAGTCCCTACCTGGTGCTGCACAGCCGCCTGGGCGATTATCCGCAAGTGTGGCTGGAACAGCTGCTGGAGCAGGGCGCCCTGTTCGAATACTGGGCGCACGAAGCCTGCTTTGTGCCGATCGAAGACTATGGCCTGTACCGCCACCGCATGACCGATCCGGCGGCGATGGGCTGGAAGTATTCGGAAAGCTGGATCAGCGAGCACCGCGCCGATGTCGACGCGGTGCTGGCGCATATCCGCAGCAATGGGCCGACCCGTTCCTCCGACTTCGAGCGCAGCGACGGCCAGTCCGGCGGCTGGTGGGGCTGGAAGCCGGAAAAGCGCTCGCTGGAAGTGTTGTTTACCGCCGGTGAGCTGATGATCGCGCGGCGCCACAACTTCCAGCGCATCTACGATCTGGCCGAGCGGGTGCTGCCGGGCTGGGACGACAGCCGCACGCCCACCATGGAACAGACCCGCCGCACGCTGGTGCTGCAGGCCGTGAAGGCGCTGGGGCTGGCGCGCGCCAGCTGGATCAGCGACTACTTCCGCACCAAGCCGCCGCGCCTGGACCCGGAACAGCTGGTGGCCGAAGGCGCGCTGCTGCGCGCCTGGGTAAAGGGCTGGGACGAGCCGGTGTACATCCATCCCGAATATCATGCGCTGGCGTCCCAGGCCGCCGCCGGTGCGCTTGCACCGACCTTGTGCGCGCTGCTGTCGCCCTTCGATCCGGTGGTATGGGACCGGCGCCGCGCGCTCGAGCTGTTCGACTTCGACTACCGGCTGGAATGCTACACCCCGGCCGAGAAACGCCGCTACGGCTACTTCACATTGCCGATCCTGCGCCGCGGCGCGCTGGTGGGCCGGGTCGACGCCAAAGCGCACCGGCGCGAAGGCGTGTTCGAACTGAAATCGCTGGTGCTGGAAGAGCAGACCCGCGTCAGCGAGCGGCTGGTGCGCGACGTGGCCGGCGCGATCCAGCGCAGCGCCAACTGGCACGGCTGCCCACGGGTGGACGTGACGCTGGCCGAGCCGCCCGCATTTGGCGACGCCCTGCGCGCCGCTCTGGCGCAGCCTGCGCAGCAGGAGGCCGCATGAGTCTGCCCATGGCGCCGGCCAGCCTGCTGGGTCCCGATGGCGCGCCGCGCTTCGGCCGCTTCGCCGGCCAGGTCGACAACTTCGACTGGGGCGCGCTGGCCTCGCCGTTCGCGCGCAGCCGCCTGTGGCGGCGCTTCCATCACAAGCGCTGGCACTATGTGGCGCTGTCGACCGACAAGATCTTCTGCGCGATCGCCATCGTCGACCTGGGCTGGACCAGCACCGCCTTCGCCTATGCCTTCGACCGCAGCGACGGCGACATGATGGCCAATTTTTCCGAGGACGGCTTGCCGGGCCTGTCGGCGCGGCTGGCCAACCATGTGGGCGAGGCCAGCTCCTTCAAAACCCGCAAGAGCCGCATCGTCATCGATACCATGCCGGACGGCTGCTACCGGCTGGAACTGCACTGCGACTATCTGGAGATCGAAGCGCGGTTCGGCCCGGCCGGCGCGCCGCTGCTGCTGGCCACCGGCCCGATCGACAAGGGTTCGGTGCACGCCACCCAGAAATCGACCGGCATGCCCTTGAGCGGCACGGTGCGCACCTGGCGCGACGAATACGATTTGAGCGGCGGCGTGGCCAGCTTCGATTATTCCAATGGCCTGCTAGCGCGCAACACCGCCTGGCGCTGGGCTTCCGGCCACAACCTGGAGCTGGGCTTCAATCTGCAGGCGGGCTACTTCGGCGCCTGCGAGAACGCGCTGTGGCTGGACGGGCAGGTGCACGCGCTGGGTCCGGCCCATTTCGTGTACGATCAGTCCGACCCGCTGGCGCCCTGGCATATCTTCACCGAAGACGATCTGCTGGAGCTGTACTTCACGCCGGAAGGCGCGCGCCGCGAGAACAAGAACCTGGTGGTGGCCGCGAGCCGCTATGTGCAGCCGATCGGCACCTTCAGCGGCTGGGTCAGGAGCGCGCCGGATCAGCCCAAGCGCATCGTCACGGCGCTCGCCGGCGTCACCGAGGATCACGCCTCACGCTGGTAAACGCACTGGTAAGCGCACTGGTAAGATAGGAAAACGCGGGCGCGCTGGCTACGGCGCCCGGCAACATTCATTTCCCCAGCAAGCGATCCGGGAACATCAGCACACCATCCAGCCCAGGAGGCCCAGGCATGAGCATCCGCAATCTCGAACACTTGTTCAAACCCCGTTCGGTCGCCGTGATCGGCGCTTCGCAGCAGGCGCACCGCATCGGCACCCGGCTGCTGGCCAACCTGGTCGAGGGTGGCTTTCACGGCCCGATCTGGCCGGTCAATCCCAAATACGACACGCTGGCCGGCCTGCGCTGCTATCACAAGCTCAGCGCGCTGCCGGAGGCGCCCGAGCTGGCCATCATCTGCACCCCGGCCGCCACCATCCCCGCCGTGATCGCCGAACTGGGCGCGCGCGGCACCCGCGCCGCCATCGTGATGACGGCCGGGCTGGACAAGGTTAAGGCCGGCGGCGGGCGCAATGTGCGCCAGGCCATGCTGCAGGCGGCCAAGCCGCATCTGCTGCGCATCCTCGGCCCCGGCAGCGTGGGCCTGCTGATTCCCGCGCTGGGACTGAACGCCAGCTTCGCCCACATCGCCGCCGATCCCGGCAAGCTGGCCTTCGTGTCGCAATCGGGCGCGCTGGGCACGGCGGTGCTGGACTGGGCCAGCCAGCGCGGCATCGGCTTTTCCACCTTCATCGCGATGGGCGAGGGCGCCGACATCGATTTCGGCGACCTGCTCGATTATCTGGCGGCCGACCGCGACACCTCGGCCATCCTGCTGTGCCTGGAGCAGATCGGCGGCGCGCGCAAATTCATGTCGGCCGGCCGGCTGGCCGCGCGCGGCAAGCCGGTGATCGTGCTCAAGGCCGGACGCGATGCGCCGCTGGACGGGGGCATCGATCCCGACGCCGTGTTCGATGCGGCGATCCGGCGCGCCGGCATGCTGCGCGTGCATTCCACCGAAGACCTGTTCGACGCGGTGGAAACGCTGGCGCGGGCGCGCGGCCAGCGCGGCGAACGGCTGGCGGTGATGACCAATGGCGGCGGCCTGGGCCTGATCGCGGCCGACGCCTTGCAGGCCGGCGGCGCGCAACTGGCGCCGCTGTCGGAGGCCACGCTGGAACGGCTGCGCAAGCTCGGCGCGCCGCGCGCCAATCCGCTCGACCTGCTGGCCGACGCGCCGGTGGAACACTATGTGGGCGCGCTCGAAGCGCTGCTGGCGGAGGACCAGGCCGACGCGCTGCTGTTCCTGCACGCGCCCACCGGCATGGTGCCGAGCCTGGAAATCGCCCAGGCGCTGGCGCCGCTGCTGCAGGCGGCCAGCAAGAACGTGCTGTCGTGCTGGATGGGCGGACGCGCGGTGGGCGCGGCGCGCCAGCATTTCGCCGCCGCCGGCCTGCCCACCTACGACACGCCGGAAAAAGCCGTGCATGGCTTCCTGCAGATCATGCAGTACCGGCGCAACCAGGACCTGCTGATCGAGGTCCCGGCCCAGCTGCCCGGCGCGCCGGAGCGCGCGGCCGCGCGCGCGGTGGTCACCGCCGCGCTGGCGGCTGGGCGCGCGGAGCTGGGCGAGATGGATGTGCAGGCGCTGCTGGCCGCGTATGGCATTCCGATGGCGCCGGCCGAAGTGGCGGCCGATGTCGAGCAGGCGGCGGCGGCCGCCGCCAGGATAGGCTATCCGGTCGCGCTCAAGCTGGGCGACGCCGCGCTGGGCCAGCGCGCCGATGTGGGCGGGGTGGTGCTCGACCTGGACGACGAGGCCATGCTGCGCGCGGCGGCCATCGCCATGCGCGAACGCAGCCGGCGCCTGCGGCCCGGCGAGGCGCCGGCCGGCTTCACGGTGCAGCGCATGGCGCGCCGGCCGGAAGCGCGCGAGCTCGCCATTGCCGTGGACAAGGACGCGGTGTTCGGTCCGGTGATCGTGTTCGGCCAGGGCGGACTGGCCGCTGGCCTGAGCGGCGAGCGCAGCGCCGGCCTGCCGCCGCTGAACATGGTGCTGGCGCGCGACATGGTCGAGCGCACCCGGGTCGCGCGCCTGCTGGACGCTTACGGCCAGCGCGCCCCGGCCGATATCGACGCGGTCTGCCGCACGCTGGTGCAGGTGGCCGAGCTGGTGGCCGACCTGCCGGAACTGGACGGGCTGCGCATCGATTCGCTGCTGGCCGACGCCGCCGGCGTGACGGTGCTCAACGCGCGCATCGCGCTGGCGCCGCCGCGCCATCCCTGCGCGATGGCGATCCGCCCCTATCCGCAGGAGCTCGAGCAGGAAGTGGCCTGGCAGGGCGAAACCATCCTGCTGCGCCCGATCCGTCCGGAAGACGCCCCCCAGCATCTGGCCTTCTTCAGCGCGCTGGCGCTGGACGACGTGCGGCTGCGCTTCTTTTCGTCCATGCGCGAACTGGCGCCGCAGCAGCTGGCCAGCATGACCCAGATCGACTACGACCGCGCGATGGCCTTCATCGCCACCCATCATGGCGCCGACGGCCAGCCCGAAACGCTGGGCGTGGTGCGGGCCGTGGCCGATCCGGACAATTTGCGCGCCGATTTCGCCATCATCGTGCGCTCCGACCTGAAGGGCAAGGGCCTGGGCAATGTGCTGTTCCAGAAGCTGGTCGACTATTTCCGCAGCCGCGGCACGGGGGCGCTGACCGGCGAGGCCCTGGCGGAAAATGGCGGGGTGCAGCATCTGGTGCGGCGTTTCGGCGGCACGGTGCTGGTCAGTGAGGAGGCTGGCATGGTCAATCTCTTGTTACCTCTGCAGGGGATGGGCGCACCTTTGTCCTAGGTCAAAGTCCCCGTTGTCGGAAATATTTACACTTCTATTTTCACGGTTGCCTTTGCAGGCCGCCATTCAAAGTTCGGGAGTCAGAATCGGGAGTCACAATGTTAACGGCCACATATACGCTGGTTGCCCTGTCGGTTGAACAAGCCAGTATGCGCATGAGCCTGCTGTCTTTTCAGCACTATGTGCGCTCCAGCCTGGTACAGCAGCACAGCCTGAGTCTCGACCAGCTCGAATACGCCTGCGAAACCTTGCACCGACTGTATGAATCCTGTCACTGGCGCAAGATCGAAATTTATCTGATCCCCGCCATCCGCCAGGCCACCGAAAGGGCCGACAAGCTGCTCGACGAGCTGAGCCGCCTGAATCAGTCGGCGCTGGGTGCCATCCGCACCATGCAGGAACGCATCGGCCGTGCCCAGGACGGCGCCGACGAACAGGTCGAGCAGATCTGCGCCAGCATCGAAACGTTTTGCAACGCCATGCTGCAAAGGCTGGAAAAAGAAGAGCGCGAGTTGTTTTCGATCGCCCGCAGCGCCATCTGCGGCGACGCCTGGTTTGCCATCGCCAACCAGTTCATGACCCACGATGCCGAGCTGGTCGAGGCGCGCAAGGCCAGGCCAAGCCGGCCGGCGCTGGTGCAGGTGGCCGGCAAGGGAAGCGCCGCCGCGCTGGCGGCCTGCGCCACCAAGGCGGCCAGGGCGGCCGCGGCGCCCGCCAGCGGCGGCCAGGTGCGGGAAGATGGTGCCGCATCCGACATGAACATCGCCCGCTTTGCCGTGCTGCCCGCGCCCGGCATCGATGCCGAGGCCGGCGAGGCCGGTGCGCCCCGGTGGCAGCCGGCCCGGCGCGCCAAGGCGGGCGCCTGAATTCGCCGATCGGCCCAATACGCCACCAGGCCAGCCCGCCAGCGGGGTAGCGGCAGGAGATCATTTCACCCGCGTCCGGGCAAAACCCCGCTGCTTTGTTATGATGGTGGTTTTCTCCCATCTCATAGCTCACCATGTTCGATTTCCTGTTTAAACGAGCTACCGACAAGTCTTCCGCCGCGCCTGCCGTCGCGGCCGCCGAGGCGAACGACGCCGCCGCTCAATCCGCGTCCCGCCGCGACGAGCAGGCCGAGCGTGCACGCGGCCTGGCCGGCAATGAAGCGGCCGCTGTCGAACTGATACTGCAGAGCGAATTTGCCGGCGTGCGCCTTGCCGCCGCCGAACATGTCGTGTCGCAGCCCGCACTGGAGCAGGTGCTGCAGGCCATGCGCAATAGCGACCGCCGCGTGGCGCGCCTGATGCAGGGCCGGCTCGACGCGATCCGCTATCAGCTTGCCGAACAACAAAAGGCCCAGGTTTGCATTGATTCTGCGCAACGTATGTTGCAAGACGAGAAGCTCACGCCGAACCAGGTCGCCGAACTCGACCGCCAATGGAAGATCACCGCCGCCGCTGCCGCACTGGCCGCGCAGTTTGACCAGATCCGCGCCGCGCTGGCGCTGCGCCTGAGCGCGCAGGTGGATTTGCAGCGCAGCGTGATCGATGCGCTGGCCGAGGCCCGTGCATTGACCGCGGCCGCGCAGGGGCCGGAAGCGGCTGCCGCCACGCTGGCCCGCCTGCTTGCCGCGCACACCGGTTTCCTTGCCGCTCCAGAACACCAAGCCTTGCCGCGCCATCTGCTGAGCGACTTCGCCGCCGCGCTGGAACAGGCGCGGGGCGCGCTGACCCAATTGGAGCAGCACGCGGCCGGCTTCGCCGCGCGCGCGGCCGCGCTGGCCGAATGGCAGGCTGCCGACATCGCCGGTTTGCAGGGCGAGCAGCTCAAACGTGCCTGGCAGGCACTGGCCAAGGTGCCGGCCGGAGACCTTGCCAGCCAGCAGCAGGCCGCCTTCGAGGCCTTACTGGCCACGCTGCCACAGATCAAAGATAAACCGGCCGAGAAGGGCGCGGCCAAATCCGGCGATCATCACGCCGGCAAGCATGCCGACAAGGCGGGCCAGCACGGCGAGCACGCTGCCGACGCTGCCGCCGGCAAGCCGCGCGAAGGCAAGGCGGCCAAACCGTCGAAAGAAGCGGACCAGCAGTTCCTCGACACCCTCGACGCGCTCGAAACGGCGCTGGAGCAGGGCTCGCTGCACGCCGCCGCCGAACATGATAAATGGCTCAAGGAACACAAGGGCGGCCGCCTGACGCCGGCCCAGTCGGACCGGCTGGCCCATGTGCGCGCGGAACTGAAGCGGCTGGGTGACTGGGCGCGCTGGGGCGGCAATGTCTCGCGCGAGGAACTGGTCAAGGCGGTGGAGGAACTGGCGGCCCAGCAGTTGGGCATGAGCGAGCTGGCCAAGAAAGTGGGTAGCATGCGCGAAAGCTGGAAGGCGCTCGACGGCGTCTCCGGCCACGCGCCCAAGAGCCTGTGGGAGCGTTTCGACGCGGCCTGCAGCACGGCCTATGCGCCGGCGGCGGCCCACTTCAAGCAGCTGGCCGAGGAGCGCCACCATAACGCGGCCAAGGCCCAGGCCCTGATCGAGGAAGTGCAGAGCATGGCCACCGACAGCGCCAGCGACTGGAAGAACGTGGCCGCCGCCACCCAGCGCCTGCGCCAGGTGTGGGGCCGCCTGGGCACCATCGACCGCAAGGAAAAGAAAAAGCTCGACGCCGCCTTCGAGCAGGCGCTGAGCAAGCTGACCGCGCCGCTCAACGAGCAGCGCAAGGTGGAAATGGCACGGCGCGAACAGTTGATCGCCGAAGTGGAAGCGCTGCATCCGCAGGAGCGCAGCACACTGGACGTATTGCGCCATCTGCAGGAGCGCTGGCAGGAGCAGGCCCGCGCGCTGCCGCTGGAGCGCAAGGCTGAACAGGCGCTGTGGCAGCGTTTCCGGGCCGCCTGCGACGCGGTATTCGCCAAGCGCAAGGAGAGCGCCCACGCGGCCGACAGCGAGCGGCGTGCCCACCTGCACGTGCGTGCCGACCTGTGCGCCGCGCTGGAAGCGGCCACCTTCAGCGGCGAAGACAAGGCCCAGCTGGCCGCCATCGCCAAGACCTTGCGCGACGCGGCCGCCGGCTGGAACGCGGCCGGTGCCGTCCCGCGCGCCAACGAAGCCAAGATCACCCAGCGTTACCAGGCCGCCGTGGCCGGCGTGCAGGCCCAGGCCGACACCATCCGCCGCCGCGCCGGCGCGGCCCAGGCGAATGCCTTGCGCGACAAGCTGCGCCTGTGCCAGGCGCTGGAAACGGCGCTGGGCCAGCATGACGACGCGGTCGAAGCCGATGCCTGGCAGGCGCGCTGGAAAGCCTTGCCGGCGCTGGAGTCCGATTACGAACGGGCGCTGCACGGACGCTTCAATGCGGCGCTGGCGGCGCTTGACGGCCAGCGCGCGCGCTACGCCGATCAGCTCGAAGCGAACCGTGGCCGCCTGATGGACGAGGTGCTGCGGCTCGAGATCGTGGCCGGCGTCGACAGCGGCGCCGAGTTCGCGCGCGAGCGCCTGAAAATGCAGGTCGAAGTGCTGCAATCGTCGCTCAAGTCGGGCACCCGCACGGCCAGCCAGTCGGCCCAGTATCTGCAGCTGTGCGCGATGCCGGCGCTGGCCGATGACCGTACCGCCAGCCGCATCGAGCAGCTGTTCCGCCGGATCGGCGCCTCGGAGGCGCAATGAGCGGGCAAGTCTCCTCACCGCAGGTCAGGGTGCAGACGGCCGACTTTGACCTGACGGCCGAGTTGGCGCAACTGCGCGCCGCCGATGCTGGCGTTGGTGCTATCGTGAGCTTTGTCGGCACGGTGCGCGACCTGAACGAAGGCGCCACGGTGGCGCAGATGGAGCTGGAACACTATCCCGGCATGACCGAGCAGGCGATCAGCAGCATTATCGATCAGGCGCGCGCGCGCTGGCCGATCCAGGGCGCGCTGGTGATACACCGGGTCGGTCCGCTGCTGCCGATGGAGCAGATCGTGCTGGTGGCCGTGACGGCGGCGCACCGCGGCGAAGCTTTCGCCGCCTGCGAGTTCATCATCGACTACCTGAAGACCGAGGCGCCGTTCTGGAAAAAAGAGCAAACCCCCGACGGCGCGCGCTGGGTTGACGCCCGCGTCAGCGACGACGCGGCCTTGAACAAGTGGACCGTACCCTGACCCCTCCCTGAACGCGCGCCGCTTGCCCGCTCCGGGCCCCGCTTGAAAACCCCCGGGCTGGCCCCATCTGCAGTCCAGGTTAAACACTCTGGAGCACTTCAAATGCGGCAAGATAAACTCACCACCAAATTGCAGGAAGCCCTGGCCGACGCGCAAAGTCTGGCCGTAGGCAACGATAATCCCTATATCGAGCCGCTGCACCTGCTGGTCTCCCTGCTCAATCAGGACGACGGCAGCGCCCGCTCGCTGCTGCAGCGCGCCGGCGTCAACGTCAATGCCCTGGGCAATGCGCTCAAATCCGGGCTGGAGCGCCTGCCCAAGGTGTCCGGCACCAATGGCGACGTGCAGGTCAGCCGCGAGTTAATCGCCGTCCTGAACATGGCCGACAAGGAATCGCAGAAGCGCGTCGACCAGTTCGTGTCCTCCGAGATGGTGCTGCTGGCGCTGACCGACGACAAGTCCGAGGCCGGCAAGCTGGCGCGCGAAAACGGCCTGACCCGCAAGTCGCTCGAAGCGGCCATCGACACCGTGCGCGGCGGCGCCAAGGTCGATTCGCCGGAGGCCGAAGGCCAGCGCGAATCACTCAAAAAATACACCATGGACCTGACCGCGCGCGCCCGCGCCGGCAAGCTCGATCCGGTGATCGGCCGAGACGACGAGATCCGCCGCGCCATTCAGGTACTGCAGCGCCGCACCAAGAACAATCCCGTGCTGATCGGCGAACCTGGCGTGGGCAAGACCGCCATCGTCGAAGGACTGGCCCAGCGTATCGTCAACGGCGAGGTGCCCGAATCGCTCAAGGGCAAGCGCGTGCTGTCGCTCGACATGGCGGCCCTGCTGGCCGGCGCCAAATACCGCGGCGAGTTCGAGGAACGCCTGAAATCCGTGCTCAAGGAACTGGCCATGGACGAGGGCCAGACCATCGTGTTCATCGACGAGATGCATACGATGGTGGGCGCCGGCAAGGCCGAAGGCGCGATGGACGCGGGCAATATGCTCAAGCCGGCGCTGGCGCGCGGCGAACTCCATTGCGTCGGCGCGACCACGCTGGACGAATACCGCAAATACATCGAGAAGGACGCCGCGCTGGAGCGCCGCTTCCAGAAAATCCTGGTCGACGAGCCCAGCGTGGAAGCGACCATCGCGATCCTGCGCGGCCTGCAGGACAAGTACGAGCTGCATCACAAGGTGGCCATTTCGGACGCGGCCATCATCGCCGCCGCCGAGCTGTCGCACCGCTACATCACCGACCGCTTCCTGCCCGACAAGGCGATCGACCTGATCGACGAGGCGGCCTCCAAGATCAAGATCGAGATCGATTCCAAGCCCGAGGTGATGGACAAGCTGGAACGCCGCCTGATCCAGCTGAAGATCGAGAAGGAAGCCGTCAAGAAGGAAAAGGACGAGGGCTCGCGCCGCCGCCTGGACCTGATCGACGAAGAGATCGTCAAGCTGGGGCGCGAGCTGAACGACTTCGAGGAAATCCTCAAGGCCGAAAAGGCCGTGGTGGCGGGCAGTACCCACATCAAGGAAGAAATCGAAGCGGTCAAGCTGCAGATGGAGCAGGCCACCCGCGAGAGCAACTGGCAGCGCGTGTCGGAGCTGCAGTACGGCCGTCTGCCCGAGCTGGAAGCGCAGCTCAGGCAGGCCGACAGCGGCGCCAAGGACGCACCGGGCAAGGCCGCCGCACCGAAGCTGCTGCGCACCCAGGTGGGCGCCGAGGAAATCGCCGAAGTGGTGTCGCGCGCGACCGGGATTCCCGTCTCGCGCATGATGCAGGGCGAGCGCGACAAGCTGCTGCACATCGAGGAAAAGCTGCACGAACGCGTGGTGGGGCAGGACGAGGCGATTTCCGCCGTGGCCGATGCGATCCGCCGTTCGCGCGCCGGCCTGTCGGACCCGAACCGTCCGTATGGCTCCTTCATGTTCCTGGGGCCGACCGGCGTGGGCAAGACGGAATTGAGCAAGGCGCTCGCCGGCTTCCTGTTCGACACCGAGGAATCGATGATCCGCATCGACATGAGCGAATTCATGGAGAAGCATTCGGTGGCCCGCCTGATCGGCGCGCCGCCCGGCTACGTGGGCTACGACGAGGGCGGCTATCTGACCGAGGCGGTGCGGCGCAAACCGTACAGCGTGATACTGCTCGATGAAGTGGAAAAGGCTCACCCGGACGTGTTCAATGTGCTGTTGCAGGCGCTCGACGACGGGCGCATGACGGACGGGCAGGGGCGCACGGTGGACTTCAAGAACACGGTGATCATCATGACCTCGAATCTGGGTTCGCACAAAATCCAGTCGATGGAAGGCGCCGATCCGGGCGTGATCCGGCTGTCGGTGATGGCCGAGGTACGCTCGCACTTCCGTCCCGAGTTCATCAACCGGATCGACGAGATCGTGGTGTTCCATGGCCTCGATGAGAAGAACATCGGTGCGATCGCCTTGATCCAGCTGAAGATCCTGGAGAACCGCCTGGCCAAGATGGAAATGGGCTTGCGCGTGTCGGAGGACGCGCTGCAGAAGATCGCCGAGGCGGGCTACGATCCGGTGTATGGCGCGCGGCCTTTGAAGCGTGCGATCCAGCAGCAGATCGAAAACCCCTTGTCCAAGCTGATCTTGCAGGGCAAGTTCGGACCCAAGGACATCATCGGGGTGGAGGCGCGCAACAACGAGCTGGTGTTCGAAGCGGTGCATTGAGGGCACAGCCGGGCGGCGCGCGCCGCCCGGCTATGGGAATACAAGGTGGCGGACCTAAGGGTCCGCCATTTTTTTTGTCTGGCAACAGCGCCTATCGGCTGGCGCGCGCTGGCGTCGGAGATTTTGACACGGTAGCCGGGCCGGCCTGGTCCCAAGGAAGAAAACGCTTGAAATTCAAGGGGCTGGCGTCGCGGCATGCGAATTGCTAGTGCTGCTTGTGCGCGTCAGGGCTGCAAGATGGGCAGCGTGGTCCCTGACGTAATTTATCCGCACGGTAACTTGTCTGGAGGACGACATGCACTGTAATTGGCAGGTCAAAAAAACGGCGCGTTCATGGACGCGGTCCGTCGTTCATCTCTGCATTCTGTGGTGCATGCTGTCGGTCGCCTCGCTTGCGCGCGCCGCCGATGCGCCGCCGCGTATCAAGGTGATGCCGCTCGGTGATTCGCTGACGCAAGGCTACGCCTTGACTCCCGAGCTCAGTTATCGCAAAAAATTGCGCGACGCGCTGCGCCAGGCCGGCGTTGACATCGATTATGTTGGGGGCAGCAAGCAGGATGTGGCCGATCCGCTCAACGACCTTGCCCATCAGGGCCAGCAGGGCGCCACGGTGGCGCAGATCGACGGCGACGCTGCATGGCAAAGCTACCGGCCGGACGTGATTTTGCTGATGGCCGGCACCAACGATTTTCGTATGACGGATGTGTCGTCCGGTCTCGGGGCTTTCGGCATGGTCAGCAATGCGAGCGCCATCGCCACCCTGCTCGAGAAAATCAATGCCTATTACGCAGTACAGGGATTGAAGCTCAATATCTTTGTGTCGTCGATCCCGCCGATGGGTTATGCGAGCGTCACCGGCTCCTCGACGGTGCTCGATACGCTGCGCACTTTCCTGGAGTCCGACGGCCGGGACTTTGGCGTGCTCGGCGCGCCGGCCGGCGCGGTGGCGGAGGCCAAGTTGATGGCCGCCTTTTCGCCCCTGTCCACCCTGCTCGCGCGCAGGGGCTTGCATCCTGACCTGAGCGGCATGTTCCGCGCCGCCGACCGCGATGGCGACGCCGTCTTGAGCGAGGCCGAGTATGGCGACATGCTCAAGTCCATCGGCGAATTTATTCTCAACAAATATATCACCGACTACAACAATAATTTGCGCGCGCTGGCCAGCACGGTCCCCAATGTGCATTTTGTCGATGCCGGAAGCCAGCTGGCGCTGACGGACTTCAGCGATGGCACCCATCCCGCCACCCAGCAGGGTTACGACAAGCTGGCGCCCGCCTGGCTGACGGCCATCCAGGCATTCTTGGCCGACCAGCCGCGCTATTGGGTGGGGGCTTCCGGTTCCTGGGTTGATGGCAGCAACTGGGCCATCAGCCCGGGCGGACCGGGTGGCGCCGGACAGCCGGCGGGCGGATCGGTCTTTCTGTTGCAGGACGACGCCATCGACCGCGGCGTCACGCGCGATCAATCGGCGCTGCCGGCGCCACTGCTCGACCTCAGGATCGACGCTAGCGGCAATGGCGCTATGACGCTGCTGTCGCAGGCGGACCTGGCGGCCGTGCTGATGGGCGTCGGCCTGGCCGGCAAGGGCCAGGTCGTGCACAGCGGGGGCAACACGACCGTTGCCACTATCGTGCTTGGATCGGAGGCGGGCAGTAACGGCAGCTACCGGCTCGACGGCGCCAATACCAGCCTCAACACCGTGCTCGAGGAGATCGGCTTCGCCGGCAGCGGCAGCTTCACCCAGCACGACGGCAGCAACGATGTGCTGCGCCAGTTGATTCTCGGTTTCAGCGCCGGCGGCTTCGGCAGTTACACGCTGGAGCACGGCATGCTGTCGGTCAACGAAGAATACGTGGGCTTGCACGGCACCGGCCGCTTCATCCAAAGCGGCGGCATCCACCGGGTCCTGGCCAGGACGAGCACGGCCGGCGGCGTCGAGGGCACGCTGGCGATCGCCAGCGAAGCGGGCAGCCAAGGCAGCTTCCTGTTGCAGGGCGGCGAGCTGAGCGCGGTGCGCCTCCTCAATGGCGGCAGTGTCGAGCTCAGTGGCGGCACGCTGAGCGCGGAATTTCTCTCCAATAGCGGTAACTTCGACTATAGCGGTGGCATCTTGACGGCCACACAATTCCTCAATAACGGCGTATGGCGCGTGCACGGTATTCGCGAGCTCAACGGCGATCTGTTCCATTTCATGAATGGCCAAATCCATTTCGCCGGCCTCTTCGGCGCCGGCACCCCGAGCCGCCTGGACGTCGCCGGCGCTGTGGAGATGGAAGGGCCGATCTATGTGACGCTGGCCGGCGGCGCCGCGCCGCGTCCAGGCGATAGCGCCGAGATCATGCACGCGACCCATGGCATCGCCCCTTTGCTGCCGGGACTGGTGCGCCTGCCCCTGCTTCCGGGCAAGCTCATCCTGCGGGCGGCCGTCGTCGAACGCGCGCTGCGCATCACCGTCGATCAGGTCAACTGTGACGATGTGCTGGTGGTGCGCGCCACGCTGGGACGGCAGGGACCGCGGCTCGCCGGCGATGTCAACAACGATGGCGTCGTCAATGTGCGGGACCTGGCGATCATCGCGCAAAAACTGCCGGCAGGCGCCAGCTGCACGTTTTGACATGGTCCAGACGCTAACTTGCAAAGGGAGAACAGCATGAACATCCGCACGAGATCCAGATTCACCCGGGCGCTGGGCGCCTTGCTGGCCGCCTGGAGCCTGCAGGCCGGCGCGTTCCCCTTCTTGCGCATTGAACCGACGTCGTCGCTGGTCTTGCCGGGCCAGAGTTTCAGCGCCGACGTGACGATACGCGATGTGGGCGACCTGTTCGCCTACCAGTTCGACCTCGTCTTCAATCCGGCGCTGCTGCAGGCCACCGCTGTCGACGAGGGCAGTTTCCTGTTGCGCGGTGGCCCGACCATCTTCTTTCCTGGCACGATAGACAACCGGTCCGGGCGGGTCAGCTTCACGCTCGCCAGCCTGACGGACGATCTGGCCGGCGTCAGCGGCAGCGGCGACCTGTTCAGGGTCAGCTTCCAGGCCCGCGACAATGCGGGCAGGGCGGCCATGGCCGTAAGCAATGTCATGATGCTGGACTCGCAGCTGGGCGACATTTTTTTCGATGACGCCGGCTCGCAGGTGAATGTGGTGCCGGAACCGGGCATGCTGGAACTGCTGGCGCCCATGGTGCTGGCAATGGGGTGGGCGCTGCGGCGCAAGAGGAGGGGCTGAACCAGCGTCCCTGGTGGCTGCACCGCAGCCTGGCGAGCTAGTATGGCATGGCGCCGAGGCGAGGTCCGCCGCCGTTCGGGACCTTGCTGGATGCGCATCCTCCGGCCTGGTGCTGGTCGGAACCGGGGTGTTTCAGACGCCGGTGATCGTGGTCGCTTTGGTCGTGGGTGGCAATACGCGCGCATTGTCGTGGCAAAAAGCATAAAATTGCCCTCATCTTCTTACCAAGCAATGCAACCATAGGGAATGACCATGACTTTTGCCACCACCGATTTATGCGACGACAACCCCCAACTACTGGAAGATGGCCGCCTGGCCGTGCTGCCGCCGGTGTTTCAGCACTTCGGCAAGCACCAGCGCTTTTCCGGCCGGGTCACCACGCTGAAGGTGCATGAAGACAATGCCTTGGTGCGTGCGGTACTGGAAACCCAGGGCGACGGCAATGTGCTGGTCATCGATGGCGGCGGCAGCCTGCGCCGCGCCCTGGTCGGCGGCCAGCTCGGCCTGCTGGCGCAGGACAATGGCTGGGCCGGCATCGTCGTCTATGGCTGCATCCGCGATACCGATGAGATCAATTCCTGCGAAATCGGCGTGCGCGCGCTGGCCGCGCATCCGCAAAAAAGCAGCAAGAAGGGGGTGGGCGAACGCAATGTGCGCGTGCACATCCGCGGCGTGGCGGTCAACCCGGGCGACTGGATTTATGCCGATGCCGACGGCGTGCTGGTCGCGCAGCAAAAACTGGCCTGAATAGCGGGTTTTTCATAGGGCGAGAATGTCGTTCCATAATGCGAAATGTGCATGCGGGCGCACAGCGCTCGTCCTTTCATTAATCGAAATTTCATTGCGCATCATGGAATGAAAAGCTTAAGCATTTGATTTGTATGTGTTTTATTCTTGTTATGTGTCTTATATAAGACCATTGTTGCGTGGCACAAAACAGCCTATGATTTCTCCAACGGAGTTCGTATATCAATTGGAACGTCATTAGGAGAACACCATGGCAACTCGTGAACAGCAAATCGCAGCCCTGCAAGCCGACTGGGAAACCAATCCGCGCTGGAAGGGCGTCACGCGTACCTACAGTGCCGAGGATGTGGTCCGTCTGCGCGGCTCGCTGCAGATCGAGCACACCCTGGCGCAGCGCGGCGCGGAAAAACTGTGGGATTTGCTCCATAAAGAACCCTTCGTCAACGCGCTGGGCGCGATGACGGGCAACCAGGCCATGCAGCAGGTCAAGGCCGGCCTGAAGGCGATCTACCTGTCTGGCTGGCAGGTCGCCGGCGACGCCAACCTGGCCGGTGAAATGTACCCGGACCAGTCGCTGTATCCGGCCAATTCGGTGCCGATGGTGGTCAAGCGCATCAACAATACCTTCCAGCGCGCCGACCAGATCCAGTGGTCCGAAGGCAAGAACGACATCGACTTCTTCGCGCCCATCGTGGCCGACGCGGAAGCCGGTTTTGGCGGCGTGCTGAACGCCTACGAGCTGATGAAGTCCATGATCGATGCCGGCGCGGCCGGCGTGCATTTCGAAGATCAGCTCGCTTCGGTCAAGAAATGCGGGCACATGGGCGGCAAGGTGCTGGTGCCTACCCGCGAAGCGGTCGAAAAACTGACCGCAGCCCGGCTGGCGGCCGACGTCATGGGCACTTCGACGCTGGTGATCGCCCGCACCGATGCCGAGGCGGCCGACCTGCTGACCTCGGATGTGGACGCGAACGACCGTCCCTTCTGCACCGGCGAACGCACAGTGGAGGGCTTCTACAAAGTCCGGCCGGGCATCGATCAGGCGATTGCACGGGCGCTGGCCTATGCGCCGTTCGCCGATCTGGTCTGGTGCGAAACTGGGAAGCCGGATCTGGCCTTCGCCAAACGCTTCGCCGAAGCCGTGCATGCCAGGTTCCCCGGCAAGATGCTGGCGTATAACTGCTCGCCCTCGTTCAACTGGAAAAAGAACCTGGACGACGCCACCATCGCCAAGTTCCAGCGCGAGCTGGGGGCGATGGGGTACAAGTTCCAGTTCATCACGCTGGCCGGTTTCCATGCGCTCAATTACGGCATGTTCAACCTGGCGCACGGTTATGCGCGCCGCCAGATGTCGGCGTTTGTGGAGCTGCAGGAAGCCGAATTTGCCGCCGCCGACCGGGGCTTTACCGCCGTCAAGCACCAGCGCGAAGTGGGTACCGGCTACTTCGACGCCGTGACCCAGTGCATCCAGAATGGGCAGAGTTCGACCACGGCGCTGCATGGGTCTACCGAGGATGAGCAATTCTTTGAGGCCAGGAAGGTCGCTTGATGGGGTTGAGTTCCTCAATGGGTCGCCGGCTGGCGCCTGAAACCCATGGCTTAACCCTGGGGTCTGACCAAGGGTCCGGGGAGGGGCTGTGCCCCGCCGGTCCCCGAAGGGACCGGCCCCCGGCTCTTTGCCTTGGGTTCTAATAGCACTGCGGCACGCTGAAGCTAGCTGGAAAGGCTTACGGCGTCAGGTACTGCTTGAGCTGCTGCTGGAAGTCGGCCGCGTCGGTGATGGTGGCCATGCTGTCGTCCACATCGACCATATGCGCCTGGCTGCCGGGCGCGAAGGTCACGCTCGCTTCCACATTGCCCTGTTTGCCGGACATCGAATGTCCCTGCACGGCGGCAAGAATATTGCCCTGATCGTCAGTAATAATGGTCATTTTCATGACATCCCCCCGCCTTGCAAATTGTGGAAGCAGCCGCCGGCGCCCTGATTGTGGATGTCGACGAAGTAGGTGGCCACGCCGGCGTTGTTCTTGCGCTTGCGCTGCTGGTCGGCCAGGTGGATCGCGCCCAGGTTCGGGGTTTTGACGTCGGCCGAGGCGTACTGGGTGCCGTGATCGTCGCCGTAGCTGTAGCTCCAGGTAACGGTTTGTCCGGGCGCCAGGAACACCAGCGGCCCGACATTGTTAAAAGCCATGATACCCTCCGATGAAAGATGCCGGCATGCGGATGCAGCCGGATTCTTTCATGATAGGCAGGCTGTCCGCGGCGGATTTGACGCAATCGGCATCGCGTGTTCCACACGCTGCGAACACGGCCATCAAGGGGCGTTTTTTTGGCGAAGTGCCCATTCTGGTGGATAATGGCGGCTGTTGCGCGCCCGCCGTCTCCGGCGGGTGCCGCCCGCCCGGCGAGCATTGTGCGCCGCGCCACCCTCCATTATTAGGAAATACCAAGCTTATGTTGAGTTACCGCCACGCCTTCCACGCGGGGAATCACGCCGATGTGCTCAAGCATTTCGTGACCATCCAGTTGCTGCAGTATCTGAATCAGAAAGATACGGCCTACAGCTACATCGACACCCACTCCGGCGCCGGCGTCTACGCCCTCGACGGCAGCTTCGCGTCCAAGAACGCCGAATACGATACCGGCATCGGCCCGCTGTGGAGCCGTACCGACCTGCCGGCCCCGCTGAAGGAGTACGTCGACCTGATCAAGGAAATGAACCCGAGCGGCAAGATGCGCTACTACCCCGGCTCGCCTTATTGCGCCGACAAGGTCGCGCGCGAGCAGGACCGGCTGCGCCTGTTCGAGCTGCATCCGGCCGATTCCAAACTGCTGGCCGACAACTTCCGCAAGCTCGAAGAGCATGCCGCCGCCCAGGGTATCCGCTCGACCACGCGCGGCAAGCGCATCCTGATCACCCGTGGCGACGGCTTCCAGGCGCTCAAAGCCCTGCTGCCGCCGCCGTCGCGCCGCGCGCTGGTGCTGATCGACCCGCCGTATGAAGACAAGATGGATTACCGCAAGGTCAAGGACACGCTGGCCGACGCGCTGGTGCGTTTCCCGACCGGCACTTACGCGGTCTGGTATCCGCTGCTGCAGCGCATGGAATCGCGCCAGTTCGCCGACAAGCTCAAACAGCTGCCATGCACCACCTGGCTCAACGTGGTGCTGACCACCCATACGCCGATGCCCGACGGCTTCGGTTTGCACAGCAGCGGCATGTTCATTTTGAACCCGCCGTACACGCTCGAGCCCATGCTCAAGGAAATCATGCCCTACCTGGTCAAGGTGCTGGGCAAGGATTCCGGCGCCCGTTTCGTGCTCGAAACAGGCACTCCGACTACGGGACGCAACACTGGCACGCGCCGCGTGTAATTTGTTGTAATAAAATATTGGCAGGACTGTATTGCTGGGTATAGTCTTATGGAAACCGGGGCGCAATCAAACGCTCCGGACGGGCCTGCCGTCCCCTTACACCGGCCACCAGCGCTTAGCGCAGATCGGGTTATCCCATGACCAACGGTTTGTCACAGCCGTCACAAGTTCCAATGGCCATCGCCAATCAGTTTTTCCTGGCACGCCAACCGATCCTGAACCGCAACCAGCGCCTCGTCGCTTATGAACTGCTGTTCCGTAACGCGTCCGAGCGCAATGAAGCCCATATCACCGACGACGCCGAGGCCACCGCCACGGTGATCGCGCATGCCTCCGAACTGGGCATGGACCATGTCGTGGGCGACCAGCTGGCCTTCGTCAACGTTGATACTGTTGGTTTGATGAGCGACTTCATCAGCTTCCTGCCCAACGACAAGGTCATTCTGGAAATCCTGGAAACGGTCAAGGCCACGCCCGAGGTGCTGGAACGGGTGCGCGAACTCAAGCGTGCCGGTTTCAAGTTCGCGCTCGACGATGTGGTCAACGAGTCGGACGATGTGCGCAAGCTCAAGCCGCTGGTCGACGTCATCAAGATCGACATCAAGGATATGCAGCCGGAACGGCTCGATATCCTGGCGCGCGGCATCAAGCCGGCGCCCGGCCAGAAGCTGCTGGCTGAAAAAGTCGAGACGATGGACGAGTTCCGGCAATGCCTGTCCTTGGGTTTCGAATATTTCCAGGGCTATTATTTCGCCCGTCCGGTGATTTTGAGCGGCAAGAAGATCACGCCTTCGCAGATGACTATCCTGCATCTGCTGGACCTGCTCAATGCCGACGCCGACAGCAAGACCATCGAACGCAGCGTCAAGCATGACGCGCTGATCACCTTGAATCTGCTGCGGCTGGTGAATACGCCGGCCGTGGGCGCGCGCTACCGCATCAATTCGGTTGGCCATGCGCTGATCGTGCTGGGCCGGCGCCAGTTGCAGCGCTGGCTGCAGATTTTGCTGTATGTGAAGGCGGGGCAGGCTCAGGAATTTACCTCGCCGCTGCTGCAGCTGGCCACCACGCGCGGCAAGACCATTGAACTGATGGTGGAGAAACTGCGTCCCGGCCAGCGTACCTGCGCCGATATCGGCTTTACCGTGGGCGTGATGTCGCTGATGGATACCCTGTTCTCGATCCGCATGAGCGAGGTGCTCGACAGCGTGAACGTGCTGGGCGAGGTGCGCGAAGCCTTGCTGCACCGCGATGGCGATTACGGCAGCATGCTCAGCCTGATTGAGCATATCGAGATGGCTGACGAAGGGCCGAAGCTGTCGGAGATGCTGCACAAGCTGCAGTTGTCGCCGGCCGAGCTGTATGCGATTCAGCTGGCGGCGTTTGATTGGGTGAATGACTACTCGCACAATGTGCAGTAGCCTGCCTTGTTGCTTGCGGGTTGGCGCCGCAATTTAAAACCCACGGCGTACCCCTGCCTTTTAAACCCACGGCGTAACTCCGGGGTCTGACCCGGCGGGTCAGACTCCAGCTCTTTGCCGTGGGTTCTAAAGAGGCCGGCGGCCCCTGAACTTCCTTTTACTGCCCCAGCAACAAAAACACCGTCGGCTTCTTGTGGAAGTCCGGCGCCTTGCCCGCCGCGAGCAGGCTTTTCCATTTTGCGCCCGTCATCGTGCGGATCGCTTCGCTGGCCAGGCTCAGGTCGGTAGCGACGCTGATCAGGGTGCCCGGATGGCACTGGGCCACCAGCGCTTCGAGCATGGCGGCGTTGCGGTAGGGCGTCTCGATGAACAGCTGGGTCTGCTTTTCGCTGCGCGAGCGCTGCTCCAGTTCCTTGATGCGTTTGGCGCGCAGCGCCGCATCGGTGGGCAGATAGCCGTTGAAGGCGAAGCTTTGGCCGTTCAGTCCGCTCGCCATCACGGCCAGCAGCAGCGACGATGGCCCCACCAGCGGCTTGACCGTAATGCCGTGCTGATGCGCCAGGCGCACCAGGTCCGCGCCGGGGTCGGCCACGGCCGGTACGCCCGCTTCCGACACCAGGCCCGCGTCGCGGCCCGCCAGCAGCGGTGCCAGCAGGCCGGCCAGTGCTTGCGCCGGGGTGTTGACGTTCAGTTCGGCGATGGTGATCTCTTGCAGCGGCTTGGCCAGCGGATGCTGGGCACCGATCAGCTTGAGGAAGGCGCGCGCCGTTTTGGCGTTCTCGGCCACGAAGTAGTCGAGGCGGGCGGTCAGGGCTTGTACCTGCTCGGGCAGGACGGAGGCGAGGGCGTCGGTGTCGCCCAGGGTGTTGGGAATTAAATAGAGGGTGCCGGGCATGGGGTGGGTTTGCTCAGTAAAGTAAAAGGAAAAATTGGATAGGGTGTTGCTGGTCGGCGGCTCTTTTAAAACCCACGGCGTAACCTTGGGGTCAGACCCCAGGGTCCGGGGAGGGGCTTCGCCCCGCCAGTCCCAGTGGGACTGGCCCCCGGCTCTTTGCCTTGGGTTCTAAGGGCGTACCGGCGCGCTATCTTTTAAGGACGTAGCGGCGCGCGCTCATTAGCAGGAGCCCAGTGGCGCGCTAGCTGGCAAAGAACGCGACGCCAGCCTTGCGCAGCATGCTGGTCAACGCAATCAGCGGCAGCCCCGTCAACGCGGTCGGGTCGCTGCTGTCGATACGCTCCAGAATGGCGATGCCCAAGCCTTCATTCTTGGCGCTGCCGGCGCAATCATACGGCTGTTCGATGCGCAGGTAGGCGTCCAGCTCGGCATCGGGCAGGTCGCGGAAATGCACGACGGTCTGGATATCTTCCACCTGAGCTGCGGCCTGGGCATCGGCCTCGCGCCCATCCCACAGGCACAGGGCGGTATGGAACACCACGCGCCGTCCGCGCATCTGCTGCAATTGTAATAAGGCCTTGGCATGATCGCCGGGCTTGCCGATCTGCCGGCCATCCAAGGTGGCGACCTGGTCCGAACCGATCACCAGGCTGCCGGGCAGGCGGGTCGCCACGGCGGCGGCCTTCTGGCGCGCCAGCCGCAGGGCGGTGGCGCTGGGCGATTCGCCGGGCAGGGGGCTTTCATCGATATCGGGGACGGCCACCTCGAAAGCCAGACCCAGCCGGGTGAGCAATTCCTTGCGGTAGGCCGAGCTGGAGGCCAGAATCAGGCGCGGAGGTAAAGATTTCTGTGTTGTCATGCATTCTGGGAGTCAGTTTACTGGCTCAGTCTGAAGAAATGTTATATGCTCTGGGGCCGGTGTGCTGTGGCAATAAAAAACCGGGGAAATGGCCTAAGTCTTTGACTTGGCGGCGAAAACCCTGTTATTATCGCAGGTTTTCCGGGGAAATTTTCTGCCAATGAATGCATTAGTGATCGACGCCTTCGAATTTTGTCGCATCAATGATAGCCGCGAGGGCCAGATGCCCGTCGCCGAGATGACCCGATTGACGAAGGATTGTGCGGACCAGTCCGGCACTATTTCCTGGAAGATCGCAGGAAGCACCAGCAAGACGGGCTTCCCGCAGATGACGCTGTCGGTTACCGGCACCGTCCAGCTGGTATGCCAGCGCTGCCTGATCCCGTACGCCAACGAGATCGATGCGAGCACCGTGCTGATGCTCGGCAAGGACGATGAGCAGGCCGACGAGATCGAAGAGATGCTCGACGACGAGAGTATCGACGTCATCGTCGGTACCCGCAGCATGAATGTCGCGGACCTGGTCGAAGACGAAGCCTTGCTGGCCCTGCCGCATACGCCGAAGCATGGCCGTTGCCCGGACACGGTGCTGCTCGATTCGGTACGCAGCGAGAAGAAGTCGCCATTCGACGCCCTCAAGGGCCTCAAATCAGAATAAGTTTCAAATATGGCTGGCGTGCATGCAAGACGCCGGCGATGCTGTAAAGAACGTGTCAAACGCGTGTAGTAATCGAGTATGGCAGTGTGTAGTGAAGTGTAGTAACCAAGTAATTTAACGATGTCGGCATGGCCAGGGCAGTATCGGGCTTTGCCGCTGGGATACTCGATTCGCATGTATTTGCTAGTCGAATGTGTTAAAATTTTAGAACTTATGTATTAGGAGTCATCAACATGGCAGTTCAACAGAACAAGAAGTCCCCTTCGAAGCGCGGTATGCACCGTTCGCACGATTTCCTGGTAGCACCACAACTGGGTATCGAGCCAACCACCGGTGAAACCCACCTGCGTCACCACATCAGCCCTAACGGCTTCTACCGTGGTCGTAAAGTCCTGAAAACCAAAAACGACGAGTAATCGACGTTTTTTGTTAGGCTAAGATGAAAGCGGTGCGACGTGGTTTTTACCGGCGTAGCGCCGCTTTTTCTTTTTCATCGGCTGCAATCCTCATTTGCACACCGTCATTTTGAATCGCGTCGACCCGGCGTTATCGAGGTCCGCATCTTGCCGCAGCTCGCCCCAGAAGGGCTGAAGCGTGGTACTGAATCAAAACAATGACAATCAAAATTTCTATCGACTGCATGGGCGGAGATCATGGCCCCTCGGTCACCATTCCCGCAGCAATTTCCTTCGTAACAAGTGAGCCCGAGGCGGAACTGATTCTGGTCGGGCTGGAAGACGTTATCCGCGCCGAACTCAAGAAGCACCATGCCGAGGCGCATCCGCGTCTGTCCGTGCAGCACGCTTCCGAACAGGTGACGATGGACGATCCCCTGGAAGTGGCGCTGCGCCGCAAAAAAGATTCCTCGATGCGCGTGGCGATCGAGCAGGTCAAGGATGGCAAGGCCCAGGCCTGCGTCTCGGCCGGCAATACCGGCGCCCTGATGGCCGTGTCGCGCTATGTGCTCAAGACCATGGCCGGGGTCGACCGTCCCGCCATCTGCTCCATCCTGCCGAACCAGAAGGATGGTCCGACCTATATGCTGGACCTGGGCGCCAATGTGGACTGCGAACCGCACCACCTGCACCAGTTCGCCATCATGGGTTCGGTGCTGGTGACGGCCATGGAAGGCATTCCCCGTCCGACCATCGGCCTGCTCAATGTGGGCACCGAAGACATCAAGGGCAACGACGTCGTCAAGGCCACCGCCAAGCTGCTGCAGGCCGACCACGAGCGTGGCGCCCTGAACTACCACGGCAATGTGGAAGGCAATGACATCTTCAAGGGTACGGTCGACATCGTCGTCTGCGACGGCTTCGTCGGCAATGTCACCCTGAAGGCCGTCGAGGGCCTGGGCCGCATGATCGGCAATATGCTGCGCACCGAGTTCAAGCGCAATATCTTCACCATGCTCGGCGCCCTGATCGGCGGCGGCGCGCTGAAAGCCATGCGCAACAAGCTCAACCCGTCGCGCTACAACGGTGGTAGTCTGCTCGGTCTGCGTGGCCTGGTCATCAAGAGCCATGGCGGCGCCGATGCCTATTCCTTCGAATGGGCCATCCGCCGTGCCCATTCGGCCGCAAAAAATGATGTGCTGGCGCATCTGTCGTCAATGATTGCCGACCTGATGCCGCGTGGCGCGGAAGCAAGCGTAGTACCTGACTCAACTATTTAGTGGACGGTAGAACGGTATGACTGTGTACAGCAAAATCATTGGCTCCGGCAGCTATCTGCCAGAAAAGCGCGTGACCAATCAGGACCTGACCGAGCAGCTGGCGGCCAAGGGCATTGAAACGTCGGACGAGTGGATCGTCACGCGCAGCGGCATCTCGGCCCGCCATTATGCCGAGCCGGAGCAGAAGTCTTCCGACCTGGCCGTGCATGCCGCGCGCCGGGCGCTCGACATGGCCGGCCTGCAGCCGGACGATATCGACCTGATCATCGTCGCCAGTTCCACCCCGGATTTCTTCGGCAGCTTCCCCAGCACCGCCTGCATCGTCCAGCGCAAGCTGGGCATGACCAACAATAGCGCGGCCGTCGATGTGCAGGCCGTCTGCAGCGGTTTCGTCTACGCGGTCTCGACGGCGGACGCCTTCATCCGCGCGGGCGCCCACAAGAACGTGCTGGTGATCGGCGCCGAAGTGTTCTCGCGCATCCTCAATTTCGACGACCGCGGCACCTGCGTGCTGTTCGGCGACGGCGCCGGCGCGGTGGTGCTGAGCGCCTCGAAAGAGCCAGGCATCCTGGCCACCAAATTGCACGCCGATGGCCGCCATGCGGACATCCTGAGCGTGCCGGGCAATGTGGCCGGCGGCGCGGTGGCGGGCAGTGCCTTCCTGTACATGGACGGCCCGGCGGTCTTCAAGCTGGCCGTGTCGGTGCTGGAAAAGGTTGCCCACGAGGCGCTGGACCACGCCGGGATGAAGGCCGCCGATCTGGACTGGCTGATCCCGCACCAGGCCAATATCCGCATCATGAACAGCACCGCCAAGAAACTGGGCATGCCGACCGAGAAAATGGTCGTCACCGTCGATCAGCATGGCAATACCTCGGCCGCTTCGATTCCGCTGGCGCTCGACATCGCCGTGCGCGACGGCCGCATCAAGGCTGGCCAGCACGTGATGATGGAAGGCGTGGGCGGCGGCTTTACCTGGGGTGCGGTGCTGGCCCGGATGTAAAATTCGGGCCTCGATTAGAATTAGAGTTCTAACGGCGCGACGAGAAAGCTTGTCAGTGCTGTAAGGAATGGTAGTTTGTTGGGGTAATGCCCCATAAATACAGAACGAGACGGATAAAAGCATGAGTACATTTGCGTTTGTTTTCCCAGGCCAAGGCTCGCAAGCGATTGCGATGATGGATGGCTTCGCCGGTAATCCGGTCGTGGCCCAAACCATCGCCGAAGCCTCCGACGCCCTGCAATATGATCTGGGCAAGCTGATGGCCGAAGGTCCGAAGGAAGAACTGGACCTGACCACCAATACCCAGCCGGTGATGCTGACCGCCGCCGTGGCGGTATACCGCGCCTGGCTGGCCGCCGGCGGCCCCGTGCCCGCCGTTGTCGCCGGACACAGCCTGGGCGAATATTCCGCCCTGGTGGCCGCCGGCGTGATCGCCTTCAAGGATGCGGTGCCGCTGGTGCGCTTCCGCGCCCAGGCCATGCAGGAAGCCGTGCCGGTAGGGCAGGGCACGATGGCCGTGGTGCTGGGCCTGTCCGACGAGGATGTGATCGCCGTCTGCGCCGAAGCGAACACCGGGCTCGATGCCGTGGTCGAGCCGGTCAACTTCAATGCGCCGGCCCAGGTCGTTATCGCCGGCCATACCGCCGCGGTGGAAAAAGCCTGCGAACTGGCCAAGGCCAAGGGCGCCAAGCGCGCCATGCGCCTGCCGGTGTCGGCGCCTTTCCATTCCTCGCTGCTCAAGCCGGCCTCGGACCGTCTGCGCGACTACATGGACACGCTGCATTTCGACGCGCCGCAGATCGCGCTGATCAATAACGTCGACGTGGCCGTGATCCACGATCCGGCCAGCATCAAGGATGCGCTGGTACGCCAGGCCGCCAGCCCGGTGCGCTGGGTCGAGACCATGACGAAGGTCGCCAACGATGGCATCACCCAGGTGGTCGAATGTGGACCGGGCAAGGTATTGACCGGCCTGACCAAGCGTATCGACAGCCGTCTGGTGGGCGATGCGATCGTCGACCAGGCATCGCTGGAGCGGGTCTTGAGTCTGCTCAAGTAAGCAGGCGCCGCAAGCGGGTGTGCCTGGTGCACACCCTCCACTACTTTAAGGAACTGGAATTTCATGAATTTAAGTAATCAAGTCGCCCTGGTCACGGGCGCATCGCGCGGCATCGGCAAGGCCATCGCGCAGGAACTGGCGCGCCAGGGTGCGCGCGTGATCGGTACCGCCACCACCGAAGCGGGTGCGCAAGCGATCAGCGCCTACCTGGCCGAGATCTCGGCCGAGGCCGGCAAGGGCGCGGTCCTGAACGTAACCGACCCGGCCGCCTGCGCCGCCGTGCTGGACGACATCACTAAAACATACGGCGCCGTGGCCATCCTGGTCAATAACGCCGGCATCACCCAGGATCAGCTGGCAATGCGCATGAAGGACGAGGAATGGGACAGCGTCATCGCGACCAATCTGAGTTCCGTCGGCCGCCTGTCGCGCGGCGTGCTGCGCGGCATGATGAAGGCCAAGGTTGGCCGCATCATCAACATCACCTCGGTGGTGGCCTCGTCCGGCAATCCGGGCCAGATGAACTACGCGGCGGCCAAGGCTGGCGTGGAGGGCATGAGCCGCGCGCTGGCGCGTGAAATCGGCAGCCGCAACATCACCGTCAACTGCATCGCGCCGGGCTTTATCGACACCGACATGACGCGCGGCCTGGGCGAAGAGCAGCACGCTTCGCTGCTGACCCAGATTCCGCTGGGCCGCCTGGGCAAACCGGAAGATGTCGCCGCCGCCGTGGCCTTCCTGGCCTCGCCGCAGGCAGCGTATATTAGCGGTCATACCCTGCACGTGAATGGCGGGATGTACATGAATTAAGGACTGCTAAGCGGGTAGAAAGTGCCCGTTAGCATCTTTTAGTAGAGATTTCGGTGGTTTTAGCATTACAAGCCGAAATTAGTTTTTCAGTGCGCAAACCTGATAAAATGCGCGCTTTCCGTAACAAACATAATGGAGCCATAACATGTCGGATATCGAACAACGCGTTAAGAAAATCGTCGCTGAGCAACTGGGCGTCGCCGAAGCAGACATCAAGATCGAATCCTCGTTTGTCGACGACCTCGGCGCTGACTCCCTGGACACCGTGGAACTGGTGATGGCCCTGGAAGACGAATTCGAAATGGAAATCCCTGACGAACAGGCTGAGAAAATCACCACCGTTCAGCAAGCCATCGACTACGCTACTGCCCACGTCAAGGCCTAATAGTCCGATCGACTCCAGGAGAATCGCTTGAGCCGTTCTAAAAACCGTCGTGTTGTGATCACGGGTCTCGGCTGTGTGACGCCCGTCGGCAATAACATTGCCGATGCGTGGAACGCAATCACCGAGGGTAAATCTGGTATTGCCAACATCACCAAGTTTGATGCGCAACCATTTACGACCCAATTTGCCGGCGAAGTCAAAGGCTTCAATATCGAGGAGTACATCCCCGCTAAAGAAGCGCGCCATATGGATACCTTCATCCATTTCGGCATGGCTGCCGGCATCCAGGCAGTACAGGACTCCGGCCTGGTCGTGACCGAGGAAAATGCCGACCGTATCGGCGTGATCATCGGTTCCGGCATCGGTGGCTTGCCGCTGATCGAAGAAACCAAGCAGGATTACGACAAGCGCGGTCCGCGCCGTATCTCGCCCTTCTTCGTGCCTGCCTCGATCATCAACATGATCTCGGGTAACCTGTCTATCCATTACGGCATGCGTGGTCCCAATCTGTCGATCGTGACGGCCTGTACGACCGGCCTGCACAGCATCGGCGCAGCCGGGCGCCTGATTGAGTACGGCGATGCCGACGTCATGGTCGCCGGCGGTGCCGAAGCGACGATTTCGCCCCTGGGTCTGGGCGGTTTCGCCTCGGCCCGCGCGCTGTCGACCCGCAACGACGATCCGGCGACCGCTTCGCGGCCGTGGGACGCCGACCGCGACGGCTTCGTGCTGGGCGAGGGTGCCGGCGTGATGGTGCTCGAAGAGTACGAACACGCCAAGGCCCGCGGCGCCAAGATTTACGCCGAGCTGGTCGGTTTTGGGATGAGCGCCGACGCTTATCACATGACCTCGCCGTTGGAAGACGGTAGCGGCGGCAGCAAATCCGTGATTTCCGCGCTGGCCAACGCCGGCGTCAATCCGGATCAGGTCCAGTACCTGAATGCCCATGGCACCTCGACCCCGCTGGGCGACAAGGCTGAAGTCATGGGCATCAAGCGTACCTTCGGTGAGCACGCCAAGAACCTGGTCGTCAATTCGACCAAGTCCATGACGGGCCACCTGCTGGGTGGCGCAGGCGGCCTGGAAGCGGTGTTTACGGTGCTGGCGGTACACCATCAGGTGTCGCCGCCGACCATCAACATCTTCAACCAGGACCCGGCTTGCGACCTGGACTTCTGTGCCAATGTGGCCCGTCCGATGAAGATCGAGTATGCAGTCAAAAACTCCTTCGGTTTCGGCGGCACCAACGGCACGCTCGTGTTCAAGAAAATTTGAACCTTCAGCGTCCTTCCTGGTCAAACAGGATGGACGCTGAGCAGGTGCCGGCGCCCGCCGGCACCTGAAGCAGTACCCCGGCCACCTTCGGCTAGCGCGGCTAATCGCGGCTACCCTTGGCTTGGCTTGGCTTGGCTCCCGGCCCGTCCGGCACCTCTGCGCAGCATCCCCCATTTCCGGTTTTCCCGTCTTGCCTTGCTACTGCGGTTGTATCCGCCGTGCCCCATGTCGATTGCGGTCTCTGCCATCGTG
Source organism: Oxalobacteraceae bacterium (assembly GCA_013284265.1). GTDB lineage: Bacteria > Pseudomonadota > Gammaproteobacteria > Burkholderiales > Burkholderiaceae_D > Rugamonas. The sequence goes on along the minus strand of JABTBR010000035.1, from coordinate 20,851 downwards.
TATGCCTCCCCGCGCCTGCGCCTGCTGCAGGCGCTGTTCAGCCTGTGCGTGCTGAGCTCGGCTGGCGCCTGCGCCAGTACCGGCGCCGCCGCCCTGTGCGCAGTGCTTGGGCTCGCCAGCCTGGCGGCGCTGCGGCGGCGGCCAACCGCGCAGCGGCTTGATATTTCCGGTGTCGGTCAACTGCGCCTGACGGTATACCTGCCTACAGGGGCCGTCAGTACTGCGGAACCGGTCGTGTTGCTGGCCGGTTCGACACTCTGGCCGGGCTTGCTGCTGCTGCGTCTGGGCCATGCGGATGGCCGCGTTACCACGCTGCCGCTGTGGCCCGGCGGCGCGCTGCGCGCCGTGGCGGTGGCTTGCCGGGCCATCGCCGCCCGCCGTACTGAACATTAAAAAATAGACGACAACCGTGAACTAATTGCAGTCGGCAAACTCTATATGAATAGGTGTGCCCACGCTGCAGGCCAGCAAGGACATTGGGAGTGACTACAGAACGCGAGTGTGATCAGTTACTGGTCGCGCGGGTACAGGCGGGCGAAAAGCGGGCATTTGACCTGCTGGTGGAAAAATACCAGCGGCGCCTGATGCGTTTGGTATCGCGCATCGTCCATGACCCGGCGGAGGCCGAAGATGTGGTACAGGAGACGTTTATCAAGGCCTATCGCGCACTGCGGCATTTCCGCGGCGATTCGGCCTTCTACACCTGGTTGTACCGGATCGGCATCAACACGGCCAAAAATTTCCTGCTCACCCAGAGCCGGCGCGTCCCCATGGCCCTCGACAGCGAGCGTCAGCAGGGCGGGCTGCTGGATGAGAGCTATCAGCTGCGCGACGTCAATACGCCTGAGTCCGTATTGGCCAGCAAGCAGATCGCCGAGATCGTCAACGCCGCCATGGATGCGCTGCCGGTCGATCTGCGCACCGCGATTGCGCTGCGCGAGATCGAAGGGCTTAGTTACGAGGAAATTTCCGACATCATGGCTTGTCCCATCGGCACCGTGCGCAGCCGCATTTTCCGCGCGCGCGAGGTGATTGCCGAGAAGCTCAAGCCGGTGCTGGACCTGCCGCCCGACAAGCGCTGGTAAGATCGGCGCAGCACCGTGGCATCGCTGTTTTGTTTGATCTGCTGGAAACGTACATGGACACCCCCAAAAAACTCTTCGAAAACATCTCGGCCCTGGCCGATGGCGAATTGCCCGAGGGCGAGCTGGAGCTGACCCTGGCCGCATTGCAGAGTCCGGCGGGGCGGGCCGCGTGGCGCCACTATCATCTGATCGGCGCCGCGCTGCGCGCCGGCCGCGACGGCGAACTGCTGTCGCCCCAAGCCAGCGCCAGCCTGGCCGAGCGGCTGGCGGCCTTGCCCGCGCTCGTGCCGGCGGCCCAGCCCGCCAGCGGACAGGCGCCGGAGGCGGCCGCCGACGGCACCCTTGGCAGTTTTATCAGCCTGCCGTAAAACCCAGGGCGTAACCCTGAGGGGGGATGCCGCTTATGTAAGCGCGCCGCTCCGCTGTTAAAACCCACGGCAAAGAGCCGGGGTCAGACCCGTCGGGTCTGACCCCAGGGGTAAGCCGTGGGTTTCAGGTCGAGGCCAACGGCCCGTCGCGCGGTATTTCCTGGGCAGCCTGTCCGCCATGACCCGGCATTCCCCCTCGCGATTTCCGCCCTTGAAAAACGCGGGTGCGCACAACATCTTGTGTATGCGGCAAGTCGCGTTTTCGCTTACCATGTGTTTCGCCCCGGCCGCCGCTGACGGCGGGGCTGCCTGTCCAACCCAAGAAGATCGATACTCTCCATGAAAAAACATTTCACTGCTGGCGGTAAAACTCTTTCTGCGCTGATGCTCAGCGCTGGCGTCGTGCTGGCCCCGGCCATGCTGGGCCTGGCGCCCGCGGCCCAGGCCGCCGCCGCCGTCTCGGCCGTGGCCGGCCTGCCCGACTTCGCCGAACTGGTCGACAAGGTCGGCCCCTCCGTCGTCAATATCCGCACCACCGAGCGCCGTACCCTGGGCCAGGCCAACGGCCAGGGTGTGCCGGGCGAGGATGAAATGCAGGAATTGCTGCGCAAATTCTTCGGCGGCGCCGTGCCGGCCCCGTCTCCCGGCAATCCGGGCCGCGCCCCGCGCAATCGCCGCCAGGCGCCGCAGGACGAGGAAGTCCAGCGCGGCGTCGGCTCCGGCTTCATCATCTCGGTCGACGGCTATGTGCTGACCAATGCCCACGTGGTCGATGGCGCCGACGAGGTCTATGTCACCTTGACCGACCGGCGCGAATTCAAGGCCAAGGTGCTGGGCGCCGACGCCCGCACCGATGTGGCCGTGCTGAAGATCGACGGCGGCAAGCTGCCCGCGCTGACCATGGGCGACTCGGGCAAGATCCGCACCGGCGAATGGGTGATCGCCATCGGCTCGCCCTTCAATCTGGAAAATACCGTCACGGCCGGCATCATCTCGGCCAAGTCGCGCGACACCGGCGAATACCTGCCCTTCATCCAGAGCGATGTGGCCGTCAATCCGGGCAACTCGGGCGGACCGCTGATCAATATGCGTGGCGAGGTGATCGGCATCAATTCCCAGATCGCCACCTTGTCGGGTGGCTATAACGGCATTTCCTTCGCCGTGCCGATCGACGAGGCGATGCGGGTGGCCGAGCAGCTGAAAAAATCCGGCAAGGTCACGCGCGGGCGCATCGGCGTGCAGATCGGCGAAGTGGGCAAGGAAGTGGCTGAATCGCTGGGTCTCAAATCGGCCCAGGGCGCCGAAGTGTCGCTGGTCGAACCGGGCAGCCCGGCCGACAAGGCCGGCATCCGGGCGGGCGACATCATCCTCAAGTTCAATGGCACGCAGATCAACCGCTCGTCCGACTTGCCGCGGCTGGTGGGCAGTGCGCCGGTCAACAGCCAGGCCAACGTGACGATCTGGCGCAAGGGTGCCCAGCAGGACGTGGGCGTGACCATCGCCGAGCTGGAAGCCGATAAGGTGGCCAGGGGAGGCAAGGGCAAGGGCGTCGAGCCGAAGGCGGAGCTGGCCAAGGCCAATGCGCTGGGATTCAAGGTCAGCGACCTGACGGCGGCGCAGAAGAAGGCGCTGGGCCTGGATGCCGGCGTGGGTGTCGACGAGGTCGAGGGCGTGGCGGCGCGCGCCGGCCTGCGCCAGGGTGATGTGATCCTGCAGCTGAACAATATCGAGATCAAGGATGCGCGCCAGTTCAATGCGGCCGTGGCCAAGCTCGATCCGGCCAAGGCCTCGGTGGTGCTGGTGCGGCGGGGCGATGTGGCGCAGTTTGTGTCGCTGCGGCCGTCGGCGAAGTAGGAAAAGTCGCTGACCGTTGGTTTTTTTTCGGCGGGCCGGCGGCGCTGTTAAAACCCAGGGCGTAACCCTGGGGTCAGACCCGTCGGGTCTGACCCCGGCTCTTTGCCTTGGGTTCTAACGAGGCCGGTGGCATGTAGGCATTATTTGAAGGCCGCTGCCCCCTTGGTATTCAAACCTTCCCCTATCAGTATTCCTCATGCATTTCACCCTGTATTCCCGCAGCTATTGCCACCTCTGTGAGGACATGCATCAGGCGCTGCTGCGCCTGCGCACCCCGCAGCACCCCTTCACCGTCGACATCATCGACGTCGACGCCGACGAGGCCCTGGTGGCCCGCTTCGACGAGCTGGTGCCGGTATTGTTCGCGTCCCTGGACCAGCCCGAGCTATGCCACTACTTCCTCGACGAGACGGCTGTGCTGGCCGCGCTGGCGGCAAATGCGTGAGCAATTCAGCAATTTTTCCAGAAAACCATTGAGTTTCTCGCTTAAAGTGTTATCGGAAAGCCATTTCCAGTGCCGCAGCGCGTCATAACACGGGCTTTCCACTCTGAAATCCGGTAAAATGGCCGGGTAAAAAAGCTGCTGTTCTGCGTACCCGTGTTGCAATCAAGGCGCTCGCCAGGGCATCACCGCCCCGCTCGGAGCGCTTTTTTTGTCTTGCGCGAAGGCTAGCGCCCAGGTTTGTACCTCCTGCGGCCGCGTCTTCAGCTGCGTCGTCCCAATCCGTTTTTGAATATTTGTTAATGAACAACATACGCAATTTCTCCATCATCGCCCACATCGACCACGGTAAATCGACCCTGGCTGACCGCATCATTCAGCTGTGCGGCGGCTTGTCCGACCGCGAGATGGAGGCGCAAGTGCTCGATTCGATGGATCTGGAGCGCGAACGCGGCATCACCATCAAGGCGCAGACCGCCGCGCTGTCCTACAAGGCCCGCGATGGCGTGGTCTACAACCTGAACCTGATCGATACCCCAGGCCACGTCGACTTCTCGTATGAAGTGAGCCGCTCGCTGTCGGCCTGCGAAGGCGCGCTGCTGGTGGTCGACGCTTCGCAAGGCGTGGAAGCCCAGACCGTGGCCAACTGCTACACCGCGCTCGATCTGGGCGTGGAAGTGGTGCCGGTGCTCAACAAGATCGACTTGCCGAACGCCGACCCGCCGAGCGCGATCGCCGAGATCGAGGACGTGATCGGCATCGACGCCACCGACGCGGTACGCTGCTCGGCCAAGACCGGCCTGGGCGTGGAAGACGTGATCGAATCGATCATCGCCCGCGTGCCGCCACCGAAGGGCGACCCGACCGCGCCGCTGCAGGCGCTGATCGTCGACTCCTGGTTCGATAACTACGTCGGCGTGGTCATGCTGGTGCGCGTGATCAACGGCACCCTGAAACCAAAAGAAAAAATCCGCCTGATGGCGACCGACTCGGTCCAGCTGGTCGAAGACGTGGGCGTATTCGCGCCGCGCTCGGTCTCGCTGTCGCAGCTGTCGGCCGGCCAGGTGGGCTTCATCATCGCCGGCATCAAGGAATTGAAGGCCGCCAAGGTGGGCGATACCGTCACCTCGTTCAGCCGTCCGGCTGCCGCGCCGCTGCCTGGCTTCAAGGAAGTCCAGCCGCAGGTGTTCGCCGGCCTGTTCCCGGTCGAAGCGAACCAGTATGACGCGCTGCGCGACTCGCTGGAAAAGCTCAAACTCAATGACGCGGCCCTGATGTACGAGCCGGAAGTGTCGCAGGCGCTGGGCTTCGGCTTCCGCTGCGGCTTCCTCGGCCTGCTGCACATGGAAATCGTGCAGGAACGCCTGGAGCGCGAATTCGATATGGACCTGATCACCACGGCCCCGACCGTGGTGTACGAAGTGGTCAAGCGCGACGGCACCATCCTGAAGGTGGACAATCCTTCGCGCATGCCCGACCCCTCGCACATCGAAGAAGTGCGCGAGCCTATCGTCACCGTCAATCTGTACATGCCGCAGGAATATGTGGGCTCGGTGATCACCCTGTGTATCGCCAAGCGCGGTATCCAGTTGGACATGAGCTACCACGGCCGCCAGGTCAAGCTGGTCTACGAAATGCCGATGGGCGAGATCGTGCTGGACTTCTTCGACCGCCTCAAGTCGACCTCGCGCGGCTATGCCTCGATGGACTACGAGTTCAAGGAATACCGTTCGGCCGACGTGGTCAAGGTCGACATGCTGATCAACAGCGAGAAGGTCGATGCGCTGGCCATCATCGTGCACCGTTCCAACAGCCAGTACCGCGGCCGCCAGGTCGCCGCCAAGATGCGTGAACTGATTCCACGCCAGATGTTCGACGTGGCGATTCAAGCCACCATCGGCGCCAACATCATCTCGCGCGAGAACGTCAAGGCGCTGCGCAAGAACGTGCTGGCCAAGTGCTACGGCGGCGACATCAGCCGTAAGAAGAAACTGCTGGAGAAGCAAAAAGCAGGTAAAAAACGCATGAAGCAGGTGGGCTCGGTCGAGATTCCACAAGAAGCTTTCCTGGCAATCTTACAAGTGGACGATAAATGAACCTGCAAGTCATCTTAGGCAACTTCGCTTTAATCCTGTTCGTGCTGATGCTGGTAACAGGGGTGATCTGGTTTCTCGATGTGTTCTACCTGGCCAAGCAGCGCCGGCTGGCGGCCGACCGCGCGCTGGCCGACTACGACGCGCGCAATGCCAAGCTGACGGCCGATGGCATCAAGCTCGACAACACCAGCAGCCGCGCCACCATCGAAGCGGCGCTGCTGCGCCAGCCGACCTGGATCGAGTACTCGGGCAGCTTCTTCCCGGTCATCGCACTGGTGTTTTTCCTGCGCTCCTTCCTGTATGAGCCGTTCAAGATCCCATCCTCGTCGATGGTGCCGACCCTGCTGGTGGGCGACCTGATCCTGGTGAATAAGTTCACCTATGGTATCCGCCTGCCGGTAATCAACAAGAAGGTCATCGAGCTGAACAATCCCCAGCGCGGCGACGTGATGGTGTTCAAATATCCGATGGATATGAGCCAGGATTACATCAAGCGGGTCGTTGGCGTGCCGGGTGATAAAATCACCTATGAAAACAAGCGCCTGACGGTCAACGGCAAGGCGGTCGAATACACCGCCCTGGACGATTACCTCGATGATGAGCATCTGGTCTACAACAAGCAGTTCCAGGAAAACCTGACGGGCGTGGCCCACCGTATCCTGAACAATGAGCAGGCGCTGACCCTGAACCGGGGCGACGTCAAGCGCTTCCCGCATAGCGAGGCGTGCTCTTACCAGTACGAGGGCTTCACTTGCACGGTTCCAGCGGGCAACTATTTCATGATGGGCGACAACCGCGACAATAGTGCGGACAGCCGTTACTGGGGCTTTGTGCCGGACAAGAACATCGTCGGCAAAGCCTTCTTCGTGTGGATGAACCTGAGCAACCTGCGCCGCATTGGCGGCATCCACTAACACTTTGGGGATAAAGATGCGAGCAAGCAAGTTTGTCGGCAACAGGCAGGACGGGGTTTCCCTGATGGGTTTGATCGTCACGCTGGCTGTGCTCGGCTTTGTCGGGGTGATCGGGATGCAGATCATTCCGAGTTATTCCGAATATCGCGCCATCACCAGCGCGATCAAGACGGCCAAGGAAAAAGGCGGCACCGTGCGCGAGATGCAGCAGTCCTTCGACAATAGCGCCACCGTCAACTACATCAGCTCGATTCGCGGTTCCGACCTGATCATCAGCAAGGACAGCGGCGAGATGGAAATCAGCTTCGCCTACGAGAAGAAGATTCCGCTGTTTGGCCCGGCCAGCATCTTGCTCGAATATAACGGCACCACCGCCAAGAACGGCGTGGCGACCGCGCCCACCGAAAAATAATTTATACCAAGCACAATGAATCTTCAGTTATTGCAAACCCGTTTAGGCTATACGTTCCAGGATGCTGGCCTGTTGCAGCAAGCCTTGACGCACCGTAGCCACAGCAGTTTGCATAACGAGAGGCTGGAATTTCTCGGCGACTCCATCCTGAACTGCGTGGTCGCCTCCATCCTGTACGAACGTTTCCAGCTGATCGACGAGGGCGACCTGTCGCGCCTGCGCGCCAACCTGGTCAAGCAGCAGTCGCTCTACGAAATCGCCCAGAAGCTGGAGCTGTCGCAATTCCTGCGCCTGGGCGAGGGCGAGCTCAAATCGGGCGGTTTCCGGCGTCCCTCCATCCTGGCCGACACGCTTGAGGCGCTGTTAGGCGCCATTTTTTTGGATGGCGGCTTTAACCCGGCGCGCGACGTGATCCGCGCCTTCTACATCCCGATTCTCGACTCGGTCGACCCGCAAACGCTGGGCAAGGATGCCAAGACCCTGCTGCAGGAATTCTTGCAAAGTAAGAAGATCTCCCTACCGCTGTACAATGTGGTAGCGACGCATGGCGCCGCGCACAGCCAGGAGTTCGAGATCGAATGCCTGGTGCCCAAGCTGGGAATCCAGGTATATGGCCGTGGCGGCAGCCGCCGCGCCGGCGAACAGGCCGCCGCCAAGCTGGCGTTGGAAGTGGCCGAACAGTCCCTGGTCAAGACGCCCGCGTCCGGACGCAAGTCCAAGCCGCGTGGCGCCCAGCTGAAACTGGCCGGCATCGCCACGGTACAAAGCGATGCGGCCGGCGAGACGGCCGCAGTGGCAGCGTCGGCCGCCGCACCGGCCAAGGCCGCCAAGGCGGAAGTAAAAGCCGACGCCAAGGTGGACGCAAAAGCGGAAGCCGATGGCAAGAGCGCCAACAAGTAATTGACGCACCCCCGAACACACTCTGAAGCGACACGAGCATGACAACCGCACCTACCCCTACCAACTTCCGTTGTGGCTATATCGCCATTGTCGGCCGCCCCAACGTGGGCAAATCGACCTTGATGAATACGCTGATTGGCGCGAAAGTCAGCATCACGTCGCGCAAGGCCCAGACCACGCGCCACCGCATCACCGGCATCCAGACGCTGGACGACGCGCAGTTCATCTATGTGGACACGCCGGGCTTCCAGACCCGCCACTCGAACGCGCTGAACAAGACGCTGAACAAGACCGTCACCAATACCCTGATCTCGTCGGACCTGATCCTGTACGTGATCGAGGCGGGCACCTTCGGCCCGGCCGACCAGCAAGTGCTGGACCTGCTGCCGACCGAAGTGCCGGTGGTGCTGGTGATTAACAAGTCGGACCGCGTCAAGGACAAGGCCGTGCTGCTGCCGTTCGCCCAGCAGGTGGCGGCCAAGTTCAACTTCGCCGCGATCGTGCCGGTGTCGGCCAAGCTGCGCTTCCAGCTCGACGGTCTGCAAAACGAGATCAAGAAATTCCTGCCCGAGAATGCGCCTATCTTCGGCCCGGACGACATCACCGACCGCAGCGAGAAATTCCTGGCGTCGGAAATCGTGCGTGAAAAGCTGTTCCGCTTCGTCGGCGACGAACTGCCTTACACCAGCACCGTGCTGATCGAGAAATTCGAACAGGAAGGCGATCTGCGCCGCGTGTTCGCCGCGATCCTGGTCGAACGCGATACCCACAAGTCCATGATCATCGGGAACAAGGGCGCGCGCCTGAAGGAAGTGTCCACCCAGGCCCGCCTGGATATGGAGCGGCTGTTCGGTGGCCCGGTGTACCTGGAGATCTGGGTCAAGGTCAAATCCGGCTGGGCCGATAACGAAGCGGGTCTGCGCGCCTACGGCTACGAGTAAGCGCCTGGGACTCCCGACCGCGCATGTCCACCATCACGCCAGAGGCCGAGGTTGAGGTTAACACCCAAGGCGTAACCCTGGGGGCAGACCCGGCTGGGCCGGCGGCTGCTGTTAAAACCCACGGCGTAACCCTGGGGTCTGACCCTGGGTCCGGAGAGGGGCTAGGCCCCGTCGATCCCCTCGGGGATCGGCCCCCGGCTCTTAGCCGTGGGTTTAATGAAGATAGCGGCGCGCCAGCTTTCAAATCAACTGCTCCCGTCGCGACGGAGCCAGCGTCACCTGCGCCCCCCAAACGTCCCCGCGCCCCCTCGCGCGAGCGCACCATCGGCACCCGCGTCGCGGGCCAGCCAGCCTTCGTGCTGCACAGCTACCCCTACAAAGAAACCAGCCTGATCGTCGACATGTTCACGCGCGACTACGGCCGCGTGGCCTTGATAGCCAAGGGCGCGAAGCGTCCGCACTCACAGTTGCGCGGCGTGCTGCAAACCTTCCAGCCCCTGTCCGGCAGCTGGGTCGGGAAGTCCGAACTGCGCACCCTGACCGGTGCCGAATGGGTGGGTGGCATGCTTCCGCTGGAAAAGACCGCGCTGCTGTGCGGCTTCTACCTCAACGAGCTGCTGGTCAAGCTGCTGGCGCGCGATGACGCCCATCCCCGGCTGTTCGACCATTACGTGGCAACCCTGAACCAATTGGCGCACAATGAGCCTGCGCCCATCGTGCTGCGCAAGTTCGAACGCGCGCTGCTGCGCGAAACCGGGGTGGCCGCCGACCTGGCGCGCTGCACCGCCACCCGCGAAGCGGTGCAGGCCGATCGCCTGTACGTGGTCGATCCCGAGCGCGGCCCGCGCCCCGAACGCGCCGCCGATGCGTGGCCGCGCGTGAGCGGCAAGACCCTGCTCGACATGGAGCGCGAGGATTACAGCGACGCCGCCACCCAGGCCCAGAGCAAGCAGCTGATGCGCTTCCTGCTGGCGCACCACCTGGGCGGCGCGCCGCTGAACACGCGCCAGATCCTGATTGACCTGATGCAGCTTTAAATTACTCTTACGGACCACCCCATGAGCTTCCTGCAACCTTCCGGCCCTGTCATCGACCTGGGCATCAATATCGATCACGTGGCGACCTTGCGCAATGCGCGCGGCACCAGGTATCCAGACCCGATCCGCGCCGCGCTGCTGGCCGAGCAGGCCGGCGCCGATTGCATCACCCTGCACCTGCGCGAAGACCGCCGCCACATCAAGGATGCCGACGTGATCGCGCTGGCGCCCCAGCTGCTGACGCGCATGAACCTGGAAGCGGCCGTGACCCAGGAAATGATCGACTTCGCCTGCCGCATCAAGCCCGCCGATGTGTGCCTGGTGCCGGAAAAACGCACGGAAGTGACCACCGAGGGCGGCCTGGACGTGGTCACCCACTTCAATGCCGTGCAGGCCGCCGTGCGCCAGTTGCAGGCCGAAGGCATCCGCGTCAGCCTGTTCATCGACGCCGATGAGGCCCAGATCGCCGCCACCGCCGAACTGGGCGCGCCGGTGATCGAACTGCACACCGGCCGCTACGCCGACTGCGAAGGCGCCGAGCAGGCCGCCGAGCTGGAACGCATCAAGGCCGGCGTGCGCTTCGGCGCCAGCCGCGGCCTGAAGGTCAATGCCGGCCACGGCCTGCATTACACCAATGTGCAGGCGATCGCCGCCATCCCCGATATCGCCGAACTCAATATCGGCCACGCCATCGTGGCCCATTCCGTGTTCGTGGGCTGGGAAAACGCCGTGCGCGAAATGAAGGCCATCATGATCGCGGCCCGGCTGGGGGCGCGATGATTTACGGGATCGGCACCGACATCTGCCAGATCCCGCGCATTGAGGCGGCGCTGGCACGCCATGGCGACCGCTTCGCGCGAAAAATCCTGGGGCCGCAGGAGATGGAAAAATACCTGGCCCGCAAGGCCAAGAATGCCGTGCGCGGGGTGCGCTTCGTGGCCACCCGCTTCGCCGCCAAGGAGGCGTTTTCCAAGGCCATCGGCCTCGGTCTGCGCATGCCCATGACCTGGCCGGCGGCGCAGATGCTCAACGCCCCCAGCGGCAAGCCGATGATCGTGTGCAGCGGCGTACTGGAAGAATTCATGCAAAAGAACCGGCTGACGGCGCAAGTGACGATCAGCGACGAGTCGGAATACGCCGTCGCCTTCGTCATCGTCGAGCAGGCCAAAGAGACCGATTGATGACAGACGTTACGATCCAAGCCCCGTCGGCGCCCGCGCCGGACCCGCGCGAACTGGTGCTGGCCACCGTCGCCAAGCTGCCCAACTTGCCCGGCGTGTACCGCTACTTCGATATCAATGACGCGGTGCTATATGTGGGCAAGGCGCGCGACCTGAAGAAGCGCGTATCGAGCTACTTCCAGAAGAACCTGGCCAGCCCGCGCATCGCCATGATGGTCGAGCGCATCGCGCGGCTGGAAACGACCGTCACGCACAGCGAGGCCGAAGCGCTGATCCTGGAAAACAACCTGATCAAGACGCTGCAGCCGCGCTTTAACATCCTGTTCCGCGACGATAAGTCCTATCCCTATCTGAAGATCACCGGCGGCGAATCGCCGCGCATGGTCTACTACCGCGGCTCGGTGGACAAGAAGAACCAGTACTTCGGGCCTTTCCCCAGCAGCTGGGCGGTCAAGGAATCGATGCAGATCCTGCAGAAGGTATTCCTGATCCGCACCTGCGAGGACAGCGTCTACGCCAACCGCACCCGTCCCTGCCTGCTGCACCAGATCGGCCGCTGCAGCGCCCCCTGCGTGAAACTGATCACGCCCGAGGACTACCGCATCGACGTGGAAAACGCCGCGCGCTTCCTGCGCGGGCGCCAGAGCGAGGTGCTGGAAGACCTGGAGAAGAAGATGCACGCCTATGCCGGCGAGCTCAAATTCGAGCAGGCCGCCGCGGTGCGCAACCAGATCTCATCGCTGTCGCGCGTGCTGCATCAGCAGAGCATGGAAACCACCGGCGACGCCGACGTCGACATCATCGCCGTGCTAGTGCAGGGCGGACGCGCCTGCGTCAACCTGGCGATGGTCAGGGGAGGGCGCCACCTGGGCGACCGCGCCTACTTCCCGACCCAGTTGAACGATGCCGCCGCGATCGCCGAAGACACTATCGAGGTCGAAGTGCTGAACGCCTTCCTGGTGCAGCACTACACCGAGAAGTTCATCCCCGGCACCCTGATCCTGAACATCGAATACGACCAGCCCGCGCTGATGCTGGCCTTGCAGGAGCAGTGCGGCCACCGCATCAACCTGATCTTCCAGCCGCAGGGGCAGCGCCGCAACTGGCTGGAGCTGGCCCAGAAGGGCGCCGAGATTTCGCTGGCGCGGCTGCTGTCGGAGCAGGGCTCGCAGCAGTCGCGCACGCGCGCGCTGGTCGACGCGCTGCGGCTCGAACCGGAAGACATCGACACGCTGCGGGTGGAGTGTTTCGACATCAGCCACACGGCGGGCGAGGCGACCCAGGCCTCCTGCGTGGTGTTCCATCACCACCAGATGCAGAACGGCGAATACCGCCGCTACAACATCAACGACATCACCCCCGGCGACGATTACGCGGCGATGCGCCAGGTGCTGATGCGGCGCTACGAAAAGGTCGCCAACGGCGACGGCGTCATGCCCGACGTGGTGCTGATCGACGGCGGCAAGGGCCAGATCGAAATGGCGCGCCAGGTATTCGCCGAGCTGGGGCTGGACATCAGCCTGATCGTCGGCGTGGCGAAAGGGGAGGGGCGCCGGGTCGGCCTGGAGACCCTGATGTTCGTCGACGGCCGCGCATCGCAGGAGCTGGGCAAGGAATCGGCCGCGCTGATGCTGGTGGCGCAGATCCGCGACGAGGCGCACCGCTTCGCCATCACCGGCATGCGCGCCAAGCGCGCCAAGACGCGCCAGACCTCGCGCCTGGAAGAGATCGAGGGTATTGGCGCGAAACGGCGCCAGAAGCTGCTGGCCCGCTTTGGCGGCCTGCGCGGGGTGGTCAACGCCAGCGTGGAGGATCTGATGTCGGTCGAGGGCATCTCGACCGCGCTGGCCGAGGAAATCTACAAGCAGCTGCATTGATGCCCGCCGCGCAACTGTGCTGGTACAAGCGGCGCGCTCAAGGTAGACTAGCGGCGCGTTGCCATTATTTACAAAAAGCATCCTTCATTCCGAGCTTATGCCTTTCAATATCCCGATTCTGTTGACCTGGTTGCGCGTTGCGCTGATTCCGCTGGTGGTGGGCGTGTACTATCTGCCCACGCCCTGGCTGCCGGTGGCCGACCGCAATATGGCGGCCACCCTGGTATTCATCGTGGCCGCCGTGACCGACTGGTTCGACGGTTTCCTGGCGCGCCGCTGGAACCAGACCTCGGCCTTCGGCGCCTTCCTCGATCCGGTGGCCGACAAGCTGATGGTGGCTGGCGCCTTGCTGGTGCTGGTGCAGCTCGATCGCGTCAACGCCATCCTGGCCTTCATCATCATCGGCCGCGAGATCGCCATTTCGGCGCTGCGCGAGTGGATGGCCCAGATCGGCGCGTCCAAATCGGTGGCCGTCAGTTCGCTGGGCAAGATCAAGACCGCAGCGCAGATGAGTGCGATCCCGCTGCTGCTGTTCCATGATGTGCTGATGGGCGCGGTCGATACCCAGGTCTGGGGCGAACGCCTGCTGCTGATCGCCGCCGTGCTGACGGTGTGGTCGATGTTTTACTACCTGCGCCTGGCCTGGCCGCTGATCAAGGAAAAGTCCGGTAATCTGTAGTTTGCGTGCCGGCTGCGTATAGAAAACCCATGCTAAAGAGCCGGGGTCGGACGTGCGGCAAAGGGGCCGCTGGCCCTTTTTAAACCCAAGGCAAAGAGCCGGGGTCAGACCCGGCGGGTCTGACCCCAGGGTTAAGCCGTAGGTTTTGATATGCGCCCAACCATGCCAATTTCACAAAATGTTCACCAAGCAAAGTTTTTCCCATTGACAGGCCCGATAGATCCTCTATAATGCTGGCCTGTTGTTGATGACGCGGGAGTAGCTCAGTTGGTAGAGCGCAACCTTGCCAAGGTTGAGGTCGAGAGTTCGAGACTCTTCTCCCGCTCCAGTTAATTTGCCAAATTAGCTGGGCATCATAAGCAAAGCAGTAACAAGTAGAACTAGAAATACCGGCAGCTTGCTGCTATTATGTTGGACTCCATGCGGGAGTAGCTCAGTTGGTAGAGCGCAACCTTGCCAAGGTTGAGGTCGAGAGTTCGAGACTCTTCTCCCGCTCCAGAATTCAAAGGGAAGCGTCGCTGCTTCCCTTTTTGATTGAAGACCGGTCGCATTGGTCCCAATCCAGCAAGATCCTCAGGCGAGGTAGCAAAGAGGTTATGCAGCGGCCTGCAAAGCCGTCTAGGTCGGTTCGATTCCGATCCTCGCCTCCAAACAATTCGTACTCCAAGCGGGAGTAGCTCAGTTGGTAGAGCGCAACCTTGCCAAGGTTGAGGTCGAGAGTTCGAGACTCTTCTCCCGCTCCAGAATTTTTAAAAGCCCTGCGGCCTGAACGCGCTCAAGATTGCGCTCGGTGCCGGAGGGCTTTTTGCATTGCACAGCCGTTTGTCGCAGGCGGCAGCAAGTATGGCGGCCAGCAAACTATTCTCTCAAGTAATACTGGAAAAATGGCAAACATGCTGCTAAAATGCTGGCCTACGCGGGAGTAGCTCAGTTGGTAGAGCGCAACCTTGCCAAGGTTGAGGTCGAGAGTTCGAGACTCTTCTCCCGCTCCAGTGAATTGAAAAGCACTGGTTGCCGTAGTAAAGAAGTCATAGCAAAATTTGAAGCTCCATGCGGGAGTAGCTCAGTTGGTAGAGCGCAACCTTGCCAAGGTTGAGGTCGAGAGTTCGAGACTCTTCTCCCGCTCCAGAATTCAAAGGGAAGCTTCGCTGCTTCCCTTTTTGATTAAGCCTGGTCCCGACTGCATCGGGGCCGCGCCGGCAAGACCCTCAGGCGAGGTAGCAAAGAGGTTATGCAGCGGCCTGCAAAGCCGTCTAGGTCGGTTCGATTCCGATCCTCGCCTCCAGACAAGTCGTAGCTCCAAGCGGGAGTAGCTCAGTTGGTAGAGCGCAACCTTGCCAAGGTTGAGGTCGAGAGTTCGAGACTCTTCTCCCGCTCCAGTATTCAAAAAAAGCCCCCCGGCACCGAACGCGCTCAAGATTGCGCTCGGTGCCGGGGGGCTTTTTTGCATTGCGCGTTCGGGGCGGCGGCGCCGAAGACGGTGGTGCGCGGGGGGAGGCCTTGCTTGACTGGAAAGCTTGATGGGATTACAGTCATTGTTCTATTGCCACTGTTTTTCCTGTGCCAGGCTGGGTACCGCGCCAGGCTTGCTCGACAGCTGGTCCACGCCGGTCTCGACGCCGGGGGCGTTTCGCCAACGATCTCTACGGTGATGGCGATCATGGCCTTGCCCACACAATTATGACCGCTCCTTTGCTGCAGCGGGTCCATCCAGATACCTTCAGAAAAATCATGACGAAACTCTCGGTTAATATCAACAAGATCGCGCTGCTGCGCAATTCGCGCGGCCGCAATTTCCCGGATGTGCGCGCCTTCGCCGCGCGCTGCCTGCAACTGGGCGCGCACGGCATCACCCTGCATCCGCGCGAGGATCAGCGCCACGCGCGCTATACCGATGTGGCCGAACTCCAGGCCCTGTGCCTGGAGCAGGGCGCCGAGCTGAATGTCGAGGGTTATCCCTCGGCCGAGTTCCTGGCCGTTGTCAGCGCCGTGCGTCCGGCCCAATGCACGCTGGTGCCGGACGCACCGGGGCAGCTCACCTCGGACCATGGCTGGGACTTGCCGGGCCAGGCGTCCATGCTGGGGCCGGTGATCGCGCAATTGAAGGACCTGGGTATTCGGACCAGCCTGTTCGTCGACTATGACAATACCGGGCACGACGTCGCCCGCGCGCTGGGGGCCGACCGCATCGAGCTCTACACCGAGCCCTATGCGGCCCATTTCAATACCCCGGCCGGCGACGCGATCTATCGGGGTTTCCAGGCGGCGCTGGCGCGGGCGACGGCGCTGGGGCTGGGGGTCAATGCGGGCCATGATTTGAATCTCGACAATCTGGCCCATTTCCTGGCGCTGCCGGGGATCGAGGAAGTGTCGATCGGCCACGCGCTGGTGGTCGAATGCCTCGAGCAGGGCATCGAGGCGGTGCTGGCCCGCTATGCCGGCATCATCGGTGCGGCAGCGCCGGCGCCGGCGCGTGCCTGAGCCGTGAGCGCACGAGCCGGCGCGCACACGGTCCTGGTCCTGGTGCACAGCCTTTAATATCGGCCGGGAAGAGCCGCAGGGCTTGATCGCCGACATCGCCCTGGCTTGCAGGCCTTGGCGCGACCCTGGCGCGGCACGGTGCCTTCCGGCTGGGCGCGCGGCCAATCTTTGTGTTTGCCCACCGATAGGGAGCGTGTTACTCTTATTGCAATGCTTTGCGCGCAGCACCGGGCCGGCAGACATGGCCCGCCGCTACCCTCGGGTGCTCCCTGATACTGCAACGCTCCGGACCATCATGCCCCTTCCAGCTCGCTTGCCGTCAGTTGCAAACCAGTCATCCCAGGGCGCGCAGTTTGGCGGCAGCGGCGATGGCTTGAACGCCACTGCGCTCGATGCTGAACGGGCAGCGGCGGATGCGCATTTGAATTTTCCGGACATCGTGGCTGTTCTCGTCGAGTGGCAATGGGATGCCAGCGTGCTGGCGCGGCTGCTGCCGGCACTGCAGCGCCATCTGCCGGAATCGCCTCTGGCCATCCAGCTGGAATGGAATGCCGCGGTGCAAAACGCTTGGCCGCTGATCTTGCGGCAACTGGAAAGGTCGGGCCTGGACCTTGCATTTCCCCTGGGTGTGGTGGCGGCCAGTTCGCGTTGCTGGCGCTCGGCCATCGGGTATTTCAGCGCCTCGCTGCAGCAGTGGGGCGCTCATCCTGCCACCCATTACAATCTCGCCATGGTGTACTGGCAACTTGGGCAGCATGCCCAGGCCGAGCATCAACTGCGCCAGGCGTTCGCGGCGGCGCCCGGCGTGACGCGCTACCGCAAGAAGCTGAAACGGCTGCTGCGCTGGCGCGGCGTATGCCGCGTCCGGCTGGGCGCCGATGCGGTGGACGGCGGCGATCCATCGTGCGAGATTCGCGCGACCTTGCTCGGTCCGCAGCATGCGGCGGCACTGCTCGCTCAGCACAATGCCGCCGATATCCTGGCCATGGTGCGCCTGCAACCCTTGCATGATCTGGACGCCGCGCTAGCCTGGATTGCCTCCCACACGGAACACGACGACCTGACGGCCTGGGGCGTCATGCATCCCGAGCACGGTCTGGTCGGCGTCTTCGTGCTGCGCGCCAATGGCGACGCGGCGGTGTTCCATTACTGGATAGGCGCGGAGTTCCGCGGACGCGGGTATGGACGGGGCGCCTTGCGCCTGCTGAAGCGGATCGCGATCCGACGCCGCTTGCGTTATCTGTTCACCTCCGCCTTTGCAAACAATCTGCGCTCTCTGGCGGCGCTGCGGGCAGCCGGTTTTCGGCCTATGTCCGATGTGGTGGAAGCGAGCCAGGAAGCCTTGCCGTTTTATTGTCTGGCAGTGCCGGCCACGCCAGCCGGCGCCACCCCGGACACCGAGCTGGCGCTGCTCAATCGTGTCCTGCATGGCGCCGCTATGGTGGGCGCCATGCGCGTGGCGCCCGCGTCGGACGGCCGCTGAACATGCTGGTCATCCGGCAGGCGCAAATGCATATCCTGGCCGAAAGCCTGGCCGCTGCGCAGAAACGCCGCCAAATCGAGGCAATGGCGGCCTTCCTGCGCACGCAGTTTCACGCCGAGCTGTGGGTGCTCGGCCACGAGGTCTTGTGCCAGCGCATCGAGGAAACGCTGCGGACCGCCGCCGGTTTTGGGATCGTCAGCGAGCGTGATGGTTGTCGCTACTTGAGCCTGGCGGTGAGCTATGGATGGGATTTTCATGTCCGCGCGGATCTGGCGTGGATGCGCGGCATGCTCGATGACGTGAACGCGGGGACCCCGGCCCAGCGTCTGCGGCGCCTGCTGGGCCATTGCATTCAGCGTAGCCAAATCGAAGAAGACAATCGCCGCCTGCGGCGCGAGGGCGCAGGTGGCGCCGCCATCTCGCCGGACAGTGCCGGCATCCGGAAGGATGGCTGGCGCTTGTTGTTGACGAAAGAGTAGCGTATCTGGGCCCTGGGCCGTACCCAGCGTGAATATATCAAGCGGATGATCCTATGAGCATGCAAGCGAAGTCAGAACCAGCACAAGCCCGGCAGTGCAGTGTGCCGGCCAGCCAGTTGAAGGCGGCCGAGGCTGCGGCCGACGGATCAAGCGCTAGCGCGCCCGCCGATGCGCCGATCGCAGCCTGTCCCTTGCTGCGTTACGCGGTCGAGGCCTGCGTGGTCGGCGAAGACGACAAACCGCTGTCGGACGTGGCGGTGGAATTGCGCGCCGGCGCCGATCGGGCACTGCGCGCCAAGACTTCGGCGGATGGCATGGTGCGATTTGAGGGTCTGC
Organism: Oxalobacteraceae bacterium; assembly: GCA_013284265.1. Classification (GTDB taxonomy): domain Bacteria; phylum Pseudomonadota; class Gammaproteobacteria; order Burkholderiales; family Burkholderiaceae_D; genus Rugamonas. The sequence goes on along the minus strand of JABTBR010000035.1, from coordinate 2,286 downwards.
AGACGGGCAGTTTGGAACTGAGCCTGTATGAGCTCGACGAGGAAGCCTGGGTTCTGGAGGGCAGTGAAGCATTGCCGGCGCGCTTGGCGCGCAGTGACGGGGATGCCGCCTGGCTGGCGCCGGTGGCCGTCGGCAGTCAGTCGCGGGTGCATGTGGTGGCGCAGGGCGAATGCACGGCGAAGCTGGCAAGCCGGCACGGGTTTTTCCCCGATACGGTGTGGAACTGGCCAGACAATGCCGCGCTGAAGACGCTGCGCAAGGATAAAAATGTCCTGTTTCCCGGAGACCGCCTGTGCATACCCGCGCGCCGGATGGGGTCGGTTGCGGCGAATAGTGGTCAGCGCCTGCGCTTGCGCCGCAAGGGCGTGCCCGATACCTTGCATATCCGTTTCCTGGTCGATGGGCAGCCGCGTCGCCAGCTTCCCTATCTGGCCAGCGTGACGCATGTGGACGGCGTGCAGGCAGCGGACTGTCGCGGTGTCACCGATGAGAACGGCTATGTGCTGATGCATGTGATGCCGGAGGCGCACACGGTGAGCATTACCTTGGGCAGCGGAGCCGAGGCGGAAGTTCATACGATACTGATCGGGGTGCTGGACCCGGTCACGGAGTGCCTGGGCGTGCAAAAACGGCTCGCCAATCTGGGGCTTTATGACGGGCCGCTGGATGGACAGCAGGGCAGTGGATTGGAGCGCGCGCTGGCGCGGTTTCAGCTGACCCAGGGGCTGGACGTGAGCTGCCGCCTGGATGAGGCGACACTGCGGGCACTGCGGGACTTTCATTTGTCGTAGCGGGCTTGACCTGAAAATCGACGCCATGGCGTAGCGCCATTTCGCACCATGCCATGACCACGCGCCCGCGGGCGAGGAAAGGATATCAGCAGTGTCATCACCAAAAAATAATGGCGGGGGCGGCGGGAAAAAATCCGGTGGCGATGGGCGGAAGCTGCAAGGCGATAAGCGCAAGGGTGAGGCGTCGGACACCGGCTCCGATGCGACACCGACTCCGACACCGATACCGACAACTATTAATACGACTACGACTACGACCACGCAGAGTAGTTCGTCGAGTGCGGGCTCGGATGTGCAGTCGAAAAAGAAGCTGAAAAAAGAGGATGGGACGGGGTTGGCGATGTCCGGCCTGGCCGAAATGGAGCAACCGGCTAGCGGGGACGCATCCAGCTTCTCCTCCTCGGCGGCCTTGGGCATTGCAGCGAGTATCGATGTCAAGACTTCGCTCAGCATCGTACATATAGACGTCGCTCAAGGGGAATCGACGCTCATTGTTTATCGCAGAGGGACGAAACTTGTTTATTCGGCCATTATTGATGGAGGAAAAGCATTATATGTGGATAATGTCGAGAATACATTGAAGGCCTATGGTGTGAAGAAATTAAATGCCCTTATATCCACGCATTATGATGCCGACCATATCGAGGGTTTGACGGTCTTGCTTGAGGATGCAAGTTATATTAAGAGATCTTGCACTAAAGTATTTCATCGAGGTTTGCCGAAAAATAAAAGTAATGACGAAAAAATACAGAAATTCCAGAACGCGGCAGGGAAGATGCTCACGGAGCCATCGGATTGTAAACGGGTGCTGTATCAGGAAGATGATTTTAAATTTCACTGTTTATATTACCACCGCAGCCCGACTATCGGCAATGGAGAGAATAGTGAGAATGACGCAGGGCTTATGCTTGAGATCGACTTTGGGAATTTTAGATATTATACCGCCGGCGATTTGGGACATGCTATTGAAAAAGAACATGCCCCCGAAAATTGCGTCGCTTTTAAATGTGGACATCACGGAAGCCGGAACAGCACCTCCGTTGGACTTCTGGATCGGTTAAAGCCGGCTATTGCAATCATATCGGCAGGAAAACACAGTTATTGCCATCCTGATGAGTCGGTGTTGAGGATTTTGCAGGAATCGGAGCATGTCAAAGATATTTTTCTGACTAACTGTGCATATAATCGGCCGCAGGTGAATCACGATTATTTGAATCGCGAACGCGGGTTGGCGAAAGAGTATTTGATAAAAATACAGAACATACCAAAAATGGCTTGCGAAAAGGAGCAGCTTGAGAGTTTATTGGAAAATCTAAAGGGTGAGGACTACTCGGCTTATCTGGAAACTATCGTTAAAATTTGCATACCTAGACCAGAGCAGAAAGACAGCGGGGTAAAGAAGCGATTTTTTAAACATTGGAACGCGCTGCGACAAGGGGCCGTGCTGATGGTGGAGGCTGCGGCTGGTAATACTCCAGAGGTCGCGGTGGCGGAG
>JABTBR010000034.1 GCA_013284265.1 Oxalobacteraceae bacterium | reverse complement strand
CCACGGCAAAGAGCCGGGGTCTGCCCCGCCGGGTCAGACCCCAGGGGTAAGCTGTGGGTTCTAATATGTGCTGCGGCATGCTGCGACCTACTTAACGTCCCGGCGAACCGCGCAGCACGCGTGCCGGCAGCATGACGATGGCGCGCAGCAGCTCGAACACCGCTTCCACGCTCAGTCCGATCAGGCGGAACGGCAGCAGCACCAGCCACACCAGCGGATACAGCATCAGTGCCAGCAGTGCCAGCGGCCAGCACAGGAACAGCAACACCAACCACAGGATAAAGCTCAGCATGGCAACCTCCGTATCAATCGAGGCTTGACTGTAATGCGCCGGGCGGCTTGTCACAATCGCCATGCGACCGGCTGCGCATAGCCGCGACCAACGGTAAAATCCGCCGACGGGCGGCGGCCTGGCGTGCCCTTACTGGCCGACGCAGATGATCTTGGTGATGTATTCCTTGGCGTTCGGCTTCTTGCGGTTGGCCCAGTCGATGGCCTGGTTCGCTTCGGCGATGGTCAGGATGGTGGCCTTTTCCTTCGATTTGATGAAGGACACGCCTTCAAAGACGCCATCCTTGCTGCGCATGACCTTGGCAAACACCGGCGGTTTGGTGTCGCCGTCGCTGATTTTGTTCTGCTGGATGAGGTAGCGCTGATCGTTCTGTTCCATATAAAACCGTCAATTCAATGTTGAAAAGACGAAATATACGCCGGGACAGGCCGAATGTGGGAGGTTTTTTGCGGGAGGTGCCGGAACCGGCCCCTGCGGGCCCGCTCCGGTATTACAGCCTTAAGCGTAGGCCGGCGTCAACTGGCGGGGCTGCACTGCGGCTTCATACAGGATCTCGGCGCGCAGCGCCGCTTGCAGCGAGGGAATCGACCCGCCGGCGCGATACTGGAAACTCACTTGCAATATATCGCCCTGGCTGGCGTACACCGGTGTGGCCAGCGGCAGCGTCATGTAATGATTGAGCCAGTCGATGGTGGTCGAACGTTCCTTGACCACCGCCAGGATGTTCTTGGTGACGAAACGCATCGCATTGATCTGGCCGCTGCGCTCAATGACGAACTTGCCTTCCCAGTTGTAGCTCATTTCATTGGGCAGGTTGAAGTCGATGATGCTGTAGACGGCCGGCTGGGCCATTTCCACCGTGCCCGGATAGATGACAGTGGTTTCCTGGAATTGCACGATGGGCGCATAGAAGCCCTCGAAATCGTATTCCTGCTGCAGCGGCTGCACCGCCATGATCACCGCTTCCGGCAGGAACACTGGCAAGGGGCCGCCGAAGCGCTGCAGATAGCGGCGTTTGAACGATTCAATCACTTCCACCTGTTTTTCGCGCAGCATGCCCACGTGGATCATTTCGCAGATGACCACGTCGACCGGCTCGGGCGGCAGGTATTCGAAGGCATCGGCGTGGATCACCTCGACCTTGTGGCCGTTGGGATTGAGCGCGAGCATCTTGCGCGCTTCCTTGACCATGTCCGGATTGAATTCGACGCAATAGACCTTGTCAGCCTTGGCGGCGGCGAACCAGGACAGCACGCCGGTGCCGCCGCCCAGTTCCAGGACCTTGGCACCAGGCTGGACCGCGTAATCGATCGCCGATTTGAACCCGTGCATGCGGTTCTGATCCATCAGCATATTGTGGTGATAGTGGACCGGAATAAACTGGCCCAGGTAGCAACTTTCGATTTCGCGTTCATTCAGCATGATTTTCCCTTGTTGGTGCGCACTGCGGAAAAAGGCAGCGCGGCGAAAACCATTATCGTCACAATTGCCCTACGACAAAGCCGCGAGATAAACGGGAAATACCCGCCAATTCGGCTGTTACGCCGGCGGCTTGGGCGCGCCAGCTTAGGGCTTGGCGCGGGCGGCCAGATGGGCACGGATGGCTTTGGCGATCCAGGGCTTGTCGGCCTTGTCGGCGAACTCGGCGGCATTCAGGTGGAAGCCGCCATCCTTCAGGCTGGCGTCTGCACCCTCCTTCAGCAGCAAGGCCACCACTTTCTCCATGCCTTCGCGCGCCGCCATCATCAGCGGCGTCATGCCGGACGGCGATTCGGCATCGATATAGGCGTGATGTTCCAGCAGCAGGCTGGTGATCTCGGTGCTGCCTGCCGCCGCCGCGTAATGCAGCGCGGTCCAGCCGGTCTGGTTGACTTGCGCGCCCTTGGCGATCAGGGTCAGCAGCGCGGGCTTGTTCTGGCGGAAGGCCGCCATCATCAGCGCCGTGTTGCCGTTTGGCGCGCGTGCTTCCATATTGATGCCAGGCTGGGCCAGCAGCAGCTGCAAGGTATCGTTGGCTTCGTAGCGCATCGCCACGATCAGGCCGGTTTCGCCCCGTTCCGGTTCGCGGATATTCGGGTCCAGGCCCTTGGCCAGCAGACGCTTGACGGCCGACACGTTGTCGAGCTGGACGGCGCGGAAATAGCTGACGGTGTCGTCCGCCGCGTCCGCCATGGCGGGGCCGGCGGCCAGGGAACAGGCCAGCGCGGCCATGCCGACCAACAGCAGGCGCCGTGCGGGGCGGACGAGCGGATCTCGAATTGGCATGAGCTTGTTATCGTACTATGTTGAATAGTTTGAAGAAATTGTCGCTGGTCTGCTGAGCGACCTGCTCCAGCGGGATGCCTTTGAGCTTGGCGATGTACTCGGCCACATGGGCCACAAAGCCCGGCTCGTTCATCTTGCCGCGATGCGGCATCGGCGCCAGATAGGGCGAATCGGTTTCGATCAGGATACGGTCCAGCGGCAATTCCAGCGCCACCGCCTGCAGGTCCTTGGCGCTCTTGAAGGTGACGATGCCGGAGAAGGAAATGTAGAAGCCCATATCGATGGCGGCGCGCGCCACTTCCAGCGATTCGGTGAAGCAGTGCATGACGCCGGCCACGCCGCCCGCCTCGGTACCGGCACCCTCCTCGCGCATAATGCGGATGGTGTCTTCGCTGGCGGCGCGGGTGTGGATGATCAGCGGTTTGCGCGTGATGCGCGAGGCCTGGATGTGGGTGCGGAAACGCTTGCGCTGCCATTCCAGGTCGCCGGTCAGGCGGAAATAGTCCAGGCCGGTTTCGCCGATGGCGATGATCTTGGGATGGTCGGCCAGCGCGACCAGTTGCTCCACGGTGGGTTCGGGCGTGTCTTCGTAGTCCGGGTGTACGCCGACGGAGGCGTAGATGTGCGGATATTGTTCGGCCAGGGCCAATACTTGCGGGAAGTCAGGCAGGTCGACCGAGACGCAGAGCGCGTGCGTGACCTTGTTCTCGTCCATCTTGGCGAGGATCTCGGGCATGCGAGCGGCCAGCTCGGGGAAGTTGATGTGGCAATGGGAATCGATATACATGGCGTGATTGTACCCGAGGCGGGTGGCGCAGTTTGCCTGATGCTAGCCAGGGACTAAGCCCTCAGGTAAAGAAAATTCACGATTGGCGGGCCGCCGGCTGCGTTCCACACCCAGGGCAAAGAGCCGGGGTCTGACCAGGGTCCGGGGTGGGGCTGCGCCCCGCCGGTCCTGTCGGCACCGGCCCCCGGCTCTTAGCCGTGGGTTTGAACAAACACCGGCGGCACTCAGGCGGTGATCAATCGGACGGATCCGGGGGGTGCTCCCCCTCAGGCGACGCGCTTGCCCAGAATGATCAAGTCGCGCTCGATACCGTCCAGATTCGCCACCTTCGGCAGATTGGCCCAGGTGCTGAAACCGAACTTGGCGAACAGGCCCAGGCTGGCCGCATTGTGGCCGAAGATGAAGCCCAGCAAGGTATGTACCTGAATCTCGGGCGCGTAGGCGATGGCCTGCTCCAGGCAATAGCGGCCTATGCCCTTGCCGCGCGAGGCTTCGGCAATATAGATCGACACTTCGGCCGTGCCCGAATAGGCGGGCCGGCCATAGAAGTTGGAATACGAGATCCAGCCCAGCATGTCCTGCGGCGCGCCGGAGCCACCTTCGGCCTCGATCACCCATAGCGGCCGGCGTCGCGGATCGTGCTCCTTGAACCAGCCCAGCCGCGACTCCACCGTCACCGGTTCGGTATCGGCCGTCACTTCGCGCGAGGCGACGGTGCTGTTGTAGATGGCGACGATGGTCGGCAGGTCGTCCAGGGTGGCGATGCGATGGCTGAATTGAGTCATGTTCTGCTGCAAAAAACGGTTTAGAGAGTGTGGGTGGCGCGCGAGGAGCGCAACGCGGCACCGAGGATTTCCTCGATGCGCAGACGGGTGCGCTGCCCACTCTCGTCGTCGGGGAAATGCACGCCTATGCCCTGGGTCTTGTTGTGGTTGGCGCCGGCCGGGGTAATCCAGGCGACCTTGCCGGCGATCGGGTATTTGTTCTGATCGTCCATCAGCGCCAGGATCAGGTAAATCTCATCGCCAATCTTGTACGGTTTCTGGGTCGGCACGAACATGCCGCCATGCTTGAGAAAAGGCATATAGGCGGCATACAGCGCGGCCTTTTCCTTGATCGCAAGCGACAACACCGTCGGACGGTTGACGGGCAAGGCGGTTGGATCAGTTGAGATACCGGACATTCAATTCCTTTCAAACACAGTGTGCTGCGTAGTCGAGCAACATGTCTTCAATAAACAGCTTGGGCGACAGCGGATGATCGGCGGTCGCCTTGCGCTCGTTGGCGCTCTTGATCGCGGCCAGCAGACGGCTGATGTGGATTTTGTTGGCGATCTGCGCCAGTTCTTTGTGGTGGCGCGGATAGTAACGTATATTTCCTGACAGTTTGTACGAAAATACATCATAAAGCCAGCGCTGCATCCAGGAAACTTGGGCCGATAATGCCACTTTCTGTAGTTTATCGGCCGTTTTGAGGGCGCCCTCTACACTGGGATGCGCCAACAGCTGCAGCAAGGTCTCCAGTTCTTCCCGGTTGCCCGTCTCGGCCTGGGCCATCGCGGCCAGCGGCGCGCCGCCCTGCTCGCGCAGCCAGCTGTCGGCATCGGCCACGCCCTGGGCCTTCAGCCAGGCCAGCGCTTCGGCGTGGCTGGGCATGGGCAGGGCAAACTTGCGGCAGCGCGACAGAATGGTCGGCAGCAGACGGTCCAGGCTGTTCGAAGCCAGCAGGAAGACCGTGCCCGGCGGCGGTTCTTCCAGCGTCTTCAGCAAGGCGTTCGAGGCCGGCATATTCAGCGCCTCGGCCGGATACAGCACCACCACCCGCAGCCCCTGGCGGTGGGTGGAAATGTTCATGAAGTCGGCCAGCGCGCGGATCTGCTCGATCTTGATTTCCTTGGACGGCGCCTTGGTGGACTTGGCGCTCTTCTTGGTCTCGCCCTCGCCTTCCTCGTCCGGCAACTCGTCTTCCAGCGCTTCCGGGCGCACCCGGCGGTAGTCGGGGTGGTTCTGCTGCGAGAACCAGCCGCAGGAGGCACAACTGCCGCAGGCGTGGCCGTCCGGCAGCACGGCTTCGCACAGCAAGCCCTGGGCGAAGCGTTCGATGAAGTCGGCCTTGCCGATGCCGGCGGCGCCATGGAACAGGATGGCATGGGGCATGCGCGGACGCAGCAGTTGCAATTGCTGCCAGGACGCTTGCTGCCACGGGTAAATGGTATTGCTCATCGTATGCAGTGGCTTCGAACGTTAAAGTAAGGCATCAAGCAGCTGCGCCAGCTCGGCCTGGATCGCGGCGATGCTGCGCGCCGAATCGATGACGCGGAAGCGCTCGGGGAACTGGGCGGCACGGCGCAGGTATTCGGCGCGGGTGGCGGAGAAGAAGTCGGCCTGCTCCTGTTCGAACTTGTCGAGCGAGCGGGTCGCGTCCAGGCGCGCGCGCGCCACTTCCAGCGGCACATCGAACAGGAAGGTCAGATCCGGCTGCAGCTCGGGGTGGACCCATTGTTCCAGCGCGTCCAGCTTGGACAGCGCCAGGCCGCGGCCGCCGCCCTGATAGGCGAAGCTGGCGTCGCTGAAACGGTCGGAAATGACCCACTGGCCGCGTTCCAGCGCCGGGGCGATGACCTGGGCGATGTGTTCGCGGCGGCTGGCGAACATGATCAGCGCCTCGGTTTCCAGGTGCATTTTTTCGTGCAGCACCAGTTCGCGCAGCTTTTCGCCCAGCGGCGTGCCGCCCGGTTCGCGCGAACTGACCAGGGTGACGCCGCGTGCACGAATCAGCTCGGACACGAAAGCGATGTGGGTGGATTTGCCGGCACCGTCGATGCCTTCGAAAGTGATGAATTTGCCGCGTTGTTGGGTCATGAAACTGGACAGCCTATCGTTGATATTGGTTCACTGCCCGGTTATGGTCGGGCAAATTGTCGGAAAACTGGCTGGTGCCGTTGCCGCGCGAGACGAAGTACAGGGCCGCCGTCTTGGCCGGCGCCAGCGCCGCCGCCAGCGACTGCTGGCCCGGCAGGGCGATCGGCGTGGGCGGCAAGCCGCTGCGCGTATAGGTATTGTAAGGGGTGTCGGTCTCCAGATCCTTTTTATGGATCTTGCCGTCGTACTTAGTGCCCATGCCGTAGATGACGGTCGGGTCGGTTTGCAGCAGCATGCCCAGTTTCAGGCGGTTGACGAACACGCCGGCGATCATCGTGCGTTCGGACTTCTGCCCGGTTTCCTTTTCCACGATCGAGGCCATCACCAGCGCTTCGTAGGGGTTCTTGTAGGGCAGCGCCGGATCGCGCTTGTCCCAGGCCTCGGCCAGGTGGCTCAGCAGCATGGTATGGGCCTGGCGGAAGATCTGCAACTCGCTGGCGCCCTTGGCGAACAGATAGGTATCGGGGAAGAACAGCCCCTCGGGCTGCTTGAAGTCGCTGGAAATACGCGTCATCAACTCCTTGTCGCTCAGCGCAATGGTATCGTGCTTCAAGCCCTTGTGGGCGGCGATGGCCTGGCGCATCTGGCGGAAGGTCCAGCCTTCGATGATGGTCAGCGTTTCCTGGGCGAATTCGCCGCGCACCAGTTGATCGACCAGGGCCAGCGGCGAGGTGCCGGGCTTGAGCTCGTAGGCCCCGGCCTTGATCTTGCCGCTCTTGCCGGTCAGGCGTGCCAGCAGGTTGAACAGCAGCGGCTCGATCGGTACGCCCGCTTCCATGATCTGCTGGCCGGCCGCATGGGCGCCGCTACCGGGCGTAATGCTGAATTCGATGGGCGGTTCTTCGGTGGTGATCGGGTCCAGCGCCCAGTAGCCAAAACTTCCCCCCGCCGCGAGCACGACGAGCATGCCGCTCACTACTATTTTTTTTATCAAAGCCATCTGTCAACGCCGTATGGTTATCCAACGCATAGTGAACCAGAATGATCCGCCATGCCAGTGCCGCGTTCCTGCCCGGCCGCCGCGCCCCGATTTTGGGCCGCGTCCGACGCGATGTTCGCGACATCACTATAATGAGCCCGTCATGATAATGCTTTAATCGTCAAATTATTAGGAATTATGAATACTTGGAATCAACTTCTTGCGCTGCAAGGCGCGCGCGGCACCGAACAGGCACCTGATCAGGTGCGCGATTTCGGCCGGACACTCATGGCAAGCGAGCTTGCCGCCGGTTTCGTCGCGCCAGTCACCGACCAGGGACTGATCGCCTTGCATGGCGAAGAATCGGCCAGTTTCCTGCATGGCCAGCTGACCAATGACGTCGAGCACCTGGGCCAGGACGAGGCCCGGCTGGCCGGCTACTGCACGCCCAAGGGGCGCCTGCTGGCTAGCTTCCTGATGTGGCGCAATGCCGAAACCATCTTCCTGCAACTGCCGCGCGAGTTGCAGCCGGCCTTGCAAAAGCGCCTGAGCATGTTCGTGCTGCGCGCCAAGGCCAAGCTGAGCGACGCAACCGACGCGCCCGCCAATCAGGTGGTACTGGGCCTGGGCGGCGATCTGGCCCAGGTCGTGCTGCAAACCTGGTTCGACGCCCTGCCCGCGCGTGCCTACGCCCGGCTCGACCATCCGCTTGGCACCCTGATCCGTCTGGCCGACGCCTTCGGCGCGCCGCGCTATCAGTGGCTGCTGTCGGCCGAAACCGCCCAGACCGTCTGGCCGGAACTGTCGGCCAGGCTGGCCGTGGGCGGCAACGACGCCTGGGCCTTGTCCGGCATCCATGCCGGCGTGCCGCAGATCAGCAAGGCGACCCAGGAACAGTTCGTTCCGCAAATGATCAATTATGAGTTGCTGGGCGGCGTCAATTTCAAGAAAGGTTGCTATCCGGGCCAGGAAATCGTCGCGCGCAGCCAGTATCTGGGCAAGCTCAAGCGCCGCACCACCCTGGTCAGCATACCGGACGCGGCGGCTGTCGCCGGCGCCGAAGTGTTCGCCACCTCGGATCCCAGCCAGCCTTGCGGCATGATCGTCAACGCCGCGCCGAATGGCCTGGGCGGCGCCGACGCGCTGGTGGAAATGAAGCTGGCCGCGATCGAGGAAGCCTCGGTGCGGCTGGGCTCGGCCGATGGCGTGGCACTGGCCTTCCTGCCCATGCCTTACGTGCTGGATGCGCTCGACCTGTAAGATGGCCGATCTGTATATTTATTATCAGGTGCGCGAAGCCGACGCGGCTGCGCTGCAAGCTGTCGTGACCGCCATGCAGGCGGAACTGGCCAGCCGCCATGGCGTGGTCGGGCAACTCAAGCGCCGTCCGGAAGCCAAGGATGGCGTGCAGACCTGGATGGAAGTCTATCCCGCCACGGCCGCCGGTTTCGCGGCCGCGCTGGATGTCGCCGTGGCCGGCGCCGGAATGTCGGCCTGGATTACGGGGCCCCGTCACACCGAAGTGTTTTTGGATGTAATCCCATGTGCCTGATTGTTTTCGCGTGGCGGGTGATCCCCTCCCTGCCCCTGATCGCCGCCGCCAACCGCGACGAATTCTATGAACGCGCCACCGCGCCCGCCGGCGCCTGGGAGGAGCACCCGCAGATCTACGCGGGCCGCGACCTGCTGGCCGGCGGTAGCTGGATGGGCATCACCCAGTCGGACGCCGACGCATCGTCTTCACCGTCGCCGGCGCCATCGCCGCGCTTTGCCGCCATCACGAATATCCGCTGTCCGTCCGAACACAAGGATGACGCGCCCTCGCGCGGCCATCTGGTGGCCGACTACCTGGCCGGCGTGATGACGCCGCAAGAATATGTGGAATCGATACGGCTGGGTGCGGATGCCTACAACGGCTTCAATCTGGTGCTGGGCGACCGCGATACCCTGATCTGGTTCTCCAACAAGGGCCAGGATGACCCGCGCAATGGCCAGCCGCTGGAACCGGGCATTTATGGCCTGTCGAACGCGCTGCTCGATGCGCCCTGGCCCAAGGTGCTGAAGACCAAGGCCCAGTTCGCCAGCCTGCTGTGCCTGGGCGCGCCGGACGAAGCCTTTTTCGAGATGTTGGCCGACACCACCACCGCGCCCGACATGCGCCTGCCGGAAACCGGTGTGCCGCTGGACCTGGAACGGGTCTTGTCGGCGGTGCGGATAGAGACGCCGGGTTATGGCACGCGCACATCGACGGTCGTGAAACTGTATGCCGACGCGCCCGCGGAACTGCACGAGATGCTGATTCAATAAAGTATTATTGATTCAAGATCAAAAATAAGCCATCTTTCATAAAATCCCTTCAGCCATAGGTGCTAACCACAAAGAAATATTGTCGTTTGATTACAATTGGTGACATTTCAACAATGCGGAAATGATATGATTTCCCGGCGTTACCCTTACATCTCTTACTAGGAAAAACACCGTGAAAAAATTTGCTTCCGCATTACTGCTTGGTTCCATGCTGTGTGGCTCGGCCATGGCTGGCGAGGACATAGGCCTGTGGTACACCAATCCGTTCCAGGTCAACGGCACGTCCCTGAACGGATTCACGTTCAACTACGGCTTCTACAATATGTTCGATGGCACCAACATCAGCGAAAAGGCCAGTATCAGCTACGACGCCGGCAGCTTCAAGCTGAACTCGGTGACGCTTGAGCGCACCCCGTGGAACCTGGGCGGCAGCGGCTCGATCGGCTACGACTTCCAGCCATTCCAGATGAAGATGGAATTCAAGGACATCGGCGGCAATCTGCTGGGTAGCCAGGAAATCACCGTGAGCACCTACAATTATGTGTTCGACGTCAACGTCAACAACGTTCATGAAGTTGTTTTCTCGTCCGAGCATGACGAAGGTTCGCGTCTATACTACTTCAACATCAGCGCGGTACCAGAACCAGAAACCTACGGCATGATGCTGGCTGGCCTAGGCCTGGTCGGTGCCTTCGCCGCCCGCCGCAAACGCGCCGGTGCTTACGCAGCCTGAGTCTGAAGTGTAGCTTGTCCAGCAGCCCGGCCTGTGTGTCGGGCCGCTGATTGATGGCAACGCAATAATGAATACTTATTTGCCGTGAGCCAGTTCAGCTATCCAGCGATGCATAGAATTTATGCCATTAAATGACAATTGGTGATATTTCAATAATAACAAGCTGATATTATTTTCCGGTCTTATCCTTATACTTCTTACTAGGAAAATACCGTGAAAAAAATCGCATCCGCAATCCTGCTTGGCACCATGTTGTGTGGCGCCGCCATGGCAACCGAAGTCGATCTGTCGAACACCAATCCATACGAGGCAATCAACGGCACCTCCTTGAACGGCTTCACCTTCAATTATGGCTTCTATAATATGCTCGATGGCACCAACATCGGCAGCAACGCCAGCATCAGCTACGACGCCGGCAGCTTCAACCTGAACTCGATGAAGATTAATATCATGCCGTTTTACATGGGCGGCAGCGGTCAGATCGGCTTTGACTTCACGCCGTTTCAACTGAAACTGGAATACAAGGATATCGGCGGCCATCTGCTCGGTAGCCAAGAAGTGACCATCAGCCAGTTCAGCCGGAACCACGTGCTCAACGCCACCAACGTTCACGAGGTCATTTTCTCGACTGTTGGCGACCATGGCCCGCGTCTGGAGAGCTTTAACATCAGCCCGGTACCAGAGCCGGAAACTTACGGCATGATGCTGGCCGGTCTGGGCCTGGTCGGCTTCATGGCCCGCCGCAAGCGTACAAACGCCGCCGCCTGAATCCGAGGAAATCACTGCCCGTCCATTGCACCGGGGAATTAAGGTGGTAAATAAAAATGCGCGCCGTCCGATCTGGGTGGCGCGCTATTTTTTTGATGCGTTCCAATCCTTGGCGCAATATGGCCAAAGCTACAAGTTGACGACATTTAGCTTTGCTGGGGTGTTTGCTGGCACATATCCTGGTGGCGAAATTTTGCGATCACCTCACGCACTCCGAATCCGTGGGCATAAATGCGGTGCCAAAACCCGATCATGGATGACGCTGGGTAGACAGTCCAGTGCGTACTGGGAAGACGCTTACTTTCTGTGCACCTTGGGTGCAATATTTCGCATTGGCCTCAATTTGGTCATATTTGCAACGCTATAATTGCCTCAGCAGTCACTTTGGAAACTAATCTGGAGGGGAAGATGCGGAAAATAACGTTGGCAATACTGGGGTTCGGCCCTGCGCTGATTGCGGGTCCTGCACTCGCGCAATCGTCGGTGACCATCAATGGCCTGGTCGATATTTACGCGGGGTCGCTGCAGTACAGCGGCGAACCGTCGCGCCGCACGGTGGTTCAGAACGGTGGCATGACCACGTCATGGTTTGGATTCCGCGGCAGCGAATCGCTGGGCAGCGGCCTGAAGGCGGAATTCGCACTCAACGGCTTCTTCCTTGGCGATACGGGCGCCTCGGGCCGCTTCGGCGGCGACAATTTGTTTTCACGCGATGCCTTCGTGGCACTGGCCGGCGACTTTGGCAAGATTACGGTGGGCCGCACCAGCGCGCCGACCTTCCTGACCGCGGTACTGTTCAATCCCTTCGGCGACTCATTCCAATTCTCGCCCCTGATCCTGCACACCTATGTGCCGACCGGAGCGTTCGGCGCCCGCAAGTGGGTGGCCAACACGGCCGGCGACAGCGGCTGGAGCAACCAGGTCCAGTATTCGACGCCGGTGATGAACGGCCTGCAAATGAATTTCTACTACCAGCCGGGTGAAGTGGCCGGCAATAGCGGCATCCGCAACGTGGCCGTCAATGCCTACTACACGATGGGGCCGCTGGGCTTGAGCGCGGTTGTGCAACGCGTGCGGGCGAGCAATCCGAACAGCGGCGCAGCCATCCTCGATGCGACCGCCACGCCCAACAACTATGGCAGCATCGACAGCCAGCGCGGCGTGTATCTGGGGGCGCGCTACGACACCGGTCCTGTCAAGCTGTTTGCCACTTATCGCAGCAACAACGACGACACCACCACAGGAAAGAAGATGGACGACCATTCGTATTCGCTGGGATTGAGCATCCCCGTGGCGAACGGCGCCCTGCTTGCCGGCTACGCCGACACCCGCCGCAGCGGCAGCCTGCTGGCCGCAGACCTGAAGCGAAGCACGCTGTCGCTGGGCTACGACCATACGCTGTCCAAGCGCACTGACCTGTATACCATCTACATGTCGGATAAGATCACTGCGGCATCGCGTACCAACAGCTTCGCTGCCGGCATGCGACACCGCTTCTGAGCATCGGCCTTATTTGTAGATGCCGCAGGCGATCAGGTAATCGTCGACTTTTTCGATGTAGGCGGACTTTTGCTGCAGTTCGCCGGTTTGGGGATGGGGCCAGACGAAATCGACCCATCCACTACCCTTGGTCTGGGCTATCTCAATGTAGCTTTTGACGGTGGGCTTCCCGTTCTTGTCCTTGATCTCATACAAGTTCTTGCCGATGATCTTCGGATTGGGGCTGGCCAAGTTGGTACCCTTCATATCATAGGCAAAGATATACAGGCTGCCATCGACAAACTTGCCCTTCTGGTTGTTGAACTCGGCAAGTGCCTTGTCCTTGCCCACTTCCTTGATATAGGCTACACCACGCTTGACCATGGCGATCGCCTCGTCCGGCGTGCGCTTTTCTTCCGCCAGGGCGCCGGACTGGAAAGCAAGTACGGTCAAACAAACCACCATCGTCTTAAGAAAATTTTTCATTATGTCCTCGTCGCTTCAGGGATTTGGAGATTGATATTGCTCAACCATACTAGCAGTTTCATGCCGCAGCGGCGCACTTGTTGCACCGCTTCCACTAAGTTTTGGGGCGACCTTCGGTATCCACAGCACTCTCGTTGAGATGGCTTGCTTCGAGCCCGTCAGGGATGGAAGCAATAGCGCACATCAGTCGCGCCAGCGGCAATATGCCGTGCTGGCCGCGGCCCAGCGACAGCTAAACGCGGTTGGACTGGGCCGCCACCACGGACGGTCGTCATGGGGATGGTAAGCGACGAGATGGCGCTGGCGCTAGCGTCACAAGGATCGCACCGATGTCCGGCGCGGAAGCTGCGGCGCCAATCTCAACTAGTTCAACGGAGCTCAGCGGGGGCGAAGTAGATGTCGTCGGGTTGTCACCTCGCTCCCACTGGGCTTGCTAGTGGTGGCTAGCACCCTGGGCGCGCAAGTCCTTCACCTGCGATTCGCTCACCTTGCCCGCCTGCCCGCCCCACTGGCTGCGCAGGAAGTTCGACAGATCGGCGATTTCCTTGTCGTTTAGCGTTTTGGCGAAGCCCGGCATTTCCTGCATATTTTCCTTGGCGCCAAAGTGCTGGGCTTCGATGCCGTCCAGCGTCACGGCGATCAGATTATGCGGGTCGGCGCTGCGCACGGTCGTGTTGGCCTTCATGGCGACGGCCACGTGCGGCTTGCCGCCACCGTCGACGCCGTGGCAACCGGCACACACGGCGATATAGGTACGCTTGCCTGCATCGAACTCGGGGCCGGAAGCCGTTACCGGTTTCAGCGGTTGCGGTGCCAGCGGCTTGTCGCCCAGCAGATAGGTGGTGACGGCGTTCATGTCGTCCGGTACCAGATACTGGGTGCTCAGGTGGACCACGGCGAACATCTCGCCATAGGCCGAGCCTTGCGGCGCCACGCCGGTGCCCAGGAAGGAGGCCAGATCCGGTGCGGTCCAGCCCGCCGCCGACAGGCCGGCCGGCGAAATGTCCGGCGCGCCAATGCGCGCCAGCACATTGCCGTTGAGCGTACGCTTCAGGTCCAGCTGGCCCAGCATGCCGCGCGGCGTGTGGCATTCGGCGCAGTGGCCCAGATTGTTGACCAGATAGCGGCCGCGCTGCCAGGTGGCCGAGTTACCGACGGACGCATCCGGCAGCTTATCTTCCAGGAACAGCATATTCCAGAAACGCACGCCAAAGCGCATGTTGTACGGGAATTTCAGGTCCGCATCCTTGTTCGGCGTGGCCACCGCCCGGGTCTGCATCAGATAGGCGAAGATGGCGTCGCTGTCGGCCCGGCTCATGGTGCGGTAGGAGGTGTAAGGCATGGCCGGATACAGGTGCTTGTCCGGGGTGACGCCGTCATGCAGCGCGGTGTAGAAATCGTCCGCGCTCCATTTGCCGATGCCGTGCTCCTTGTCCGGCGTGATGTTGGTGCCATAGAAGGTGCCGAAAGGCGACTTCAGCTCGACGCCGCCCGCAAATGGGGCGCCGGTCGCGGTGGTGTGGCAGGCGGCGCAGTCGGCGGCCTGGGCCAGGTAGCGGCCGCGCTTGACCTGCTCGTTGTTGGCCTTGGCGCCCGGCGCCGCTGCGGGAACGGCAGTCGCCGAAGCGGACGGCGCCGCCGCCGTGGCCTGCTCGAAGCAGCCGCTCAGGCTCAGGCCGGCAATGGCCGCGGTCGCCAGCGTGGCGGCCAGCATCAGGGCGCGGGATCGGGTGATCTTCATTTGGACTCCTTCACCAGGCCGGGCGTCGTCATCACCACATCCTTGACCGCTTCGAAATAGCGCACATAGCCGGTGCAGCGGCAGATGTGGCCGTTCAAACCATCGGTGATGGTCTGGTCGACGGCGTCCTTGGCCACCGGCTCGCGCTTGAGGCGTTCCAGCAGCACGGTGGCGGCGTTGACGAAGCCGGGGGTGCAATAGCCGCACTGGAAGCTGTAATGCTCCAGGAATTTTTGCTGGATAGGCGACAGCGCCACCACTTCACCCTTGTCATTGCGGGTGGCATGGCCTTCGATGGTGCGCACCTTCTTGCCTTCGAAGTAGTGGGCGCCAGTGATGCAGGAGCGCACTTCTTCGCTGCTGCCGTCGGTCTTGTCGTGGATCACCACACAGGCGCGGCAGACGCCCTGCCCGCAGCCAAGGCGCGAGCCGGTCAGGTCCAGGTATTCGTGCAGGAAATCGATCATCATCACGCCCTCGGGGACGGGGACGGGGCCGACTTGCTTGCCGTTGATGTGCAGCGTGATGGGTTTGGTTGTGAGGCTCATGCCAGCACCTCCTGAATATTTTGTTGAGTAACTGGCAGATCGGTAAAGCGGTGGCCGATGGCGTGCGCGATACCGTTGACGATGGCGCCCACGACGGGAATCATGACCACCTCGGCGATGCCTTTCGGTGGATCGGTCTCCGTCAGCGGCGGCAAGATGTCGGCGGTCTGCTTCCACACCGCCACATCGCTGGCGCGCGGCAGCTGGTAGCGGTTGAAGTTCCAGGTGCCGTCGCCGGGACCGTCTTCGTACAGCGGCAGGTATTCATGCAGCGCGTGGCCGATACCCATCGCCAGGCCGCCCTGCAGCTGGCTCGACACCAGTTGCGGCGACAGCATATTGCCGCACTCCATGATCGAGTGATGGCTCAGGATGTCGACCTTGCCGCTGGCCTCGTGCACCGACAGTTCGACCAGGGTGCCGACCGCGCTGTAATAGGTGACGGTGGCATTGTTACGCTGCACCGGCGGAATGAAGACGCGCTTGCGGTTCAGCACGTGATAGCCGCCGGTGGTGCTCATATTCGCCTTGCGGCCCTTGTCGGCGCCATCGCCGTAGCGCAGCGACAGGCCATCGATCGGCAGGGTGACGTTGGCATTGAGAACCTCGAACTCGGCCTCGGTCCAGCGCCAGCGGTTGAACACGTGCACGGCCGCCCCCGTGACCAGGCCCAGCTCATGGGCCTTGGCCACCAGTTGCTGGAACGGCAGGGCTTCCAGGCCGCCGGCCGACAGCTTGCCGTCCACCCAGCGCGCCTCTTCCACGCGCACCACCAGCGAGGCGGCCTGGCCGCCAGCGATGCCCTGGCTCCAGATCGCCATTGCGGCCGGCCACAGGCCGTGCATGAAGACCACACGGCAAGCTTCACGGGTGCTGTGGGTATAGTAATAGGCCGAGTTGGTGGCGCTGGCCGGCGAACACCAGGCCGGCGACCAGCGCGGATTGGCCGCCAGTTTGTCTTCGTCGGCCTGGCTGGTCATATACGGGTTGTCGGTGCTGACCACGGGCAGGTCATCCCAGTCCACAATCGCGGTATTGATTTCATTGGCTGGACGGCTGAGCCACTTGGCGCAGGCGATGGCCTGCGAGGTGGACATGCCGGTGCCGATCTCGGTGCCGCTATGGAACAGGCGGATGCGGCCTTCGGCGGTGATTTCCACCTTGGCGAAGGAGCTTTCGGCGCCGGTGCCGAAGTCTTTCTGCACGCAGGCGAAGCCCACGCCATAGCGCTTGCCGGGATTGGCGGTCTCGAAGACGGCCTTGTTCTTGGCGCGGCCGGTCCACAGCGGATGGACCTTGGCTTTTTGCAGCACTTCGTCGACCCGGATGGCGCCCGCCGGGATCGCGCCCTGGGTATTCTTCATGCCCGAGCGCAGCGCGTTCTTCAGACGGAACTCGATCGGGTCCATAGCCAGCTTGGCGGCGAACTCGTCGATCATCATTTCAGTCGCAGCCATGCTCTGCAGGGTGCCATAGCCCCGTGCCGAACCGGCATCGACGGCGCGCGAAGCGATCGCCACCGCCGCGAAATCGTTCTTCGGGAAGTAGTAGACCGACTGGGCCGCGGTGGCCGCCACCATCACCACCGAGGGCGAGAAGTTGCTGCGGCCGCCGCCATTGCCTTCGAAGTAACCCTGGAAGGATTGCAGCATGCCGGTCTTGCGGTCGACCGCGATGCGGTACTTCATCTTGAAGGCGTGGCGCTTGATCGAGGTCTGGAACTGTTCATAGCGGTCATTGGCCAGGCGCACCGGCTTGCCGTCCGAGTACAGCGCCGTCAGCAGGCCGTAGAAGGGGAAGTTGTAATGATCCTTGGAACCGTAACCGACCGTGTAGCAGGGGTGCAGGAACAGTTTCTTGAGCGGGAACTTGGCCTTCTTGAACATTTCCAGCGTGCTGTCGACGACTTCCTTCGGCCCCTGGGTCGGCACCACCATGTGCAAGGTGGCGTTGGCGGCGTCGTACCAGCAGTTGGCGTTGTCCG
Organism: Oxalobacteraceae bacterium; assembly: GCA_013284265.1. GTDB lineage: Bacteria > Pseudomonadota > Gammaproteobacteria > Burkholderiales > Burkholderiaceae_D > Rugamonas. The sequence goes on along the minus strand of JABTBR010000034.1, from coordinate 56,452 downwards.
GTTCCAGCGCGGCCGTGTCGGCGGACTGGGTGTTGTAGTCGCGTTCGAGCACCAGCCAGTCGGCCGGCGGTTTGTCCAACTCTTCCTTGATCTGGTTGGCGTAGAACATGCCCTGCTCGCCCAGCTTGCCGTGCTCGACGCCGTCCGGCCAGATCGGCATCTGCTTGCGCATCATGCTCGGGAAGACCATGGCGTTTTTCAGGCTGGAGAAGGTATCGTCGTCGGCCGAGGTGGCGCCGCCCACGCGCACGAAGCGGAAGGTGCCCCATGGGTCGCGTTCCAGCGGCGCGGCCGCGGCGCCATAGCGGATCACGCCTTCCTTGAATTGCAGGGCGTCCTTGGCGAAGCGGAATTTGGCGAAGTCGTGGAAGATCAGGATCGCGACCGCCTGGCCCAGGTAGGCCGCGGCCTTACCTGCGGGCAGCAGCATATCGCTGCCGTAGAAGGCGGGAAATTCTATGCCGTCGCGTGCCAGATCCTCGGCCGTGACCACGCGGTCGGGCTTGAGGTCGGCACCGAGCAAGGACAGGTCGAAACCTTCGTAAGTGTGGTCGGTCTTGGTGGTGCGCAGGATCAGCGCGTGCGACTGGTCTTTGGGCCAGTGCGGCATGTCGCGCGAGCGGATGTCGCGTGCGAACACCTTGGCACCGGTGACCTTGGAAATGCCGTCGATGCGGAACTTGACCTGGCCGGTCTTGCTGTTCCAGTCGATAGGGCTGAGGATTTTGTCTTCGAACAAGGCGGCGAAGGCCTTGCCACCCAGCGGCGCGATGTACACGGAGACGCCAGCGACCACACCGGCTTTCAAGAAATTGCGGCGCGAAAGTTCAACTTTCATTTGTAACACTCCCGATGGTTGAGCTTATAAGCTTCTTGTCAATGCCTGGGTTTGCAAGCATACGCACCATCTTTGAGCGTCATTGCCCACCTGCCTAGTTGATCAGAGGCACATCAATCCGTCAACTGAACCAATTTAAGCGGTGGGAAATACAACGGTCGCTGTGGCATCGAAAGCACGCGGGTTTGCGTGCCGACACATAGCAAGCGGGACAGAAAATAGTAGAGCTGAACGGCAACATCCACAAGAAGCGCGACATTATCGCCGCAGGAGACAGGGAGGCCCTATAAGCGTAGGGCTATAACCAGTATGGTGAAATTGGCGAAGATGCACGGGCGCAGAGGCGTAGTCAGGCAAGCCGGGGATTGCAGCATATGAACAGCGATATGAGCGGCGTTCTGTGGAACTCAGCGGAACTCTTCGGCGACCAGATTATATTTTTGCATTTTATGGTACATGGTCTGCTTGGGCAGGCCCAGCGCGGCGCAGGCTTCCGTCACGTTTCCGGCCACCCTGCGCAATTCCTGCTCGATCAGGGCGCGCTCGAAACCGGTCACCTGCTCCGACAGCGGCATGGCAACGGCATTGCGGGCCGACAAAATACCATCGGCGCCGCTGGACAGGCCCAGCACGAAACGGTCGGCGATATTCTTCAGTTCGCGCACATTGCCGGGCCAGTTGTGGGCCATCAGCGCCTGCATCAGCGGCCCCGGCACCACCGGCGCGGGACGGCTATAGCGCTCGGCCGCGCCCAGCACAAAGTGCTCGAACAGCAAGGGGATATCTTCGCGCCGCTCGCGCAGCGGCGGCAGGTTCAGCACGATCAGATTGAGGCGGTAATAGAGGTCGCTGCGGAACTTCTGCTGGTCGGACAGCTCTTTCAAATCCACCTTGGCGGCGGCGATGATGCGCACGTCGACCGGTAGCGCCTGATTCGAGCCCAGTCTTTCCACATAGCGCTCCTGCAGCACCCGCAGCAGCTTGACCTGCAAGGCCATCGGCAGGCTTTCTATCTCGTCGAGGAACAGCGAGCCGCGGTCGGCATGTTCGATCTTGCCGATCTGGCGTTTGGCCGCACCGGTGAAGGCGCCCGGTTCGTGGCCGAAGACTTCGCTTTCAAAAATGCTTTCCGGGATGGCGCCGCAGTTGATGGCGACAAAATGGTGCTTGGCGCGCACGCTGTGCTGGTGCAGGCAGCGCGCCACCATTTCCTTGCCGGTGCCGGTCTCGCCATAGATCAGCACATCGGCCGGCTCATTGGCCAGGTCGAGAATCAGGCGCCGAACGTCTTGCATCGCCGCCGAATTCCCCAGTAACATCGCTTCAATTCCCTTGGTGTGCTCCAACTTGCGGCGCAGGCACAGCACTTCCAGCATCAGGCGCCGGGTTTCCAGCGCACGCAGCACCACGTCGGTCAACTGCTCCGAGGAATACGGTTTGGCGATGAAGTCGTAAGCGCCGTCGCGCATGGCGCGCACCGCCATATTGATGTCGCCGTGGCCGGTCACCAGGATCACCGGCAGTTGCGGGTCGATGGCCTTGACGGCGGACAGCAGCTCCAGTCCACTCATGCCGGGCAGGCGCACATCGGTGACGACGATGCCGGCGAAATCCTTGACGATCAGCTTATGGGCCAGTTCGGCGGAGGGAAAAGCCTGCACCTCGATGCCCGCCAGCTGCAATGCCTGGCTGGCGCCCAGGCGCACGGCCGCATCGTCTTCCACCAGCAGGACCTTCAAACTGACCAACTCACCCATGCTCAAGCCCCTGCCCTATCTGATTTTAATTCGATTGCAAACTGGGCACCGCCACCGGGCGCCGATTCGGCCCTCAATATACCACCGAAGCCGACCACAATTTGCTCGGAGATGGCCAGGCCCAGCCCCAGGCCCTGCCCTTGCGGCTTGGTGGTATAAAACGGCTCGAACAGATGCGGCCGCACCTCGGCCGGAATGCCGGGGCCGCTATCGGCCACCAGTATCCTTACTCTTTGTTCGCCGCCGGCCTGCAGCTGTTCGATGGTGACGGTGAGCTGGCGCAGCTCGGACTCGGCCATCGCATCGAGGGCGTTATTGAACAGATTGACCAGCACCTGCTCCAGGCGATTGCTGTCGCACAGGGCCGAGGCCTCGTTGTAGCGGTTATTCATGCGGAAATTGACTCGTTCCAGCTCCATCCGCCGCTCCACCAGGAACAGCGCGTTGGCGATTGCCGCGGCGACCGGGACGGGCACCGGCGTGTCCACCGATTTGCGCGCAAATCCCTTTAACTGCCCCGTAATCGTCCCCATCCTGCCCACAATCTGCGAAATCATGCCAAGGTTGCCCTTGACGTCGTCAAGCCGGCCGCGCTCGAGCAGGATGACGGCATTGTCGGACATGGTGCGCAATGCCGTGAGCGGCTGGTTCAGCTCATGGGTGATGCCGGCCGACATCTGGCCGAGCACCGCCATTTTTCCGGCCTGGAACAGTTCATTCTGGGTGATGCGTAATTTGTTCTCGGCCTGGCGCCGCACTTCGACCTCCTCGCGCAGATTGCTGGTGACCTGGTTCAGGCTGTAGGTGCGCTCGGCCACCATGATTTCCAGATTGTCATAGGCGTTCTGCAAGTCTTCCTTGGCCCGCAGGCGCTGGCGCACACTGCGCTGGCGCTGGCGCAGATACAGGAACAGCATGACGAAGAAGCCCTGCAACAGGCAGGCGAAACCAAACCCGGCCTGGGCGTTGGCGCGGGCCGGCCCCAGGTCGGACAGATAAATGAATTGCCAATGGCGCGGCGCCAGCGAATTGGTCTGGCTGAGCATGCGCGGACTGGCACGGCGCCCGCCACTTTCGTCGCGGATGGAAATGATGCGGGCATGCTCGTCGAGCACGCGCTCATAGGCGATGTCGAGCGGCGTCAGCGGGTAGGAATAATATTGCTGGGTAGCCCCCAGTTCGCGCAAGGCGGCATCGGACAGGCGCTCCAGCGTGCGGTACTTCCATTCCGGTTCCGAGGTCAGGAAGATGACCCCGTGCTTATCGGTCAGCATGACCTTGTCGTTGCCTGGTTCCCAGGTCTTTTCCAGCTTTTCGATATTGACTTTGACGGTGGCCACGCCCAGCAGGCGGCCATCTTTATAGATGCCGTGGGCAAAGAAATAGCCCGGCTCGCGGCTGGTGGTGCCCACGCCATAGAATCCACCCGGCGTATGTAGCAGCGCATCGCGGATATAGGGTCGGAAGGAGACATTATCGCCGACGAAACTGGATTTTTCGCGGAAATTACTGGCGGCCTGGGTCACGCCGCGCAGATTGACGATGTAGATGGTGGTGGAACGGGCCTGCTTGTTGACCTGCTCCAGATATTCGTTGACGCCGCGGCGCAGCGCCGGATCATCCGGATGCTCCAGCAGGGCAACGACATCTTTGTTTAACTCCAGCGTACGGGGCAGGAAATCATACTTCCCCAGCAGGTTTTCCAGACTGACCACATAGGCGTCGAGACGTTGCGCGCCAGTCACGCGCAACTTGTCGATCATCAAGCGCTCAGTCCAGAAATAGGCGAGGTAAGCCATTACCAGACCCAACGCCGCCACAACGCTCCACATAGCGATGTTGCGACGCGACCAGCGTCCGCGACCTCGGGTAGAGGACGGATCGGCGGTCAGGGACGGGGGACTGGACATGGTAGTGTCCATGATACCGTGGCTGTATTACTTGCTACAGTGAATTTCTTAAAACACGTGACGCAGGCCGAGATTGATGCCGGTGGTGCCGGTGCCCGACTCGGTCGCATTGCCCACTTTGAAGGTGGCGCCATTGCGGTTATTGATATGGCTGTAGGCCGTATACACATCGCTGCGCTTCGACAGGCTGTACACATAGCCGACGCCGAATTGACGGGCGTCGCGGTCTTGCGCCGACGAATCGTTGTGCAGCACCGCCGAGGCGATGAAGCGGCCGGCGGCGCCCACCGGCAAGGTCAGGCCGATCAGGCTGTCTTTGCTGGCGTTGCCGGCGATATCGCGGTTTTGCGCATGGGCCACATGAGCGGTCAGGATGTCGAATTTGTAGCGCGCCAGCAGCATCGTGTTGCGGGTATGCGCATTGGCCAGGGCGTTTTCCTTCTGGTGATGGGCGAGGATCACGGTCAGCGGACCATTGGCATAGGTGCCGCTGGCGCCCATGGTGCGGTTCTTGGCGCTGTCGCCGGCCGTTTCACCGAAGCCATAGGCCAGGTCGGCCGAGAAGCCGCCCACCACCGGCGAGGTATAGCCGGCCATATTGTCGACCCGGGTGTTGCCGACGAACAGATTGGCGGCGGTGCCGGCCAGACCATCGCAGAATGGATCGGCAACGTCGCGCAAGGCCTTGTAATACGGCGAATACTGGCGGCCGACCGCGACCGCGCCGAAGGCGCCGGACAGGCCAACCCAGGATTGGCGGCCGAAGGTCAGGCCGCCCTGGCCGGAGGCGCCGGAATCCATGCTGATGCCGCTTTCCAGCGCGAAGTTAGCCACCAGGCCGTTGCCCAGGTCTTCCTTGCCCTTGAAACCCAGGCGCGAACCCGAGGCGATACCGCTACTGATGCTGCTGAGGTTGCCGGCCCCGGTGCCGCGGCTCAGGTTCAGGCCGACATCGGCTACGCCGTACACGGTCACCGACGATTGCGCCATGGCAGCGGTGGAAGTCAGGCCCAAGGCCAGGATGCTGATTGCTACTTTTTTCATTTACTAGTCTCCAGGTGAAATCTATTGTGTGTTGCTGTTTTAAGCTGCACGTGCATGAACCGGGGTCAGCGCTGGCACATCCGTTTTTTCCTCTTCCAGCGCGCCTTCCCATTTCGCGACCACGGCGGTGGCGATCGCATTGCCGACGGCATTGGTTGCCGAACGGCCCATATCGAGGAACTGGTCCACACCCATCAGCAGCAGCAGGCCGGCTTCGGGAATGTTGAATTGATTCAGGGTGGCGGCGATCACCACCAGGGATGCGCGCGGCACGCCGGCCATGCCCTTGGAGGTCAGCATCAGCAGCAGCAGCATGGTGATCTGGGTACCCAGCGACAGGTCGATGCCATACGCCTGGGTAATGAACAGCACGGCGAAGGTGCAATACATCATCGAGCCATCCAGATTGAAGGAATAGCCCATCGGCAGTACGAAGCTGGAGATTTTGCGCTGAACGCCAAATTTATCGAGCGAATCGAGCAGTTTTGGGTAAGCCGCTTCGGAGCTGGCGGTCGAGAATGCCAGCAAGAACGGTTCACGGATCAGGGCCAGCAGGCGGAATACGCGTGGACCGATAAATACGAAGCCGGCCGCGATCAGCAAGGCCCACAGGCAGAACAGACCCAGATAGAAACCACCCATGAATTTGGCAAAGGTCGCCAGAATACCCAGGCCGTTGGTCGTGACGACCGAAGCCATGGCGGCAAATACGGCCAGCGGTGCCAGTTTCATGATGCTGCCGGTAATGGTCAGCATCACTTGTGCCAGCTCATCGATTACGGCGGTCAGTTTCTTGCCGTGCTCACCCAAGGCACTCAGCGCGCTACCGAAGAAAATCGAGAACACCAGGACTTGCAGAATCTCGTTATTGGCCATCGCCTCGATCGGCGATTTCGGTACCAGGTGGGAAACGAAATCTTTTAACGTGAAGGCCGCGGTTTTCAAACCCGTGGTGGCGTCCTGCGGAGGCAAAGGCAGGCCAAGATTGGTACCGAGCTGCATATAATTCGACAGCACCATGCCCAGCGACAGCGACACCAGCGACGCCAGAACAAACCAGCCCATCGCTTTCATGCCGATACGGCCAGCGGATTTACCATCGCCCATATGGGCAATACCAATCGTCAGCGTGGAAAATACCAGCAGCGCGATAATCATTTTAATCAGGCGCAGGAAGACATCCGTCGCGATTGAGATATGCGAGGCGATACTGGCCGCCATTTTTGTTTCAGGGAAGGTTTCATGACAAGCGTAGCCGGTCAAAATACCCAGCAGCATTGCGCATAAGATGTACAGCGTTAAAGGACGCTTTTTTTTCACTTTAATTCTCCAGTTAAGTGGCTACTTTGTAGTGGCTCATCGAGCGCGGCATCAAGGTTCACCGTTGTCGTTTTCTTTGCTCTTGACCGGCAGCCCGGAAGCGGCGCGATCGGGGACTTAATAGCAAAGCCCGTGCCTGAGTGAAAAAAAGGCTGCAAAATCTGCAAGTGATTGTTTTATTTATGCTTTTATTTAAGCAATGTTTTATTTTGGAAAAATATAGTCCAATAAGTTGGACGCGCACCGAGGGGCTTTGTATGAAGTCTTGGAGGCAAGGGAAATGAGGGAAGCGCGGTCCCGATTTGCGCCGGGGCAAGGGGCTTCCCCCAGGGATGGCGACGTTGCAGGGCCTGAAAAAACCCCAAATCAAACCAGAAATTGGCTTGTTCAAACCAGCATTGAGCTTGACCGGGGCAATGCTTGGCCCCTTGCGGGCACTGGCGTACACTGGAAGCCTCATTCAAGCGGATGTCCGATGGCCGATTCCTTCCAGTCGCAAGTGAGCGATGCCTTGCTGGCGCTCGCCGATCCCGTGCGGGCGACGGCCATGTCGGCCTATATGCGCGATCAATTCTCATTTCTTGGAATCGCGACGCCAGTCCGCCGGCAAGCACTACGGCCCTTGCTCAAGACCTTGAACGCTGCTGGGCCGGGAACCCTGCTAGGGCATGCCCGGGAACTGTGGAGCCGGCCCCAGCGCGAATATCAGTACGTGGCGCTGGACTTGCTGTCCCTGCATTGGAAGAAATTGAACCTGGAGCACATTCCCAGCTTGCTGGAACTGGCGCAATTGAAATCCTGGTGGGATAGCGTCGATGGTCTGGCGGGCGTGATAGGCGAGGTGCTGCGTTTTTCGCATGCGGAGATGGATGAGGCTTTACAGCACGAGAACATGTGGTTACGCAGAATCGCGATGTTGCATCAACTGGGCTGGCGCGATCGAACGGATTGCGGCTGGCTATTCAAAGCCGCGCTGCACTTAGGCTCAGAAAAGGAATTTTTCATTCAAAAGGCCATCGGCTGGGCCTTGCGCGATTATGCCCGCCATGCGCCGCAGGCGGTCCGCGAATTTATTCAATTGAATCGGGATGGACTATCATCGCTGAGTTACCGGGAAGCGAGCAAGCATCTCGGCCCATAGAAATATTCCGGCCCTGCCCCGTCATTGAAAACCGTACCAGCCCTTGACTTGCGCTGGCCATCAGCCTAGATTTGCTTATGCCCATCCACTATTCGCGAAAACTGACCGGCCGACACAGAAGCAAAGACGCCAATACCCAACTCGGTTTTGTACTGGCTTTCGTGGCCGGGGCCATTAATGCGGGCGGGTTTCTTGCGGTTCAACAATATACCTCCCATATGACAGGCATTGTCTCCGCGATGGCCGACCATGTGGCGCTGGGCGCCTACAGGCTGGCGCTGGCGGGCGTCGGCGCCTTGCTGTCATTCCTGTTGGGGGCGGCGAGCACGGCCATCATGGTCAACTATTCGCGGCGCCACCGGATGCATAGCGAATATGCCTTTCCGCTGCTGATCGAAGCGCTGCTCCTGCTGTGCTTTGGCCTGATGGGAGCCGCCCTGAGCCATATCGACGGCGTGTTTGTCTCGCTGACCGTCATGTTGCTGAGTTTTATCATGGGACTGCAGAACGCCGTCATCACCAAACTGTCCAGGGCGGAGATACGCACCACCCACATCACCGGCATCGTGACGGATCTTGGCATCGAACTTGGCAAGCTCATCTATTGGAATTCGGCCCTTGCCGATACCGAACTGAAGGTGACCGCCGACCTGGGCCGGCTCAAGGTGTTGAGCGTGCTGGCCGCCTGCTTTTTTATCGGTGGAATCGCCGGTGCGCTGGGATTCAAGCATCTTGGCTACAGCGCCACCTTACCCTTGGCCTTGATCCTCGCCGGCCTGGTATATGCACCCATTTCCGATGATATCAGCGAGCTCATCCGGAATCGGAAATGGCGCCGCCTGCCCTGACTTCCGCCCCCGAAGCGCTTCTGTTAACGTAAAAAAGCCGGGTTTCCCCGGCTTTTTATCGACTTGAGCAACTTAGCCGACGAATTTACGCGCGTTGCGGAACATGCGCATCCATGGCGAATCCTCGCCCCACGATTCCGGGTGCCAGGATTGCTGAACGGTGCGGAACACGCGCTCTGCGTGCGGCATCATCACGGTAAAGCGGCCATCTGCCGTGGTCACCGACGTCAAGCCCTGCGGCGAACCGTTCGGGTTGTAGGGGTAGGCATCGGTGGCCACGCCGCGGTTGTCGATGAAACGCATCGCCGCGACGGCTTCGCCGATATTGCCGGTCTGGCTGAAGTCCGCATAGCCTTCGCCGTGGGCGATGGCAATGGCGCTCTGGGTGCCAGCCATGCCCTGGAAGAAGATCGATGGCGAATCGAGCACTTCCACCATCGAGAAGCGCGCTTCGAACTTCTCGGACTTGTTGGTGGTGAACTTCGGCCAGGCATGCGCGCCAGGGATGATCGACTTCAAGTTGCTCATCATCTGGCAACCGTTGCAGACACCCAGGCCAAAGCTGTCGCTGCGGCTGAAGAAGCGGGCAAACTGCTCGGCCAGCGCGGCATTGAACAGGATCGTCTTGGCCCAGCCTTCGCCGGCGCCCAGCACATCGCCGTAGGAGAAGCCGCCGACGGCGATGATGCCCTGGAAGTCGTCCAGCTTGACTCTGCCGGCGATCAGGTCGCTCATGTGCACGTCGACCGCGGCAAAGCCGGCCTGATGCATGACGTAAGCGGTTTCGATATGCGAGTTCACGCCCTGTTCGCGCAAGATAGCGACACGCGGACGCACGCCGGTGGCCAGGAACGGCGCGGCGATGTTGTCGGCCTGGTCGAAGGTGACCTTGGGCGTGATGCCAGGATCGGTTTCGTCCAGAATGCGGTCGTATTCGGCGTCGGCGCAGGCAGGATTGTCGCGCAGACGGGCGATGCGCCAGCTGGTTTCGCTCCACAGGCGATGCAGGGCGGCGCGCGGCTGGTTGTAGATCAGCTTGGCGTCGCGGGTGAATTCGATCACGCCACGGTCGTTCGGCTTGCCGATGATGTGGCTGCAGGCGCCCAGATTGAAGGCGCGCAGCACGTCCATGACCAGCGATTTCTCGTCGGCACGCACCTGAATGACGGCGCCCAGCTCTTCGGCGAACAAGGCGGCCAGGGTTTGCTCATTGCGGCGTTCGGCGATCTGGCCGGCCCAGTTCTTGGCATCGCCGTGATCGGCACCATGGCCCTGCTCCAGCGTCAGGATGTCCAGGTTGATCGACAGGCCGCTACGGCCGGCGAAGGCCATTTCGGTCAGCGTGCCGTACAGGCCGCCGTCCGAACGGTCGTGGTAGGCGAGCAGCTTGCCTTCCTTGTTCAGTTGCTGGATGGCGGCGAAGAAGCCTTTCAGGTCTTCCGCGCTGTCCACGTCCGGCACTTCATTGCCCAGCTGGCCCATGACCAGCGACAGCGCCGAGGCGCCCAGGCGGTTCTTGCCGCGGCCCAGATCGATCAGGATCATCACGGTATCGCCGGCATCGGTCTTGATCTGCGGGGTCAGCGACTTGCGTACGTCGTAGACTGGCGCGAAGGACGAGACGATCAGCGAGACGGGCGAGGTGACGGCTTTGGCAGTGCCAGAACCGTCAGCTTTGGCTTCTGACTCGTCGTCGCGCCAGGTGGTGCGCATCGACAGGGAATCCTTGCCCACTGGAATACTGATACCCAGCGCCGGGCACAGCTCCATGCCGACAGCCTTGACGGTGTCGAACAGGGCCGCATCCTGGCCAGGCTGGCCGCAGGCGGCCATCCAGTTGGCCGACAGTTTGATGTCGGAAATATCGTTGATGGCGGCGGCGGCGATATTGGTCACCGCTTCGCCCACGGCCATGCGGCCCGAGGCTGGCGCGTTGATCACGGCCAGCGGAGTACGCTCGCCCATGGCCATGGCTTCGCCCAGATAGCCCTCAAAGCTCATCGAGGTGACGGCGCAGTCGCCGACCGGCACCTGCCAAGGGCCAACCATCTGGTCGCGCACGCTCATGCCGCCAACGGTACGGTCGCCGATGGTGATCAGGAAGGATTTGTCGCCCACGGTAGGCAGCAGCAGCACGCGCCTGGCCGCTTCTTCCAGCTCGATGCCGGTCAGGTCGATGGCCGGGTATTCGTTCTGCACATGGTGTACATCGCGCTGCATTTTTGGCGGCTTGCCCAGCAGCACATCCATCGGCATGTCGACCGGCTCATTGCCCAGCTCCGGGTCGATCAGCTTCAGTTGACGCTCTTCGGTGGCCACGCCGACGACGGCGAACAGGCAGCGCTCGCGCGCGCACAGGGCCTGGAAGCCAGGCAGGCTTTCCGGGGCAATCGCCAGCACATAGCGTTCCTGCGATTCATTACTCCAGATTTCCTTCGGCGCCATGCCGCTCTCTTCCAGAGGAATCTTGCGCAGATCGAAGATCGCGCCGCGCTTGGCATCGTTGGTGATTTCCGGGAAGGCGTTCGACAGACCGCCCGCGCCCACGTCGTGGATCGAGATGATCGGATTGTTGGCGCCCAGCTGCCAGCAGCCATTGATCACTTCCTGGGCCCGGCGTTCCATTTCGGGATTGCCGCGCTGTACGGAATCGAAGTCCAGGTCGGCGGTATTGGTGCCGGTGGCCATCGAGGACGCGGCACTGCCGCCCATGCCGATGCGCATGCCTGGGCCACCCAGTTGCACCAGCAGGCTGCCGACCGGAATGTCGTTCTTGTGGGTATGCTGGCCCGAGATATTGCCGATACCGCCGGCAATCATGATCGGCTTGTGGTAGCCGAAGACGGTGTCGTGCGCGCCGGCAAACTGCTTGCCGATATTCTGTTCATAGGTACGGAAGTATCCGCCCAGCACTGGACGGCCAAATTCATTGCTGAAAGCGGCGCCGCCCAGCGGGCCCTCGATCATGATTTGCAGCGCAGAAGCGATGCGGTCCGGCTTGCCGTAGACCTTGCTGGTGTCGCGCTGGGCTGGCGCGGCGGTGACGCTGGCGGCGTTTTCCCAGGCTTGCACGGCGCCCGGCAGCATCAGGTTGGAGACGGTGAAGCCGGCCAGGCCAGCTTTCGGCTTGGCGCCGCGGCCGGTGGCGCCTTCGTCACGGATTTCGCCGCCGGCGCCGGTGGAGGCGCCCGGGAATGGCGAGATGGCGGTCGGGTGATTATGGGTTTCCACCTTCATCAGCGTATGGGTCAGCTCGCTCATGGCGGCGTATTCCTGGCCCTCGCCCTGCGGGAAGAAGCGCATGACTTCGGCACCTTCCATGATGGACGAATTATCGCTATAAGCGACGATCGTGCCTTTTGGCTGCAGTTGGTGGGTGTTCTTGATCATCTGGAACAGGGATTTATCCTGCACCACGCCGTCGATGGTCCAGTCGGCGTTGAAAATCTTGTGGCGGCAATGTTCGCTGTTGGCCTGGGCGAACATCATCAGTTCCACGTCGGTCGGATTGCGGCCAGCCTTGGTGAAGGCGGCGTCCAGATACTCGATCTCGTCGTCCGACATGGCCAGACCCAGGTCCGTATTGGCTTTTTCCAGCGCGGCCTTGCCGGCGCCCAGCACGTCGATGCGCTCCAGCGGACGCGCGTCCAGCGTACGGAACAGGCCGGCCGCTTCGTCCGGGTGGCGCAGCACCGATTCGGTCATGCGGTCGTGCAACAGCGCCGCGACGGACTGCACTTCCTGCTCGGCCAGTTTCTTGGCCGCGCCGATGCTGCTGCCCAGGATGCCGCCCTTGAGGATCACGCGATAGGCCACACCGCGCTCGACGCGCTTGATGTGTGCCATGCCGCAGTTGTGCGCGATGTCGCTTGCCTTCGAGGCCCACGGCGAAATGGTGCCGAAACGGGGAATGACGAAGAATTCTTCGACCACGCCATCGGCCAGATCGGCCTGCGCCGGTTCGCCATAGGTGAGCAACGCGCCGAGGCGGCTGGAATCGTCGGCCGAGAGCGGCGCGGCGGCATCGATGAAGTGGACAAAGCGGGCCTGCACCGCGGTCACTGCGGGCAGCACAGTTTGCAGTTGGGTTAACAGGCGTTGGCTACGGAATGCGGACAGGGCGTTGGAGCCCGGCAGAATCAACATGGTTGGACGATGGTTGATGCAGCGTGGCTGCGGATTAAAGGTAGATGTGGCACGAGGGTATGGCAGAATTTCCTTTGGCCGCATTATACCTTGTCCGACCGCCCCATAGCAGAGCGATCGGCCCTCTTTTCCCGACCAAAACTGCCGCCAAAGCAACATTTTCAGCATTATTTGCGCCAAATCGCTCATTCCGAAGGGCAAAACAGCTGCTTCTTGTGCAATTTTGCCTTGCCTTGGAGTATGCTTGTTTATACCAATACCGAAGTCCGCCTGCCGGGTTAGAGGCAAACCGAACAGCCGCGCAAAATTGCCGCACAGAACTGTCGTCCTGCGGGCCGCGCGTCTCGGCTGGTGCCAGCGCGAGAAAGCACACGATGCCAGAATATAGTGAATTGTCGGTCCTGATCGTCGATCCCAATCCCGGGATGCGCGGCAATCTGCACAATATGCTGAGCCAGTCGTCGATCACGAAGATCGAGTATGCGGTCAGCTCCGGCACCGCGATCCGCCAGCTCGGCAAAAAATCCTTCGATATCGTGCTCTGCGAATACGACCTGGGCAGCGGCAGCGGCGACAATGGCCAGGATGGCCAGCAGTTGCTGGAAGACTTGCGCCGCCACAAGCTGATCGCCCAGTGGACCATTTTCATCATGCTGACCTCCGAAGGCGATTACAGCAAGGTCATCAGCGCGGCCGAACTGACGCCGACCGACTACATCCTCAAGCCGTTTACCGTGGACGCCCTGCTCCAGCGCATCGGCCGCGCCGTCGAGCGGCGCTCCGTGTTCATGCCGGTGTACGACCTGATGGGTCTGAGCAATGTGCGCCGCGCCATTGCCCTGTGCATCGAATCGGAAACCAAGCACCCGCGCCACGCGATCGAGTTCGCGCGCCTGCGCGCCGAAATGCACGTCGCTTCCGGCGAACTGGCCGAAGCCGGCCTGATCTATCAGACCATCCTGATGCAGCGCCCGCTCGGCTGGGCCCATCTGGGACTGGGGCGCTGCCAGTTCGGCATGCAGCGCTACGAGGAAGCCCAGCAGACGCTGGAGAATCTGGTCGAGCACAACCCCAAATTCATGGCCGCCTACGATCTGCTGGCCAAGACCCATGAAGCGCTGGGCCAGACCACCATCGCCAAGAAGATACTGGAAGATGCGGTCGCCATTTCCCCGCATATGGTCAGCCGCCTGCGCCACCTGGGCGAAGTGGCGCTGGAAACGGGCGACGTCGGCGTGGCGGAGAAGGCGTTTAAACAGGTGGTGGCCAAGGCCAAGTATTCCGAATTCCGCGATCCGGAAGACCATGTCAATCTGGTCAAGACCCTGGTCAAGAAAGGCGATGCCCATCAGGCCAGCGGCGTGATCCGCGATCTGGAACGCTCGATGCGCAGTAATGCGAACACCGAAGTCTGCCGGGCGATTTCCTCGGCCTTATTGATGGAACTGTCCGGCAACCAGACTGGTGCGGCAAGCGAATTGAGCACGGCGGTCAATGCGGTCGGCATGAGCCGGGGCCTGTCGACCAATCTGAAGGTGGGCCTGGTGCACAGCTGCCTGAAGAACAAGCTCGACGACCAGGCTTCCGAGTTGATGATCAATCTGATGAACGAGACCGATAGCGGCATTTCCACCGACGATGCGGTGGGTGTGTTTGAAAAAGCGGGGCGGCACGACCTGGCCCGCAGCGTCGGCGACCAGGTCACGCGCCAGGTGGAGGAATTGCTGACCGATGCCGCCGACAAACGCAGCCAGGGCGACTTGCGCGCCGCCGTCGACGTGCTCAGCATTGCGCTGCGCAAGACGCCGGGCAATGTGCCCCTACTCACGGCGGCCACTTCGGCCATCCTCAAGCAACTGGACGACCTGGGCTGGGAAAGCTCCTTGGGTGAACGGGCCGGCGAATTGCTCGACCGCATCCGCACGCTGGACGCCACCCACCCGGCGCTCGACAGCCTGCTGCAGCAATATACGGCGACCCAGCGCAAGTACGGGATTTCGACCACGGCCTGAGTAGCGTGCGCAAAGCCCCGTATTGCTCTGACACGGCGACGCTCATCCGCCCGATTTAATGCCGTGATGGTTCATCAGGTCGTACAGCGTGGGCCGGCTAACGCCCAGCAATTCGGCCGCTTTGACGATGTTGCCATCGGCGCGGGCCAGCGCCATCACCATCACCCGGTATTCGGCCGCCTCGCGCGCCTGGCGCAAATTGACCTTGTCTTCCACCGGCGCGGTCTCGGGCAAACCCAGGTCGTCGGCACGGATTTGCGGTCCATCGGACAGGATCACGGCGCGCTTGATGCAGTTTTCCATTTCCCTGACGTTGCCCGGCCAGGCATAGGCCTCGATACTGGCCAGCGCATCCGGACTGAAACTGAGCGAGGCGCGTCCCTCGCTGGCGCAGAACTTGTTGCGGAAGTGATGGGCCAGCAAGGCGCAGTCGCCGCTGCGCTCGCGCAAGGGCGGAATCGCCAGCACGATCTCGCTGAGACGGTAGAACAGATCGTCGCGGAAGCGCCCTGCTTCGGCCAGCGCCTTTAAATTCTGGTGGGTGGCGCAGACGATGCGTACGTCGACGCTGATTTCGGTCCGCCCGCCCACCCTTTCGATCACCCGTTCCTGCAGAAAACGCAGCAGCTTGGCCTGCAAGGGCATGGGCATGTCGCCGATCTCGTCGAGGAAGAAGGTGCCGCCCTGGGCCAGTTCGATCTTGCCGGGTGTCTGGCGGATGGCGCCCGTAAAAGCGCCCTTCTCATAGCCAAACAGCTCGCTTTCAAGCAGATGTTCGGGGATCGCCGCGCAATTAATGGCCACGAAGCGCTTGTCCTGGCGCGTACTGAGCTGGTGCAGACCGCGTGCGATCAACTCCTTGCCGCTGCCCGAATCGCCCAGCAACATCACCGTGGCCGACGAGGGCGCGACCTTTTCCACGCTGCGGCACAGCTTGAGCATGCCGGGATCGCGGCTGATGATGCCGGCCAGTGGCGAGTCGGCCTGGGTTTGCAGCATGCGCCGGTTTTCCTGCTGCAAGGCATGCAGGTAGAAGGCGCGCTCGATCACCAGTTGCAGCGCGTCGGCCTCGACCGGCTTCTGGTGGAAATCATAGGCGCCCATGGCCACCGCCTTCAGCGCATGGGCCCGCTCCTGATTGCCGGACAGGATGATCACCTTGGTATCGGGCAGCGTTGCCAGCACTTCCTGCAGCAGGGCCAATCCCTCGCTGGCGCCATCCGGATCGGGCGGCAAGCCCAGGTCCATCGTCAACACGGCCGGTTGATGGCGGCGCACGTGGGCCAGCGCCGCGGCCCGGGTGCCCGCCAGCAGCACCTCGTAGGCATCGAAGCTCCAGCGCAGCTGCATTTGCAGGCCGGTATCGTCTTCGACGACCAGTAATTTTTTCTTGCTCATCGCTCCTCCGGCAGTTGTTGGTCTCAGGCAGCGGCGGCCTGGGCCAGCGCCGGCAGGATCACGCGAAAGGTGCTGCCGGCCTGCGGCGCGCTGCGCACCTCCAGCTGGCCGCCCAGCTCGCGCAGATATTCGCGGCTTTCAAACACCCCGATGCCCATGCCGGCCGTTTTGGTCGAGTCGAAGGGCCGGAACAGGCGTTCGCGGATGAATTCTTCGCTCATGCCATGTCCGCTATCCTGCAATTCGATCACCGCCGCCTTGCCCTGGCGCAGCAGCCGCACATCGACCCAGCCGTCGGGCGCGGTGGCCTCGACCGCGTTCTGGATCAGATGCCCCACCACCCGCTCCAGCCGCGTCCAGTTGGCCAGCACCGTCAGGCTGGCATCCCGCACCTCCAGCCGCGGTACCGGCGCCTGCATGGCGCGCGCGGCCACCGCCTGTTCCAGCAAGGCGGCCAGACGCAGCGGCGCGCAACTGTCGCCGCTGGCCTGGCGCGCCAGCTTGCGCAGCATCTGGGTCATCTTGCCGACCGAATTGGCCAGCGTGGCCAGCATATCGTCCTGGAAGGCTGGATTGGCCTTGTGTTTCTCGGCGTTGGCCAGTAGCAGCGACAGCTGGGCCACCAGGTTCTTCAAGTCATGCACGATGAAGGTGGACATGCGGTTGAAGGATTCGAACTGACGCGCCACCATCAGCGAGTCGGCCGTCTCGCGGTGGGCCAGATAACTGGCGGCCTGGCTGCCGGCGATCTTCAGCAGATCGGTCACTTCCCAATCGAGCAGCAGCGGCGTGCGCGGGCGCGCCAGCACCACGAAGCCGAACAGGCGCCCGTGCAGCATCAGGGGCAGAACCAGCCACAGCTGCGGCAAGCCGTACAACCAGGCCGGCAGCGTCAATTGCCCATAGCGCTGCGGCTCGGCCACGCAATGGGCGACATCGATGACCCACTGGCGCTCTTCCAGAAAACGGCACAGCGCGCCATTGGCCGGTTCCAGTACGCTCTGGGCCGCCATATTCCAGCTTGCCACCGGCTCGCACTGGCCGCCGTCGCGCCGTATCCACAGGGCGCCGGCCGGACTCTCCACCAGCTCGGCGACGGCCTGGACGGTGCGCTGGCCCAGGCTAGGCCCTTCGGCCGACAAGGCGCGGGTAAAGCGCAGCCACTCCTGCCGATAGTCGAAATGCCCCTGATAAAAGTGCTTATTGATCAAGACCTTGAGCCTGGCCCGTGAGCTGCCCGAAAATAGCACGGCGGCCAGCAGCGCGATGGCGCCCGACAAGGACACCAGTTGCATCAGCCGGCCCCAGGCGCCGCCCACATAGCGCAGGTAATACGCGGCCAGCGCCATGGCCAGCAGGTAGACGGCCGCACCGATCAGCGCCGCCGAGCGCAGCATCAGCTGGCGCGACAGCGACAGCGCCGCACCCCAGGCCGGATTGCGCGCCGCCGACATACCCAACAGGGGCGCGGCCAGTGCATCGACCAGGCCGCGCGCGGCCCAGATTTCCGGATTGATCTGGCGAAACAGCAAGGCGTCGCTGTACAGGAAAAAATCGTAGGCGATCAGGCCGCCAATGCCGAGGCAGGCGAATTTGATGCCCCAGCGCTCGCGCGGCGGCGTGCCGCGATACAACTGTTCGACCAGCAACATGCCCAGCACCGACAGCAGCAGCCGCGCGGTGATCAGCGTCAGCCCGGCCGCGCCGGCATAGTCCGGGTCTGCCTGCAGTTCCGCGCCCGCCAGTTGTAGCGCCGACAGCACCACGATGGACAGCAGGCCGGCCGAAAACCGCAGGCCCGCATTGCCCATCAGGCACAACAGCAGCCACAGCCAACTGCCTGTGCGCAGCGTTTCCAATGCATCAAGCAGCAGACCGCCCGGCTGTGCCAGCAGCGCCGCGACCACGGCCCACAAGGCGCTCAGGCCGCAGCACAGCAGCAAGGTGCGCGCATGACGGCGCGCGCGCCAGTTTCCCAGCAGCAGCGCACCCAGGCCAAGAAAACTGAGGGCCGCGGCCGAATAACTGAAGGCGGCGATCGATACCGCCGGCCAGTCGGCCAGCATCATCTGCTGCCCTTGCCGAGCAGGACAACTTGCACCGTGTCGAGCAGGATCAGCAGATCGAGGAACAGGCTATTGTTTTTCACGTAATACAGATCGTATTGCAGCTTGCGCACGGCGTCATCGACCGAAGCGCCGTACTGGTAGCGCACCTGGGCCAGCCCGGTGATGCCCGGCTTGATGGTGTGCCGCACATTGTAATAAGGCACATCGGCGCACAGGCGCTCGACAAAATAGGCCCGTTCCGGACGCGGACCGACAAAACTCATGTCGCCCTTGAAGACATTGAACATCTGCGGCAGTTCATCGATGCGCAGCTTGCGCAGCCAGTGGCCGATGCGGGTCACGCGGGCATCGTTGGCGGCGGCCCAGATCGGCTTGCCGTCGGATTCGGCGTCCTGGCGCATGCTGCGGAATTTCAGCACATGGAAAACATGGCCGTTCTTGCCGACCCGTTCCTGGTGATAGAACACCGGTCCGCCATCCTCGCAGCGTATCCATGCGGCCGCCAGCAGCATGACGGGCAGCGCCGCCAGTCCGATCGCGGCGCTGGCCAGCAGATCGAAACCGCGCTTGACGGCGG
Source organism: Oxalobacteraceae bacterium (assembly GCA_013284265.1). Classification (GTDB taxonomy): domain Bacteria; phylum Pseudomonadota; class Gammaproteobacteria; order Burkholderiales; family Burkholderiaceae_D; genus Rugamonas. The sequence goes on along the minus strand of JABTBR010000034.1, from coordinate 37,392 downwards.
CGCGCAGCAGGCTCTGGTCGAAGCCGCCGCCGAAAATCAGGAAACTCGGTTGCAGGGAATCGATGCGGATCTGGCAAGCCTCGCGCTCGAAGAAGGTGGCCGCATCGGACACGGCGACCCCGCCCAGCGCGCATTCGAGCAGCTGGCGCACGGGGAAGGCGCCATTGCGGCGGTCGCTGACGGTGACGACGATCTCGCGCGCGCCATGCTGGCGCGCCAGTTGCAGCAGCGACTGGCCGGCCGGCAACACGACGGCCGACGGCACCTGGCGCGCCTCCCCTTCGACCGACAGGCAGCCCACCACCTGGAAACGGTGCAGGCCGGGGCGCTGGCTGGCCAGCTCGATGCATTCGCGGGCGATGGCGCCGTCGCCGACCAGGATCAGGCGCTCGGCCAGCATGCGCGAGCGGGCCGAGGTGAACACCAGCAGACGCATCAGCAGCACGCCCGCGCATCCGAGCACAAAGCCCAGGCTGCCGCTGCGTCCCGGCTGCAAGGAGGGAATCAGATAGACCAGGGCGCTGAACAGGGCAAAGCCCAGGCCGAAGGCGGGCATGATGCGGATGAAGGAGTGGGTCAGGTCTTCGCGCCGGCTGTGCTGGTACATGCCCAAGGTACTCATGCTAAACAGCAGCACGCTGGCGAACACGCAGGCGGTCAGCGCAAGATTGCCGCCAGGCTTGGCGTCGGCCAGCCAGAACAGCGAGGCACCGGCCGCCGCCGCCAGCAGCACCAGCATTTCCAGCAGCAGTAGCAGGAAGGCCATTCTGGACACATAATGATGGAAAATTCGGATCATGACAGGGCTCCCGCCACCGCCGCGCCGGTGGGAAACCCCATCATGGCGGACTGTTCCCCCACCCGCCTTGCGGCGCCACAATCGCTCATCGGCGCCAGATCAATACCACCGTATAAATCGCCCTTCCACGGGCCGTTCCCACAGGCCCAGGGCAAATAGTCTATAGTCATGGTTCTTTACCGAAATCAGAACTCACCATGAAATTTGATGTAGCTATTGTCGGCAGCGGCCTGGCCGGACTGTCGGTGGCCCTGCACCTGGCCGAAACGCGCACCGTCGCGATCATTTCCAAACGCGCCCTGCTCGATGGCGCCAGCAACTGGGCCCAGGGCGGCATCGCCGCGGTGCTCGACTCCGGCGACAGCTACGACCAGCATATCGACGACACCCTGGTGGCCGGCGGCGGCCTGTGCGAGGAAAGCGCCACCCGCTACATCGTCGAACATGGCCGCGAGGCGATCGAATGGCTGATCGCCCAGGGCGTGCCCTTCACCCGCGACGAATCGGCCGAACTGGGCTTCCACCTGACCCGCGAAGGCGGCCATAGCCAGCGCCGCATCATCCACGCCGCCGACGCCACCGGCCACGCGGTCCAGGTGACGCTGGAAGAAAAAGTGCGCGCCCATCCGAACATCACCCTGTTCGAGCATCACTGCGCGATCGACCTGATCACCTCGGAAAAACTGCATCCGTCCAAGTCGGCGCGCCACCATGCCCAGCCCAAATGCCACGGCCTGTACGTGCAGGACGAGCAGACCGGCAAGGTACTGACCTTCGCCGCCGAACACACCGTCATGGCCACCGGCGGCGCCGGCAAGGTCTATCTGTACACCACCAATCCCGACACCGCCAGCGGCGACGGCATCGCCATGGCCTGGCGCGCCGGCTGCCGCGTGTCGAACATGGAATTCATCCAGTTCCATCCGACCTGCCTGTACCACCCCTACGCCAAGTCCTTCCTGATCACCGAAGCGATCCGCGGCGAAGGCGGCCTGCTCAAGCTGCCGCCGGAAGCGGGCGCCGCCGCCGGCACCCGCTTCATGCTGGCCCACGACGAACGCGCCGAACTGGCACCGCGCGACGTGGTCGCGCGCGCGATCGACTTCGAGATCAAGAAGCGCGGCCTCGACTATGTGCACCTCGACATCAGCCACAAGCCGGCCGACTTCCTGATCGAACACTTCCCGACCATCTATGCGCGCTGCCTGGAACTGGGCATCGACATCACCAGGCAGCCGATTCCCATCGTGCCGGCCGCCCACTACACCTGCGGCGGCGTGGTCACCGACCTGTCCGGACGCACCGACCTGCCCGGCCTGTACGCCGTCGGCGAAACGGCCTGCACCGGCCTGCATGGCGCCAACCGCCTGGCCAGCAATTCCCTGCTCGAATGCGTGGTGATCGGACGCGCCTGCGCCACCGACATCGCCAGCAAGGAAAAAGATGAAGTGCCCTATCTGCCGGACTGGGACGAAAGCCGCGTCACCGACGCCGACGAGGAAGTGGTCATCTCGCACAACTGGGATGAACTGCGCCGCTTCATGTGGAATTATGTGGGCATCGTGCGCACCACCAAGCGCCTGGAACGGGCCCAGCACCGCATCGCCCTGCTCAAGGAAGAGATCGACGAGTACTACCGCAACTTCCGCATCACCCACGACCTGCTGGAACTGCGCAACCTGGTCGACGTGGCCTCGCTGATCGTCAACAGCGCGTTGCAGCGCCGCGAAAGCCGTGGCCTGCACTTCAGCCGTGACTATCCGGACACGCTGCCCAAGGCGCTGCCCACCATCCTCACCCCGGCGCGCCGCTAGGCATGTCCGCACCAGCCAATAGTCTCCCGATGTTGGCTGGCGGGCGCTGCCTGCGGCTGGCGCGCATGGACGATGTGGCCCGCATGGAAGCCTTGATCGCCCGTTCGGGAATCGCACTGAGCACCGGCTTCTACGACGAGCGGCAGGCCGCCGCCGTCACCCGCCATGTGTTCGGTGTCGATACCCAGCTGATCGCCGACCAGAGCTACTTCATCATCGAGCGCGGCGCCATCGTGCTGGCCTGCGGCGGCTGGAGCAAGCGCCGCACCCTGTTCGGCGGCGACCGCACAAAACAAGGTCCCGATCCCCTGCTCGATCCGCGCTCCGAAGCGGCGCGCATCCGCGCCTTTTTTGTCGATCCCGGCGCGGCCCGCCAGGGTCTGGGCCGCCAGTTGCTCGAGCATAGCGCCGAGCAAGCCGCGCTGGCTGGTTTTACCCAGCTCGAACTGGCTGCCACCATGCCAGGCGTGCCGCTCTACCTGGCATGCGGCTTCGCCATTGCCGAACACTTCGCCATCACCTTGCCGGGTGGCGTCACCGTGCCGCTGGCACGCATGCGCAAGGCCATCACGGCACGCTGACGCCGAAGCGCTTGCCCAGTTTCTGCAGCTCGCCACGCGCCGCCATGTCCCGGTATACCCTGTCGAATTCCAGCCGCAGCGCGTCGTGAACCGGGCGCCTTGGATAGGCATAGTAGGCGGGCAGCAGGTCGATCAGCGGCGCCAGACGCTCCACTTTCTCCTTCAGCCCCAGTTCCAGGATCACCGGATCGGTATCGCGTACATCGGAGGCGAACAGGTCCACGCGGCCATGCACCAGCATGGTCAAGCCATTCTGTACGGTGTTGGCGATGCTCAGGTGCAGGATCGGACGGGCCCGGTCGAAGCCGTCGCCATACACCCAGCCGTTCAGCGCCACGATGCGCTGGCTGCGCAGCGCGTCATAGTCGCCATCCCAGCGCTGGCGACTGCCGGCGCGCGCGTAGAAGGCCACTTCGTCCTGAAAGATAGGACGCTCCGAAAACGCCATCGTTTGCAGCCGCTCGGCCGATTTGTAGGGACCGACCAGGATGTCGGCGAGCCCCTGGCTGAGCATGACCTGGGCGCGTTTCCACGGATAGCTTTCGAAGCGCAGCGGGTAGCCCAGCTGGGCGGCGGCCTGGCGCAGCAGTTCCGCGCCGATGCCGCTGAAACTGCCATCGCTCTCGCGCTCGTACACCCGGTCGAAATGGGTGCCGACCACCAGCAGTTCGCGCCGGCCCGTTGGCGGTGCCAGCAGCCCCGCCCTGTCCTGAGCCTTCGCGCCCGCCAGCGCCACGCTTAGCGCGGCCAGGCTCAGCAGGCGTCGGCGCCGCTGGCGGGCGTCCATCAGGGTGTGCTCACGCCGAAGCGCAAGCCGAGCTTTTTCAGTTCCCCACTGTCGACCAGGGCATTGAAGGCCTGATTGAACCTGGCCCGCAGTTCCTCATGGCTGGCCTTGCGCGGGAAGGCGAAGTAGCCATCCTGTATCTCGATCACCTTCGGTAAGGGCCGAAGTTCCAGGCCCAGCTTGAGCGTCGCCAGCCAGGGTTCGGTATTGCGCCGGTTGGTGGCGAACAGATCCACCCGCTGGTGGGCGACCATCAGCAAGCCGTTCTCCACCGAATTGGCGATACTGATGTTCAGGCGCGCACTGGCGGCGGCAAATTCGGCGCCGTAGGCCCAGCCGTTCAGGATCACGATGCGTTTATTCCTCAGGCTGGCGTAGTCGCCATCCCAGCGTAAATTGGCCTGCGCACGGCTGTAAAACACCATTTCGTCCTGGTAAAAGGCCCGCTCGGAAAAGGCCATCTGCGCCAGCCTTTCGGCCGACTGATAAGGCCCGACCAGGATGTCGGCCTTGCCCTGGATGATCAAGGCCTGAGCGCGCGGCCAGGGATAGAGCTCAAACCGCACCGTGTCGTGCATCTGGCGTGCCACGGCGCGCACGATTTCCGGCCCCATGCCCCCGAAGTCGCCGCCGGCGGCCCGCTCAAACACTTTCTCGAAATGGCTGCCGACCACCAGCCATTCGCGCGCCCCGGCACCCGGCGCGCAGCAAAGCAGCGCCAGTCCGGCAACCATGGCCAGATGCTCAACACGCAGCAGCAGTACGCACCTTAGCAAACCGCCTCCTTGAGAACCTGCCCAAGACCTCAGCACGCGCAGCCCGCCTGCCCCGGCAATGGCCGGAACAGGCGGGCTCGATGGGCCTGGCCCCCTGCTTCGTCTTGCCGCCTATTTGGCCTTCGCGATCGCCGCGGCCAGCTGCTGGGCCGCCTCGGCCGGCGAACCGCCCTTGTCGAAGAACTTGCCCACCACCTCGGTCGCGGCCACCTTGGCCGTGTCGCGCATGGCATGGCCGTGGGCAAAACTGCCGACCATGGTGTTGGACTTGATCGCCTGCTTCATGTCGGCCATCGATTTCTTGCCGCAGGAGTCGAAGTTGTCCATCGGCACATCGGTGCGCGCGGGAATCGAGCCCTTGATGATATTGAATTTTTCCTGCACGCCCTTGTCCATCGCGGCGCTGGCAAAGGCTACCTGGGCGGCCTGCTGCTTGGTATTCAGGATGCCGAACTGGTCGGCGCCGAAGATGAAGGCGCCGTCGGTGCCGGGATACTGGAAACACAGATAGTCGGTACCCGGTTTCATCCTGGCCTTCTCGAATTCCCCCTTGGCCCAGTCGCCCATGATCTGCATGGCGGCCTTCTTGTGATAGACCATCGAGGTGGCGAAGTTCCATTCGCGATTGGGATAGGCGGGATCGACCATGGTGCGCAATTGCGCCAGCTGCTCGAAGGCTTTTTCCATGGTCTTGCCGCTGAGCGCCTTGGGATCGAGGTCGATCAGGGCTTCCTTGTAGAATTTGGCGCCGCCGACGGACAGCACAGCGCTGTCGAACAGCGTGGCCGACTGCCAGGCCTGGCCGCCGTGGGCCAGCGGGATATAGCCGGCCTTGCGGATCTTGTCGGCCATGCTCACCAGTTCCTCGAAGGTCTTGGGCGGCGCCAGCTTGAGTTCATCGAAAATGGCCTTGTTGGCCCAGATCCAGTTGGTGCGGTGTACGCCCAGGGGCACGGCGTTCCAGTGGTTCTTATGCTTGGCGAATTTTTGCAGTTGCGGCGGGACGACCTTGTCCCAGCCCTGTTCCGCGGCCAGCGCGTCGACATTACCCAAGGTGCCGTCATCGGCATAGGCGGGGATGGAAAAACCGATCATTTGCATCACATCGGGCGGATTGTTGGCCGCCAGGCGGGTACGCAGCACGGCGCGCGCCGGTTCGCCGCCGCCGCCGGACACCGCCCCATCCTTCCATTGGAAGCCGCGCTTGCCCATATCGTCGCGCAGCACCTTCAGGGCCGCGCCCTCGCTGCCGGAAGTCCACCAATGCACCACGTCGATTGTCTTATCCTGTGCCTGGGCCTGGCACAGGCCAGCCAGCGCGAGTGAAATAAACAACGCCAAACGCTTGTGGTGCTTTTGCATCATGATTGTCTCCGGAAGGTAAAGGCGCTGATTGCCTGGACAGGCGTGCACCTGTCCGAACAACATAAACCCTTCCGTGCATGGGTTCAATCAATTTCTGAAAAACAACATATTGCGGGGATCAGCTGTTGTAAATAGGAATCTCGATTCCAAAAAACAACATGATCCGGCAAGGTCCAGCCTGCCGGATCATGCTTGACACTGCCGGATGTCAGCGCATGCCTGCTTAGCCGACGATACGCAGGGAGTAGTCGGTGGCGCGGATATCCTTGGTCAGGCTGCCGATCGAAATACGGTCCACGCCGGTGTCGGCGATCGCCCGCACGGTATCGAAATTGATCCCGCCCGACGCTTCCAGCAAGGCGCGGCCGGCATTGACTTCCACGGCGGCGCGCATCATCTCCAGGCTGAAGTTATCCAGCAGCACCGAGCCGGCACCGGCCGTCAGCGCTTCGTCCAGCTCGGCCAGATTTTCCACTTCCACCTGGATCGACACGCCCGCGTCCAGACGCTTGGCGGCCGCCACGGCGGCCGTGATGCCACCGGCGGCGGCGATATGGTTTTCCTTGATCAGGATGCCGTCATACAGCGCCAGCCGCTGATTCTGGCCGCCGCCCACACGCACCGCATACTTCTGCGCCAGGCGCAGGCCCGGCAGGGTCTTGCGGGTGTCCAGGATGGCGGCGCGGGTGCCCGCGACCACCTCGACATAGCGGCGCGTGACCGTGGCCACGCCCGACAGCAGTTGCAGGAAGTTCAGCGCGCTACGCTCGGCGGTCAGCAGCGCCCGCGCCGGGCCGGCGATGGTGCAGACCAGGCTGTCGGCTTTCATCAGATCGCCCTCGGCATATTGCCAGTCGATCTCGATGGAACCGTCCAGGCAGGCCATGACGCCCGCGAACCACGGCGCGCCGCACAGTACCGCGTCTTCGCGCACGATCACGCGGGCAAGCGCCCGTCCGCCAGCGGGCACCAGCTTGCCGGTCAGGTCGCCGCTGCCGACGTCTTCCAGCAGGGCTGCCAGCAGATTGGCTTCGTAGGCGCTCTTGAGCGCATCATCAAAAGGGGCGAATGCATTACGCAGAGTACTCATGCTGGACCAATTCCCGAAAACAGTTGTGCTTCTTTGGCCAGGTCGGCGCCTGGCTGAACCTTGGCTTTCTTGGCGGCGGCGAAATCGAGCATGCGATTGATCGAACGCACGGCCTGCTGGCCTACGGCCGGATCGACGTGGATCTCGTTGCTCATGTTTTCCAGCACATCGGCCAGATTCTGCAGGCCGTTCATCGCCATCCACGGGCAATGCGCGCAGCTCTTGCAGGTGGCGCTGTTGCCGGCGGTGGGCGCTTCGATGAACAACTTGCCCGGCGCGGCCTGGCGCATCTTGTGCAGGATGCCGTTGTCGGTGGCGACGATGAAGGTGCTCGCGTCGGACGCGACGGCGGCGTTGATCATCTGCGAGGTCGAGCCGACCACATCGGCCAGCGCCACCACATTGGCGGGCGACTCAGGGTGCACCAGCACCTTGGCGTGCGGATATTGCTCCTTCAGCAGATCGAGTTCCACGCCCTTGAATTCATCGTGCACCAGGCAGGAACCCTGCCACAGCAGCATGTCGGCCCCGGTCTGCTTCTGGATATACGAACCCAGGTGCTTGTCCGGTGCCCACAGGATTTTTTTGCCCTGGGCATGCAGGTGGGCGACGATATCGAGGCCGATCGAGGACGTCACCATCCAGTCGGCGCGCGCCTTGACGGCGGCGCTGGTGTTGGCATAGACCACCACGGTGCGGTCCGGATGGGCGTCGCAGAAGGCGGTGAATTCATCGGCCGGGCAACCCAGGTCGAGCGAACAGGTCGCATCCAGGTCCGGCATCAGCACGCGTTTTTCCGGGCTGAGGATCTTGGCGGTTTCGCCCATGAAGCGCACACCGGCCACAACCAGCGTCTTGGCCGCGTGATCGCGTCCGAAACGGGCCATCTCCAGCGAATCGGACACGCAGCCGCCGGTTTCCTCGGCCAGGTCCTGCAGGTCGGCATCCACATAGTAGTGGGCCACCAGCACGGCCTGTCGCTCGATCAGCAAGCGTTTGATGCGTTCTTTGAGGGCGATTTTTTCGGCGGGCGAAGGAGTCGCCGGCGTACGCGCCCAGGCGTGGGCGGTGCAGCTGGCACCGTCTTGTGGATGCTCGTACTCGACGGCTTTGATCTGTAAAGTTTGCATGGTATTCAATGACGGATACGTGGAACGACAGGGTGCAAAACGCAGCACATTAAGTCACACTATCGCACATTGCCTGCGTTCCTGCCGGCGCCGCCCTGAAGGCGCGCCGGCAGTAGAGGCGCTTGAAGCGGCTGCTTAGTCGATGCCCTGGCTGGTCAGGTAATCTTCGTAGTTGCCGCGGAAATCGATGATCTCGTTTTCCTTGATTTCGATGACCCGGTTGGCCAGCGAGGAGACGAATTCGCGATCGTGGGAAACGAACACCAGGGTACCGGCGTATTTTTCCAGCGCGATATTGAGCGACTCGATCGATTCCATGTCCATGTGATTGGTCGGCTCATCGAGCAGCAGCACATTGTGGCGGCCCAGCATCAGCTTGCCGTACATCATGCGGCCCTTTTCACCACCGGACAGCACCTTGACGGATTTCTTCACTTCGTCGCCGCCGAACAGCAGACGGCCCAGGATGGAACGCACGGCCTGGTCGTCGTCGCCTTCCTTGGTCCACTTGCCCATCCAGTCGGTCAGATTGGTGTCGGACGCGAATTCCTCGGTCGGATCTTGCGGCATATAGCCGACGTTGGCGTTTTCCGCCCACTTGACGCGGCCCTGATCCGGCGCCAGATTGGCGATATCGCCGGCGATACAGCGCAGCATGGTGGTCTTGCCGGCGCCGTTGGCGCCGATGATGGCGATGCGCTCACCCGCTTCGACCATGATGCTGAAGTTCTTGAACAGCTGGCGGTCGTAGGCTTTGGAGATGTTTTCCACTTCCACGGCCAGACGGTGCAGTTTCTTCTCGCCGTCGAAGCGCACGAAGGGATAGGCGCGCGACGATGGCTTGATATCGTCGACCTTGATTTTTTCGATCTGCTTGGCGCGCGAGGTCGCCTGGCGGGCCTTGGACTTGTTGGCGGCGAAGCGGCGCACGAAGTCTTGCAGCTCGGCGACCTTTTCCTTGGCCTTGGCATTGTTCGACAGTTGCTGATTGCGCGCCTGGGTCGAAGCGAACATGTACTCGTCGTAGTTGCCCGGATAGATCTTCAGCGTGCCGTAATCCATATCGGCCACGTGGGTGCAGACCTGATTGAGGAAGTGGCGATCGTGGGAAATGATGATCATGGTGGAGTTGCGCTCGTTGAGCACATCTTCCAGCCAGCGAATCGTATTGATGTCCAGGTTATTGGTCGGTTCGTCGAGCAGCAGGATGTCCGGGTTCGAGAACAGTGCCTGGGCCAGCAGCACGCGCAGCTTCCAGCCTGGCGACACATTGCTCATCGGACCCTGATGCAGCTCGATCGCCACGCCGGCGCCCAGCAGCAGTTCGCCCGCGCGCGATTCGGCGGTATAGCCGTCGTATTCCGAGACCTTGCCTTCCAGGTCGGCGGCGATCATGTAGTCGTCGTCGGTGGCGTTGGGATCGGCGTAGATGGCATCGCGTTTTTGCATCGCGGCCCACATCTCGGTGTGGCCCATCATGACCACGTCGAGCACGCGCATCTCTTCGAAAGCGAACTGGTCCTGGCGCAGCTTACCCAGGCGCTCATTGGTGTCCAGCATCACGTTGCCGCCCGACGGATCCAGGTCGCCGCCCAGGATTTTCATGAACGTCGACTTGCCGCAACCGTTGGCGCCGATCAGGCCATAGCGGTTGCCATCGCCGAACTTGACGGAGATGTTTTCAAACAATGGCTTGGCGCCAAACTGCATCGTGATGTTAGCTGTAGAGAGCATTCGGATTCGGATCTTTATTTAGTAGAGACGGGGTATTCAAGCTTAGCCGGCCATTATACAACATCGTCACCCGCCTCTGCACAAAGGCGTATAGAAACAAAGACTTACCTCAGCATTTACTGGCGCATCCAGTCGCGCAGCTCGTAGTACCAGTAGCTGAGCTGGGCGGCCAGCAGGCCGGCCGGGCCACCCGTCGTCGGCAAGCCCCATTGGGCGAAGCGGGCCAGGTCGGCGCCGTCGCCCAGAATGGCCCGCGCCAGCACTTCTCCGCTGAGCGTGGTCGGCGCCACGCCATGTCCGCCAAAACCCATGCCATACCAGATCCCTTCCGGCAGGCGTCCCAGTTGCGGCATCTTGTGGCGGCCGTAACTCATCATGCCACTCCAGGCATAGTCGACCCGCGCGCCTTCGAGCTGCGGATAGACCTTCAGCATGTCCTGGTACAGCAGCCGCGCCACGTCGGACGCACCCCGTTCACGGATAGAAATGCGGCCGCCCCACAGCAGCCGGGTGTCGGCCAGCGGCCGGTAGTAATCGAAGGCGAAGCGGGTATCGTAGATCGCCGCCTGGGTGGTCATCGCCGCCGGCAGGCGCTCGCCCAAGGGCTCGGTCACCATCACATAGGTGGCGATCGGCAGGATGGCGCCGGCCAGCCTGGGGTACAGGCGCTCGATATAGCCGCCGCAGCACACCACCACCTGGCCCGCGCGCACGCTGCCGCCAGTCGTCGCGATGTGCCAGCCGGCGCCGTCGGCGGCGATCTTCAGGGCGCGGCTATGTTCGTGCACGCGCACGCCGCCGGCCACCAGTGCGGCGGCCAGTCCCTGCGCATACTTGAGCGGATGAAAGTGGAAGGCGTTTTCCTCGTACAACGCGCCGAAATACCGTTCGCTGCGCGAGATGGCGGCGAATTGCTCGCGCCCCAGCTGCGACCATTCCACGCCGAGCTGCTGGCGCATGAAGTCGCGCTGCTGGTCGAGGATGCTTTTGTCGTCGAACCAGTTGGCCAGATAGATGCCGGCATTGCTCGCTTCGCAGGCGATGCCGTAGCGCTCGATGCGGCGCCGTATCAGTTCCACGGCATCGAGCGTCAGCCGGTACAGCTGCGCGCCGGCATCCGCACCGGCCGAAGCCAGCAGGCTGCGCTCGCCCAGCGAATAGCCGCCGAACACGAAGCCGCCATTGCGCCCCGAGGCGCCGTGGCCGATGGTGTCGGCCTCCAGCAGCACCACATTGCGCTCGCCCCGTTCCATCAGGGATATCGCGGTAGACAGGCCGGCAAAGCCGCCGCCGATCACACAGATGGCGGCATCGAGCTGCTCCGCCAGCGGCGAAAAGCCTTGCTTGCCCGCCGTGGCGCGGTAGTAACTAAGGTCGCTGAGCGCTTCAGCCATGGGCCAGCGTCGGATAGTCGCTGATGCTCAGGTCGAAACCTTCGGCGTCCGATACCAGATGCGCCATGCCGCCGTATGGCAAGGTGGCACGTACCCGCACATGGCCGAACGGCAGGCCGGTCAGCACCGGCAGCGGCAGCCGCTCGCGCAGATAGGCCAGCATGGTCTCGAAGGTATAGCCATTGTCGAATTCGGCCAGCTTGTAGCCGGAGAAGTCGCCCAGCACCAGCGCCTTTTGGCCTTCGAACGCGCCCGCATAGAACAGCTGCAGTATCATCCGCTCGACCCGGTAGGGGTGCTCGTTGATGTCTTCGACGAAGACGATGCCCTCTTCAATCGGCGCGAAGTACGGCGTGCCCAGCAGATGCACCAGCATCGCCAGATTGCCGCCCCACAGCTTGCCGCGCACATCGACGGCGGAATTGCCTGCGGCCGTGCCGCGCACCGTATGCACCGGCCCACGCAAACAGTCCCAGAACTGATTCAAGGTGTAGTCGACCGGTTCGGCGCGAATGAAATCGTCGCAGACCATCGGCCCGGCAAAGCTGATGCACCCCGCCGTCTTCATCAGGTTCATATGGAAGGGCGTGAAGTCGCTGTAGCCGACGAACAGCTTGCCGCTGTCGGCCATCGCCTGGAAATCGATCTGCGGCAGGATGCGGCTCATGCCGTAGCTGCCGCGCAGCGCCATCACGATCTGCACTTCCGGATCGGCGGCGGCGGCGTTGAGCTGGGCCAGACGGCCGGCGTCGGTGCCGCCGAAGCGCTGATATTTTTCCGCAGGCTGATAGTAATTGTGGACGCGCACGCCCTGGGCTTCCAGGCGGCGGATGCCCATGTCGAGTGCAGCTTCGTCAAGCGCATAGCCGCCCGGCGCGGCAATTGCGATGCCGATCGTAGATGATGTCAAGATGGTCCAATCGAAGGAAGATGAGCAGCCGGGCGCCGGTACGATACCAGGCCGCCCGGAAGCATGGCTGGACACCATCTTACCGTGCAGCCAGGGAACGATCAAGGCAGGCGGGCACCCTGCTAATAGAGCCCGAACAGCGACAGTGGCAGGGGCTTGCGCCGCGGTTCGCGGAACAGCAGTTTTCTCAGGCTGGACTGGGCCGCCTCGTCGAAGCGGCGCCAGCTGCCTTCGGGCTGGGCCAGCCGGTCTGCGATCGCATACAGGGCGGTGGGATTGGCACCCATGCCCAGATGACTGGCATGGACCTCGATATTTTCGGAGTAGGCAGTCTCCTGCTCCACGCTGCACTGCCAGGCCACCACGCCGTCGCTGCGGCTATAGATGGAGGTGGTGGGCATGGCCGGGGTGATGCGCAGCGCGGCGAAGCGCGCCGCGTCGATTTCCTTTTCGCCCGCCAGCAACTGGTAGACGCGCCAGGCGTTGGTCGATTTGGGGGTGTCGGTAAACGGTGTGCCGAGGGTGATGACGCAGCGCACATCGTCGGGCAGCAGCTTGGCGATTTCGCGCGCATACACGCCGCCCAGGCTCCAGCCCACCAGACTGACCTTGCGCGCGCCGCCGGCGTGCAACTGGCGCACCTTGTCCATGCAGGCTTCCAGCACACCGGGGCGCGGACCGAAATTCAGGCCCTGCTCCCACGCATGCACGTCGAAACCACGGCCGGACAGGAAGCGCCGGATCGGCAGCGTGCTCAAGTCGCCTGCCGCCAGACCGGGAAATACCAGAACGGGATGGCCGTCGCCCCGAGGCGCGGCATTGATGAAAGGATAGGCGGCCAGAGCGGCGCCCAGTTCCAGCGGCGCGCGCAGTTCCAGCGCCATCCGCAGCACGCCCGGAGCGCCGCCCGCCGCGACGCCGCCCCCGGTCTTTTGACTTCCCATATGTCCTCCCGCTTAGGCGACTATGGGTTCAGCATACCATTTTTTAAGGCGCGCGCCTGCGCCGCCGCCGCCCGCCGCGCCGCGAAGAAGGACTTCAGCAAGCCGCCGCATTCCTCCGCCAATACCCCGCCCACGGCCTCGGCATGGTGGTTCAACTGCCCGTGCCCAAACAGATTGAGCACCGAGCCGCAAGCGCCGGTCTTGGGATCGGGCGCGCCGAACACCACCCGCGCCAGGCGCGCATGCATCATCGCGCCGGAACACATGACGCAAGGTTCCAGCGTCACATACAGTTCGCAGCCGGGCAGGCGGTAATTGCCCAGCACCTCGGCCGCCGCGCGCAAGGCGACGATTTCAGCATGGGCGGTCGGGTCGTGGCGCCCGATCGGCTGGTTGTAACCGCGCGCGATCACGACGCCATCCTTGACCACCACGGCGCCCACCGGCACCTCGCCCTCGCCGCAGGCCAGCTGCGCCTGTTCCAGCGCCTGGCGCATGAAGTCCTGTTCGGCGGCGCTGGCCTGATAGGCCGAAGCCAGCGCCAGCGCCATGTCCGCGCCCGGCGCAGACAGGCTGGCCGCCGCATCAGGCCGGCACGACGGCGCCTGCGCTGCGACGGCGCTGTCCACGGACAAAGCTGGGGTTTCAGGCATCGGTGATTTCTGCCCAGCAGTTAGGGGTTTCGTGCAGCACCAGCTTGTGCAGATGCAAGCCGGTACCGAAGCGGTCTTTATAGGCCGCCTTCAGGATATCGAAAGCGACCTGGGCCAGATTTTCCACGGTCGGGATGCGGTCTATCGTCACCGTCTTGTGGTTCGGCAGCGTGGCCAGGAAGTCGCGCACGGCCGTGTCTTTCTCGTAGACCAGGAAGGCGTGATCCCAGACGTCGACCAGATGTTCCTTGGCCAGCGCCTTGATGTCGGAAAAATCCATGATCATGCCGTTGTCGGAATTGCCTTCGACCGAGATGATCTGGCCGGTCAAGGTAATTTCCAGCGTATAGCGGTGGCCGTGCAGATTGCGGCACTGGCTTTTGTGATCGGGAATACGGTGGCCTGCATCGAATTCGAGCTTGCGGGTAATAGTCAGCATTATGGTATCTGTAAAAGTTTATGGGTTTGCAGGCTCAGCTTCCATTTCGGATTGCGCTTGCAGGTCTCGATCGCCAGGGTGGTGTTGAATTCGGCCAGCGGGCCGTCCATCGGCTGCACGAAGAAATGTTCGAAATCGAGGCCTTCGTAGGCCGCCAGCTGCTGCGCCGCCTGGGGAATCACGACCTTGATCTCATTGCCTTTGTGCACCACCAGCGTCGAACCCATCTTCGGGCTGACGCAGATCCAGTCCACGCCGGCCGGCACCGGCAAGGTGCCATTGGTTTCGATGGCGATTTCAAAGCCGGCCGCATGCATGGCCGCGATCAGTTCCGCATCGAGCTGCAGCAGCGGTTCGCCGCCGGTGAAGACCACGTATTTGCTGGCCGGATACGTATCCGGCCACAGGGCGTCGATGGTCGCCGCCAGCGCTTCGGGCGTGCTGAATTTGCCGCCACCCTCGCCATCGGTGCCGACGAAATCGGTATCGCAGAACTGGCAGATGGCCGTGGCGCGGTCGCTTTCGCGTCCGGTCCACAGATTGCAGCCCGAAAAACGGCAAAATACGGCCGGCCGCCCCGCATGGGCGCCCTCGCCCTGCAAGGTATAAAAAATCTCTTTGATGCTGTAAGTCACAGTATTTCCAGGTAGCGGGCCGGGACGCCTATGCGCCCGCGATCCGGTTGACAACCCTCTATTATAAGCCCAGCGCCTGCTCCACAGCAAAAAGCAGCTGGCCATAGCGGCTATATCGCTGGCCATAAGCTGCTTTCCATGACGAAAGACCTTGATATCGCGCAAAGTCGCGCGGGGACGGCCCCGCTAAGGTGACAGCGATCCCTCCCCGCTATTCCGCCGACCAGGATGCTCATCATGTGCGCGCTCACCCCCTCTCTATTGCCCAGCCTTAGTACGCTGTTGCTGGCCCTGCTCAGCTTATCACTGCTATGGCGCCAGCACCGCCTGGTGCTGGCCCTGCTGCTGCTGCGCACCCAACTGGCGCAGGAGCAAGGCGAGCGCCGGCGCGCCGAACAAGCGCTGCTGGCCAGCCATGCCCTGCTGTGCGAGATGGCCGCGCGCCAGGAAAGCATCTGCGAACAGGAGCGCCAGCGCATCGCCCGCGACGTGCACGACGACCTGGGCCAGCATCTGCTGGGCCTGAAGATCGGCCTGGCCGCGCTGGCCGGACGCGCCGGCGCGCCCCCGTTGCGGCGCGCCCTGCAACTATTGGAAAGCCAGGTGCAGCTGAGCATAGAGTCGCTGCGCGCGATCCTGCGCCAATGGCAACCGCCGGCACTCGAGCAGGGACTGGGCGCGGCAATCGCGCGCCAACTCCATGAGTTTCGCCGCAATAGCGGCATCGCCTGCCAGTTGCTGGGCGACCTGCAAGCCTTCAGCGGCGATGCCGCCTCGCCCTGCGCCACCGTGCTCTATCGCATCCTGCAGGAATCGCTGTCGAACATCCTGCGCCACGCCCACGCCACCGAAGTGAGCGTGGCGCTGGCGCGCCAGTCCGACTGCCTGAGCCTGACGGTGCGCGACAATGGCGTGGGTATGCCCGCGGACCGATGCAGCCCCGGCTGCGGCCTGCAAGGCATGGAACTAAGAGTGCGCCAGGCTGGCGGCCAGCTCGCCATCGCCAGCCGTCCGGGCCAGGGCACGGCCCTATCGCTGATCCTGCCCTTGCACGGGGCACTGCCAGCCTGAGCCCCCCGCCCACCCTCGACTTTCTTGCGCTCCCTCAAGCAGCAGCAAGGGCGCTGCCAGCACAATCAAAACTTGTTATTAGTAAATATTGCGCTTTGGCACAGCCTGCCGGAGCGGGGCCGGCACACAGGAGGGCAAATGTACGCCAAGCAGAACATCCAGCGGACCGAAGGGTTTCAGCGGGCAGAGCAGCAGCATGGCTTCGCCATGAAACTGATGGAATTGCTGGTCATTCCCACCTTTGTCATCGACCCTCAGGGCACAGTGCTGATCTGGAACAAGGCCTGTGAACGCCTGACCGGGGTGCCGGCGGCCGAGGTCGTGGGCACGGCCGAACATTGGCGCTGCTTCTACCAGGATCGCCGCCCCACCCTGGCCGACCTGCTGGCGCAGGGACGCGGCGCCGAGATCCATACCCTGTACGACCAGCATGCGCATCGCAGCGAAGGCGGCGGCAATCTGTGCGCGGAAAACTGGTGCGATATGCCGCGCGTGGGCCGGCGCCGCTACCTGGCGGTCGATGCGAGCCCGATCCGCGACGATGCCGGGCGCTTGATCGCCGTGGTCGAGACACTGCGCGACATGACCGATGAAAAGCGCGCCCAGGTCGCGCTGGAACAATTGGCCACGCGCGATGGCCTGACCGGCCTGGCGAACCGGCGCTGCTTTGACGACACCCTCGCGGCGGAATGGCAGCGGGCCGCGCGGCAAGGCCAAGCCTTATCCTTATTGATGGTCGATGTCGACAACTTCAAACAATATAACGACACTTACGGACATTTGGGTGGCGATGACTGTCTGCAGCGCATTGCCAGCGCGGTCGCCAGCGAGATGCGCAGCAACGATCTGGTGGCGCGCTATGGCGGCGAGGAGTTTGCCGTGATCTTGCCGAATCAGTCGCTCAAGGGGGCGGCCATCGTGGCCGAGCGGATACGCTGCCGGGTCGAACAACTGCATCTGCCCAACCGCGGCAGTGCGCAGAATGTGGTCACGGTCAGCATAGGCGCGGCCACGGCGCTGGCCGCGCCCGAAGCCCTGCCCTGCCAGCTGATCGCCGCCGCCGATGCCGCCCTGTACCGGGCCAAGCATATGGGGCGCAACCGTATCAGCCTGCCGGACCTGGAATTTGACTGAGGCACGCCAGGCCGTCCCGCTCAGTTCAGTTCAGATGAATGGTACATAAGTGATCCCGTGCGAAATCTGGCCGACGACCTGGGCCTGGTTTTCGTCCGACTCTGAAAACCCGACCAGCTCGATCGCCCGCGACAGGCCATGTTCCAGATTATTCACGTGGAAGGCCAGCCCCGCCGCCTCCGGTTCGCGATGCAGCGCATTACGGTAGAGCTGGGTAATGAAGGCTTCATTGCCCAGCTTGCCATAGGTGCGTCCGAACTCGTCGCTATTCATGAAATGGAAGGCCACTTCCTCGATCGTCATGCCGTGGTCCATATGGTTGATCCAGAAACCCAGTCCCGGCAAGTCCGGCGCCCGGTCGAAGGTGGCCTTGTAGAGGCGGTAGGCCTGGCCGGCGTAGCCATTGATATCGAGGGCGATCGAGCCATCGCCAAACAGCAGGCGCTCCACACCGGCCAGCAGATCGGTGCCGCCGCCGCCGACGGTATCGGCCACGGTCCAGGCCGTTCCGCTCATGCGGATCTCGTATCCCGCCGCCGCGCCCGCGTAACTGACCGTATCGCGGCCCGCGCCGGCGCTGATGAGATCGTTGCCCACGGCGGCGACGATCAGGTCATTGCCGTCGCTGCCGTTGATCAGGCGTCCCAGTTCACCGCTCTGCAGACTGCGGTCGCTGAAACGCAGACTCTCGATACCGCTCAGCAAATCATTGCCGCTGCCCTGCACCAGCAGGCTTCCGTTGCTGTTGGAAATCAGATAGTCGGAAAACTTGCCACTAAAGACCACCTCATCCTGGCCCAGGCCGCCATCGATCCAGTCACTGCCGGCACCGGCGTAAATCGTATCGGCGCCCACGCCGCCGCTAATGGTATTGCCGCTGTCGCTGGCATAGATGGTCGAGCCGCCCGATCCGGCGATGACCGCCTCGATCTGCACACCATAGGCGATCGACACATTGTTGTAGCCGGCACTGGTCGAACTGAAACTTCCGGCCGCCAGCTTGATCACCGTGGCCCGGGTGCAGGCGGAAAAATCCAGCGTATCGCGCCCGCCCGCATCCCAGATGCAGGACGGCGCGGCATCGGTCGAGAAACTGTAGACATTGTCGCCCGTGTGGTACGTCAGGTTCGCGCCATACAGGTATTGCATCGCCTGTACATCATAGAGCATGGGTGTAGTGCCATAGTGGCGCTGCAGATCAAAGCCCGCGCCGTCATGGTAGGACATGACGGTGTAGTCATTATTGTCGGTGGCGGCCGGCAGATAAGGGCCGCTCAGGGAGGCGCCGGTGGAATTGTAGTCACCGGGATGCTTGAGCCCCAGCGAATGGCCCAGTTCGTGCAGCAGCACCGACGGACCGTAAGTACCCTCGGTAAACACGAAGTTGTAATCGTCGACATTGCTGAGGTAGAGATAAGTGTGGTCGTCGCCATTCGGCAGATAGGCGTAGCCCGCGCTGTTGAGCGCACTTTGATCGTTGGTGCCCAGCTGGATATTACCCTGGGTGAAAACTTCCACGACATGGATATTGGCGACCGTCGCCCACAAGGCCAGCGCGGCGCGGGTGGCCTGCTGCTGCTCCGCGTTCATGGCCTGGAAGCCGACCGCATCGTCGTTCTCCGCATCCGCCGGCACTTGCGTCAGGAAACTATAGCTCAGCGTCACCGGCGTTTGCGCGTCGTTGCTCCAGCTACTGTACGCCAGGGAATCGATCGCGTTATTGCCAGACAATGGAATCATGATGTCGTCAAGAAATGGGGTTGCACGCTTCGACGACACTACTCGCAAAAACGCTCAGTAGTATGATTATAGGCAAATACACTCACTTCCGGCACAAACATAGCCATCCCCGGCGGCGGCGGCTGCGACGCTTTTGACGGGCCAGTCCGCCTAGGCCAGGGGCAGGTAATGGATGCCGTGCGCGATCTGGCCGATGACCTGGGCCTGGTTTTCATCGGACTCTGAAAAGCCGACCAGTTCGATTGCCCGCGACATGCCATGTTCCAGATTATTCAGGTGGAAGGCCAGACCCGCCGCCTCCGGCTCGCGGTGCAAGGCATTGCGGTAAAGCTGGCGAATGAAGGCTTCGTTGCTTAGATTGCCATAGCTGCGCCCGAACTCGTCGCTCTGCATGAAATGGCCGGCCACTTCCTCGATCGTCATGCCATGGTCCAAATGGTTGATCCAGAATCCCAGTCCGGCCAGATCGGGCGCGCGGTCAAAGGTGGCCTTGTAGAGCCGGTAGGCCTGACCGGCGTGGCCGTCGATGTCGAGTGCCAGCGCGCCGTCGCTGAACTGCAGCCGCTCCACGCCGAACAACATATCCGTGGCCGTACTCGCGACACTCTTGACGTTCCAATAGCCATCCTTTTGCTCGACCGCATAGCTGGCCATGACTTTGCCATACACCATGGTATCGAGGCCGGCGCCGGTGTTGATAAAGCCGTTGTCGGTGGAGAGCAGCCTGTCATTGCCCACGGTCCCGCTGATGAGATTGGCCATGGAACGGCTACTGAAAGTAATATCCCTGAACGAAAACAACTCCACATTGCGGAATTCATCGTGGCCCTGGCCATCGACAATCAATTTAATGCCGGAAGTCGAGGCAAAATACTCCACAAAATCCCCATCGAAGCGGACTCTATCCTCGCCTTTGCCGCCATCGATGGTATCGCTGCCAGCGCCCAGGAAAATGTCGTCGTCGCCCGCTCCGCCGGTGATGGTATTGCCGGCGTCGTTGGCATAAATGACCGAGCCGCCTGAGCCGGCGATAGCGCTCTCGATCGTCACGCCGTAGGCAATCGACAGGTTGTAAGCCTCAGTACCGCTGACGCTGAACTCGCCAGCATTGAGGTTAATCAGGACTTTCTCTGTGCAGGCGGAAAAATCCAGGGTGTCGCGTCCGCCAGCGTCCCAGATACAGACCGGCGGCTTTGACGGTGTCACATAGTAGACATCGTCGCCCTTATGGTAAGTGGTGTTAGCGCCATACAAATATTGCATCGCCTGTATGTCGTAGAGCATCGGCGTCACGCCAAACTGCTGAGTTTTCCCCTGAGTATGGGTGTAAGACATCACGGTATAGTATCCGTTGTCGGTCTCCGTGGGCAGAAACGGCCCCTGGACCGGTGTGCCGCGGGAATCGTAGTTGCCCGGGTGCTTCAAGCCCAGCGTGTGCCCTATTTCGTGCATCAGGATTTGCCGGCCATACCCTCCCGAGGGGAAAGTGGCGGTGTCGGCCAGTGTATTGCTGATAAACAAGATGCTGGTCCCATCGGGATCAGGCAGGCTCGAATAGCCACTGGAATTGACTGCCGACTGATCGTTACTGCCGAGCATCAAATTGCCTTGCCGTGCCACTTCCACAAAACTGATGTCCGCCACGCTCGCCCATTGCAGCATCGCCTCGCGGGCCGCGCTGCGTTGCAGCGGCGTCATCGGCAAATAACCCAGGGCGTCCTCGGCGGACGCGCCGCCAGGCAAGGATTCCATGAAGCTAAACGTCACCACGAGGCCACGTCCCGGCGTGTCGTTCCAGCTGGCGCCAATCAATGCATCAATCGAATTGTTTCCGGTAGCGAAGATCATAAGGTCTGCTCAGTAAGTTGAATGCGGCTTAGGCGATCTGCAAGATTGCAATCAAGCAGAATTATAAACATATCAACTTACTCAAGGCTCAGCAAACAGCGCAAATTGCAAGTAACCGACGAGTCCCTCTAATCGCCGGCCAGGCTGGCCGTCCGGATCAGCTCAACGGTACAAAGGGCACATAGCTGATCCCGTGCGAGATCTGGCCGATGACCTGGGCCTGGTTTTCATCGGACTCCGAAAAGCCGACCAGCTCGATCGCGCGCGACATGCCATGTTCCAGATTATTGACGTGGAAGGCCAGGCCCGCCGCCTCCGGTTCGCGGTGCAGGGCGTTGCGGTAGAGCTGGGTGATGAAGGCCTCATTACTCAGGCTGCCATAGGTACGGCCGAACTCGTCGCTGTTCATGAAATGGCCGGCCACTTCCTCGATCGTCATGCCGTGGTCCATATGGTTGATCCAGAATCCCAGACCAGGCAGGTCGGGGGCCCGGTCGAAGGTGGCCTTGTAGAGTCGGTAGGCCTGGCCGGCATGGCCGTCGATATCGAGCGCCACCGCACCATCGCTAAACTGCAGCCGCTCCACGCCAAACAGCATATCGACGGCTGTACTGGCAACCGTCTTGATATGCCAATACCCGTCCATATCCTCGCGGGCATAGCTGGCCATGGGCTTGTCGTATACCATCGTATCGATACCGGCGGCGGCGTTGATAAAGCCGTTGCCGTTGGAAATCAGACGATCATTGCCCGCGGTTCCACTGACCAGACTTGCCAGGGAAGTGCTACTGAAAATGTAATCATTGAACTCAAAAGATTCCACATTGCGGAATTCATCGTGCCCATCACCGTCGATGAACAGCACGCCGCCGGCGCTGGAGATCGCGTAGTCAGCAAAGTCGTAGTAAAGACTGGCCGTGTCGTCCCCCGCCCCACCATCTACCGTGTTATTGCCGCTGCCCATGTAAATATGGTCGGCGCCCACCCCGCCGGAAATGCTGCTGCCGCCGGAAAAGTTGCCGAAAATAGTAGAGCCGCCCGAGCCGGCAATGGCGCGCTCTATTGTCACCCCGAAAGCGATCGACATATTGAACACTTCATCGCCGATGACGCTGAATTCACCGGCATTGAGATCAATGGTGACTTCCTGGGTGCAGGCGGAAAAATCCAGGGTATCGCTTCCGCCAGCGTCCCATACACAGACGGGTGCGCTCCACGGCGTGACCAGATAGACATCATCGCCCTTGTGGTAGCTGGTATTGGCGCCATACAAATACTGTATCGCCTGAATGTCGTACATCATCGGGGTGACGCCGTACACCGGGACCTCGCCGCCGCCTCCGGTGTGATAGGACATTACGGTGTAGTATCCGCTATCGGTCTCCTCGGGCAGGTAGGGGCCAACCGTCGGCGTGCCGAGGGAGTCGTAGTCGCCGGGATGCTTCAATCCCAGGGTGTGGCCAAGTTCGTGCAAGAGCACTTCCCGGCCAAAACCACCGGCAGGAAACACCGCGTTATAGGCCCCCGCATTATTGATAAACAGCGGACTGATGCCAGATTCATTGGGGTAGCGTGCATAGCCGCTGGACTTGTTCAAGGTCTGGTCGTTGCTGCCGAGCTGCAAATTGCCCTGGCTGGCCACTTCCGTAAAACTGATATTTGCCACATTCGACCATTGCGCCATCGCATCACGGGCCGCGCTGCGCTGAACCAGGGTCATGGGCGAAAAGCCAAGCGCATCGCGTTCGCTCGCGTCCGCGTACAAGGTGTCCATGAAATTATAAGTCAGCGCCACACCGACGCCCGGCTTGTCATTCCAGCTGGTGGCAATCAGCGCATCGATCGAGTTGTTTCCGGTAACGAAATTCATAGGGCCTGGTCAGTAAGTTGAATGTTGCTTAAGCGATCTGCAAGATTGCAAGCAAGCAGCATTATAAACAATTCAACTTACTCAAGACTCACAAATAATCACCAACGGAAAGTAAGCGACGGCTCACTCTCATGAAGGGCCAGACCCGGTTCAGGCAAAGGGCAGGTAGGTGATGCCGTGCGCAATCTGGCCGATGACCTGGGCCTGGTTTTCATCGGACTCCGAAAAGCCGACCAGCTCGATCGCGCGCGACATGCCGTGCTCCAGATTATTCAGGTGGAAGGCCAGGCCCGCCGCTTCCGGTTCGCGATGCAGGGCGTTGCGGTAGAGCTGGGTAATGAAGGCCTCATTGCTCAACTTGCCGTAGCTGCGCCCGAACTCGTCGCTGTTCATGAAGTGGCCTGCCATCTCCTCGATCGTCATGCCGTGGTCCATATGATTGATCCAGAATCCCAGCCCCGGCAAGTCCGGCGCACGGTCGAAAGTGGCTTGATAGAGGCGATAGGCCTGGCCGGCATGGCCATCGGTATCGAGCGCGACGGCAGCGTCGCTGAACTGCAAGCGTTCCACGTCGAACAGCCGGTCCCAGGAGTTTTGATTGGCGTTGAGGGTCACCGTCCAGCTTGCGCCGCTGTCCGCCAGGGCAAAATTCGCCAAGGCGCCTTCATACACCACCGTGTCGACCCCGGCCCGTCCACCGATTACCCTATCGTTGTGGCCGGCCAGACGATCATCGCCTGTGCTTCCCTCGAGAAGCCGCTCCAATGTGCCGCTCTTAAAACTGAGATCGTGGAACTTGATGGTTTCCACCGCGCTGAGGATATCGTGCCCCTCGCCATCGATGAACAACTTGCCGTCGGCGGCCGAGATGGCATAGTCAGCGAAATTACCTTTGAACATCACCGTGTCCGCTCCCGCCCCGCCGTCGATCCGGTCATTGCCCGCGCCGACATAGATCACATCGTCACCGGTGCCGCCCGTGATGCTGTTGCCGGCGTCATTCGCGTAAATCTTCGCGTCTCCCGACCCGGCAATGACGCTTTCAATCGTCACGCCATACGCGATCGACACATTCGTGACGCCGCTAGCGCTGGCACTAAAGCCACCCGCCCGCAAACTGATGCTGCTCGCCTGGCTGCAGGCTGAAAAATCCAGCGTATCGCTGCCGCCGGCATCCCATATGCAGAAGGGCGCGTCCGAGGCTTGAATGTGATACACATCATCGCCAGTACGATAGCTGGTGTTGGCGCCGTACAGGTACTGCAGTGCCTGGATGTCATACACCATCGGCGTAGCACTATGCAGCTTTGTCTGCTTATAAGAAAAGCCATTGTTGTAGGACATCACCGAATAGTCGTTGTTATCGGTCTTTTCCGGCAGCCACGGCCCTACTTTGTTAAAGCCGGAACTGTCATAGTCGCCAGGATGCTTCAGCCCGAGGTTATGGCCAATTTCGTGCAGCATGGTCTCCCAGCCCTTGGAGCCGATCGCAAAGGACGTATTTGCCGCGACGGCCGTACTCAGGAATAGCTGCGCGGTACCATTTGCCTTGGGGTAGTAAGCATAGGCATTGGAATTCACCGCCGATTGATCATTGCTACCCAATTGCACATTGCCATCATTCGCCACTTCGGTAAAACTGACGTTCGCCACGGTGGACCATACACTCAGCGCCTCCCGGGCGGCGCTGCGCTGCACCTCCGTCATCGGCATAAAACCAAACGCATCCTTGCGCGTGGCATCGGCCGGCAATGTCTCCAAAAAACTGAAAGTGAGGGCGGCGCCGCTGCCCGGGGCGTCATTCCAGCTGGCGCGTGCCAGGGCGTCTATCGAGTTATTGCCGGTCGTGAAGGTCATGGATCTGATTAACCAGGTGAAGCGGAGAAAGACTCCGCATATTGCAAACAGACAGTATTATAAACATATCAACTTACTGTCAGCTCACAAATCTTCACTATTTGCTGATAAATCCGACCATCCCCTTTTAAGCGGGTGTTATCACGCGAAGGGATTGCTCACCGTATTGACCGCCGGTGGCGCCAGTTTCTCAGGCAAAGCCTGGGCCTCCAGCGCCGCCACCACGGCGCCCAGCAAGCCGTGCAGCGCACGCGCATGCTCCAGGCCCAGCTTATCCAGCGTCAGATCCACATCACCGTTCAGGGTAATCCGATCGAGCCGGTTTTCAATACTCAGGCCGCCGATGTTGAGCACATCGGCCTCGTTTGCATAGGGAATAAACTTTTTCATGTGCTAACTCCGTTCAACGCTTGCGCTGCCGGATCGCCGGCAAGCGCAACAGGGTGGTTTTTTGCTGTGCTGATAGGGACGGTAACAGATCGATGCCTATCCTGCTTTCCAGTTGCGCAACGGTCAGCATTTCATAGTCCGACGTTGCCTTGTTTTCGATGAAGTAAGCGGCACCTGCGCGCTGTCGCGGGCTGTACACCAGCTTGTACAGATGGCTGGGCACCAGCACATTGCCGATTTTCTGCACATCGCCGCCGATAAAGGCCGGCCCGGTAATCACATACAGATCGCCCTCCTTCTTGGTCAGCTTGCGCACCGCTCCCTCGATGCCGGCCCAGATATGGCGGTTGTTCTCGCCATTTTGCGGCACCATGTTTGCTAGAGTGAAACTCTCATGCTGGCTGCTCCGGTCCGGCATGTCGCCATTGGGCGCCATATGGCCGCGATCGAAGCCGCTGCGCGCGTAGTCGGACAATTCGGCGCGCTGGCCGGCCGGCAATTGCTGCTCGGCATGGAAGGAATTCTCGCGCGACAAGTCGCTGGCCGCCGTGACGTTGTCGGCGGTCAGGTGCTCGGCTGACCACAGCGGCGTGCGCGTCAGCCCCGAATGCATGACGCCAAATACGCCGTAGCACAGTTCCTGGGTCGCGCTCAGCATCTTCTGGTTGCGGATTTCGGGCAGACGGCCATCGACATAATGGGCCGGGCAGCCGCCGGCATGGGCCAGCGCGGACAGCAGCAAGCCGCCAGTCAGCGCGGCGCGGGAAAGAAAGGTATGCAACATGTTGATTCCCGTTAAATAAAGTGTGCCGCAGCATACTATTGTGTCGACACAATTGGCAACACGGCAGCCACGCCCACCACCACGGCGCCGCCGCCCGCATGCCGATCCAGACCCAGTCTTGCAACTATCGGTCGAATAGAATCGGTTTGGTTTGGCGGGACGTTGCCCGCCCACAACGAAATGTCACACTCTAGTGGAAAGAAAAGGACAGAAACGCCGCAGAAGTCCACACTTCTCGCAGACGCAAGCAATAAAAGACACAAATGCGCCGCCCATAAACCCTGGAGGGAGCACGATGAAACAACCCACACTGCGCTATCTGACCTTGGCTATCCTGGCGGCGCTTGCCGGCGCCGCACAAGCCCAGGACAGTCCGATCACGATCAGCGGCTTCGGCACCGCGGCGCTGACGATGAGCGACACGGACGATGCCGAATACGCCCGCTTTCTGCAGGCATCCGGCGTCAAGAAGAAGCCCCGTCCCGGCGTCGATTCCAACTTCGGCATCCAGGGGACCTATAAACTGAACGACCAGTTCTCCTTCACCGCCCAGGGGCTGGCACGTAAAGTGGCCACCGACAAGTTCGGTGCCGAGCTGGCCTGGGCCTTCGCCAAGTACAAGATCAATGACGACTTCAATTTGCGGGTCGGCCGCATGGGCTTACCGGTGTACATGATTTCCGACTTCCGCAACGTCGGCTATGCCAACCTGATGCTGCGTCCGCCGCAGGAAGTCTATCGCCAGGTCTCGGTCGATGCCGTCGATGGCGTCGATATCAGTTTCCAGCACAGTTATGGCGACACCACGCTGACGGCCCAGCTGGCCGCCGGCAAATCCAGTACCGAGGCCCCCGGCAACTTCCATGTCGACTTCAAGGACGTGCTGGCCCTCAACGTGGTGGCGGAAAACGGCCCCTTCACGCTGCGCTTTGGCCGTGCCCAGACCAAGTTCACCTATGTCGGCTACACCTCGCTGAACGGTTTGCTGACCACCCTCAGGGCGGTCGGGCTGGCCTCGGTGGCGGCGCAGATGCCGATCACCGAAGTCAAAGGCTCGTTCACTTCGGTAGGCGGCACGATGGATTACAAGAACTTCCTGGTCCAGGCCGAATACGCCAAACGCAAGACCGATACCCGCATGACGCCGGACACCAGTTCCTGGTACACCATGTTCGGCTACCGCATCGGCAAGGTCACGCCCTACTATGTGCATAGCTCGGTGCAACAGGATAGCATCCGCAACTTTGCCGGCCTGCCCAGCTCCGGCCCGCTGGCACCCCTGGCCGCCGCCGCCAATGGCGCAATCAAGACCGGCCTGCAAACGAGCGACGCCATCGGCATGCGCTGGGACTTCTACAAGTCCGCCGCCCTCAAGGTTCAGTTTGACCATGTCAAGCCGAAGGATGGGCCGGGCGCCTTTGTCAATGCCAAGCCCGGATTCACCGGCCCGGTCAATGTGTACGCCGCCGCCATCGACTTCGTCTTCTAAGGAGAAACCATATGAATACGAAAATCGGCAAGCTGCTGCTGGCAGCAGGAATCTGCATGGGTGCGGCACCGGTGCTCGCGGCCGAGATCGCGGTCATCGTCAACCCCAAGAATCCGGCCACGCGCATGTTCAGCGAACAGGCCGGCCAGTTCTTCCTTGGCAAATCCTCGCTGTTTACCCCGATCGAACATACCGACGGCCCGCTGCGCAACGAGTTCTACAAGAAGGTGCTGGACAAGGATTCGGTGCAGGTCAAGGCCATCTGGTCCAAGCTGGTGTTTACCGGTAAGGCCAGCGCGCCCAAGGAGTACGGCAGCAGCGCCGAGGTGAAGAAAGCCGTGGCAGCCGACGTCAGCGCCATCGGCTATATCGAGAAATCGGCCGTGGACGACAGCGTCAAGGTGATCCTGACCGTTCAGTAAATCAGCGCACCGAAGCGAGGCGCCCCTGCGCAAGCGGGGCGCCTTTTTTTATTTGGCCGTTTCGGCCTTGTACGCAAGCCTGTATCGAAAGCGGCTGGCCCTGCATATTCTGCAACATGGAAGCCGCGACCACGGGGATAATGCCGACACCCCACACTTAACCTCTTGCGGACAACCATGAAACAAAACTTCATCAATGGCGCCTGGGTCGATGGCGCGACAGCGGCTACCAACATCAATCCCTCGAATACGGACGATATCATCGGCCATTACGCCCAGGCGGACGCGCAGCAGACCGAGCTGGCGATCGCCGCCGCCGCTGCCGCCGCGCCCGGCTGGGCACTGTCGAATGTGCAACTGCGCGCCGACGCGCTGGACCGCATCGGCAGCGAAATCCTGGCCCGCAAGGAAGAACTGGGCATCCTGCTGTCGCGCGAGGAAGGCAAGACCAAGCCCGAAGGCATCGGCGAAGTGGCCCGCGCCGGCGCCATCTTCAAGTTCTTTGCCCAGGAATGCCTGCGCCTGCGCGGCGACAAGCTACCCTCGGTGCGCCCCAACCTCGACGTGGAAGTGACGCGCGAACCGGTCGGCGTGGTCGGTATCATTGCCCCGTGGAATTTCCCGATCGCCATCCCGGCCTGGAAGATCGCCCCGGCCCTGGCCTATGGCAACTGCGTGCTGATCAAGCCGGCCGAACTGGTGCCAGGCAGTGCCTGGGCGCTGGCCGAGATCATCAGCCGCGCCGGCCTGCCGCCGGGCGTATTCAACCTAGTCATGGGCCGCGGCAGCGTGGTCGGCCAGGCCATGCTGAACGACCGCCGCGTCAACGCGATCAGCTTCACCGGCTCGGTCGCCACCGGCGCCAAGGTTGCGCAGGCCGCGATCGGGCGCATGGCCAAGGTGCAGATTGAAATGGGCGGCAAGAATCCGCTGGTGGTATTGAACGATGCCGACCTGGCCACCGCCGTCAATTGCGCGGTGCAGGGATCCTTCTTCTCCACCGGCCAGCGCTGCACCGCGTCAAGCCGCCTGATCGTGGAAAAAGGCATTTATCCGGCCTTCGTGGCGGCCGTCAAAGAAAAGCTGGCCAGCCTGACCATCGGCGATGCGCTGGCCGACGGCGTCGACATCGGCCCGGTGGTCGATGCCAGCCAGCTGGAACAGGATATGGAATACATCCGCATCGGCCAGGACGAGGGCGCTACCCTCGCCTTCGGCGGCGAGCGCGTCAGCTGCGCCACGCCCGGCTTCTTCCTGCGTCCGGCACTGTTTACCGATTGCAGCAACGACATGCGCATCAGCCGCGAGGAAATCTTCGGCCCGGTGGCCAGCGTGATTCCGGCCGACAGCTACGAGCACGCGCTGGCGCTGGCCAACGACACCGAGTTCGGCCTGTCGAGCGGCATCGTCACCAGCTCGCTCAAGCACGGGACCCACTTCAAGCGCCACGCCCAGGCCGGCATGGTGATGCTCAATGTGCCGACCGCCGGGGTGGATTACCATGTGCCCTTCGGCGGGACCAAGGGATCGAGTTACGGTTCGCGCGAACAGGGCACTTACGCGGCCGAGTTCTTTACCACCGTCAAGACGACTTACTGCGGCGTCTGAAATAAATTGCCGGAGGGCCAGGCTAAGGGGCCGGCGGCTCCCGCCAAAACCCACGGCTCACATCTGGGGTCTGACCCGCCGGGTCAGACCCCGGCTCTTTGCCGTGGGTGCTAACAGCATTGCGGCACGCCGAAGCCAGCCAACGCCACCGGCGTGCGCGGCGCCCTCTCAGAACTGTTCTATCCAGGCCGCCAACTGTTCCATACTGTGCTCGGTATCGGCCGCCACCAGCGTACATTCCACGCCATCGGCCACCCCCGTCATGTCGAGCGACTTGCCGCGTTTGCTCAACCACAGCAAACAGGCCATCCAGAACGCATGCCCTGACGAGACCGGGCGCTCCACCGGCGCTTCCAGGAACTCGGTCAACACTTGCAGATTCAGGAACACGCCGCTGTCCGGTCCCGTGGCACGGAAAGCATTGCCGAACTGCTCGGCCAGCAACAGCAGCACCTGCTCGCACTCACTGCCCGGGCAGCGCTGCTCCAGGCGCGCCAGATGGCTGCGCATCTGCGTGGCCAGGCCAGCACTGCGGAAGGCTTCGGCGCTGACCAGTTCGGAATAGTTCATCAACAGCCAGTCCGGCTCGGGCGGGTTCAGGCCGGCACTGACGGCCGCCGCCAGGCTCGCTTCCACGGCCACCATCGGCGCCTCCATCACCAGCCCCGCGCACAGGGAATACAGCATGGCGATCCGGTTGGCCACCGCCTGCTGCTGGCGGATCAGCAGTTTTTCCCGTAGCAGCAGACCGTGATCCTGGCGCAGCCGGGCCAGTTCCAGCGCCTGGCGCAGTTCCATGCGCAGCGCCGAGATATCCCACGGCTTTTGCAGATAGCGATGGATCTTGCCCTGATTGACCGCGTCGATCGTGTGTTCCAGCTCCGAATACGCGGTGGTCAGGATGCGCACCATCTGCGGGTAGCGGTCCCAGGCGTAGTACAGCAGCTCATTGCCGTTCGCGCCAGGCATGCGCTGGTCGGATACCAGCACCATCAAGCTGTCGGCATGCAGGTCGAGCAGGCGCTTGCCCTCCTCCACCGACTCGGCGGTGATCACGGGTGCCAGCGGGCTGATCGCGCGCTGGAAGTATTTCAGGGCGTTCGCTTCGTCGTCAACATATAAAATGGCCGGCGCCTGTCTCAGGGGATCGCTCATATCGTTTCCTTGGTTCTGTTGCGAGGTAGTGCTGCTCATATGAGCTCCGTTGCCGCACGCGGCAGGTCGAACATCATCGTGGTCCATTCGCCCACCACGCTGTCGGCCGTCAGCAGGCCGCCGTGGCGCTCGATCACGCTATAGCTGATACTCAGGCCCAGACCCAGGCCCTGCCCCACTGCGCGCGTGGTAAAGAAAGGTTCGAACACCCGCGCCAGATGCTCGGGCGCGATGCCGGGACCGTTGTCGCGCACCGCCACATGCAGGCGGTCCTGCTGCCATTTGGCCGCCACCACCAGCGCCGGCGGCGAGCGTCCTGCCTTGCGCATCGCCGCGATGGCATTGCTGAATAAATTGATCAGCACACCGATGATGGCCGCCTCGTCGCCGCGCACCATGGTGTCGAAAGGCAGTTCGCGCTTGACGTCGACGCCCTTCATTTCGTGGCCCACCAGGCGGATTGCCGAACCGAGGGCATGCTCGAACAGGAACTGGGCCGACAGGAAATCGCTGCCGTCCTTGCGGTAGGCGAAGGTCTTCAAATCCGATACGATGTGCTGGACCCGCAGCATGCCCTGCCTGGCGTCGGCCAGGCACTCGCTGAGCAGCGGGCTGGCGCGCGCCACCGGTTCCTCGGCGGCGATGTCGATCGCCATCAGGCAGAAGTTGACCGGATTGTTCACCTCATGCAGCAGGCCTGCCGACAGGGTGCCCAGCGCCGCCATTTTCTCCTGCTGCAGCATCTGGCCCTTGATGTCGGACAGGTCCTTATTGGTGATTTCGAGCTGGCGGTTCTTTTGCGCCACCTCGGTCTTCAGGCGGTACAGCATGTAGCGCGCCCGTTCGTTATAGAAGGTGAAGACCGCGCCGACCGCCGCCGACATCAGCAGGAACAGGGAATTGACGACGAACACGCCGCGCAGTTCGATCCCGGCGGGATGCACCGCGCAGGCGGCCGCGTACAGCAGATAGGTGATACTGCCGAACACGATGTTCTGCCATAGTCCGAAGGCCAGCACGATCCCGGACGAATAAATCGCCAGCGTCAGGCCCACGTAATAGATCGAAGTCGCCCCGTCGGTCACGCTGATCATCCAGGCGATCATCAGCTGCGGCAGCAGCAGCCAGGTGAAGGTGAGCCACTGGATATGGCGCTTGCCGGCGTCGCAGCGCATCAGCACAATGAGGCCGAAGATCAGCACGCACACCAGCAGGCGCGCCAGCGCGAACTCCAGCGCCAGCGTGGGATACAGGGCCCGGTCCAGCGCCAGGCCAAGCATGATCAGGGCGATGCCGGTGTAGGCGCCGCCGCGGCTAAATTCAAGCCGGAACTGGCGCAAGACACTGTCGTAGCTGTCGTGCAGCCCCTGTTCGATCAGACTGGGTGGGCGCCCCGTCACGCGATACTCACTTCGGCGAACAGGTTCACGCCGGTCGCATCCACATAGATCCTGCGATCGCGCGACTGTTCCGGCAGCAGGCCTGCGAGGCCGGCCTCGTTTCGATAGATCAGGTGCCACTCGAGCAGATGTTCCATGCCATGCCTGCCCGGATTATTCGAGTGCACATTGGTCACCAGCAGCGTGCCGCCGGAACGGGTGCGGCTGGCGAAATGGCTCATCAGGCGCGCGCAGACCTTGTCGGACAGGTAGTCGAACAGGCCGGCGCAGTAGACCGCGTCGAATTCGCGCGCATCGGCGTCGGGCTTGCCGCGCCGTTTCAGCAACTGATGCACCGAATCCTGCACGAAGGCCACCGCCACCTCGATGCCGCGCTCGGCCACCAGCGCGGCCAGACGGGCGCTGGTCCAGCCCAGCGTCTCCTCGCTGAAGTCGAGCAGCTCGAAGGACAGCCAATGCGGTTCCGGATACTCGCGCAGGAAGCGCTGTACTTCGGCCGCCGGCCCGCAGCCGATGTTGAGGATGCGGTAAGGCCGGCCGGCGCGGCGCGCCGCATCGGCCTGGCGTTTGAGGAAACCGACCAGGATATCGATGCGGTTGCGGTGGGCGGCGGCCACCGGCGTTTGCAGGAAGGCCGCATTGACGATCTGGAAGTAGGTGCTCGGCCCCTGGCGCGGATCGTCCAGCAACTGGTTGACCATCTGGTAGTCGCCGGCATAGCCGAGCGGCTTGGTAAAGGTGCGGAACACGAAGGGCGCGCGCAGGATCAAGGGATGCAGCGCGGCCTGGGCGAAGGAGCGGTGCACCGGCGCCAGTTCGGGATCGATGCGGGATGCTTCATGCTCCAGGCGCACCAGGTATTCATGGGTTTGCGCCATCAGCGGCGTAGCCAGTTCGTAGAACAGGTCGGGACGCAGCTGGGCATCCTGGCGCGGCAGCGAGTCGGCCAGGTCAACCTGCTCGACCCAGCGCGACACCTCCGACAGGAAGGCGCGCATTTCATTGATGACGATCTGGTAGTCGCGGCCGATGCGGAAGCGTTCGGCCCAGTCGCGCACGAAGCTGGCCGACTCGCGTCCCACGGCGCCAGGCAGCAGCGCCACTTCCTTCAGGTCGCTCAGTTCGCGCCACTCGTCGATCAGGGTGCACGACACCAGCGCCGTCAGGCCGGTATTGACCATGCTGATCACCACCGCCGAGCCCACATAGGCGCTGCGGCTACCCAGCCGTATCGTCAACTCGTACAGCATCTCGCTGACCTGGACGATCGAATAGGGATTGTAGACTTCCATGACCAGCGACTTGCGCTGGAGATTGACGATGGTACCGCGCACCGCCTCGCCCTGAGCGCTACGAAAACTGACCAGCGGATCGATTTGCGTTTGTGAATACACGGTTGGGCGTCATTATTATATGCGCCAGCGGGCCGCGCAAGCTGCAGCCATCCGGCAGGGTTAGGGCGAAGACCAAGGCGCGCGCGGACCGGCAGCGACGCCACCACTGGACTGCTACACGCAAGTGCGAACGAGTGTACATGCATGTGGAGTAATCGGCAATATTTCATTCCCGGCACACAGGCAGGATGCCGCATTGAACCAACACTTGGCGCCCGCTTCGGCGCCAACGCCGCGCTAAGGCGGCGCTTGCGCGCCGTCAGGCCATCAATTGTTCGAGCGCCTGTCGCAGCTGCGCCATATCGTCGACCACCCGCAGCGCGCCGGGAAAGTCATGGTGGCGGGTCAGCGCATGGCGCAGCACGATGCAGCGCAGGCCGGCCGATCGCGCCGCCTGCAGGCCGCGCGGCGAATCCTCCACCACCACGCAGTCGGCCGCGTCCAGGCCCAGCCGCTCCAGCCCCAGCAGATAAGGTTCCGGCGACGGCTTGCTGTGGACGTAGGTCTCGGCCGTCAGGATGAATTCAAAGTGGCGCCGCAGATCCAGGCGCGCGTGGATGATGTCGAAGTGCTCGGTGGTCGAGCTGGTGACCACGCCCATGCGCAGGCGCGGCGCCAGGCGCTCCAGCAGCGCGCTCACGCCGGCGATGGCCGGAATGGTCTCCCGGGCCAGCCGCAGCGCATACCGGGCGTTGCGGCCATCGCGCATCGCGTTCATCTGCTCCAGCGTAAAGCCGCGCTCGGCCAGCAGATGCCAGGCCCCGCAATTGTCGGCCAGGTACCAGTCGAAGAACTGGCGTTCGCTCAACTCGATCTGATGCGGCCGGAACAGGTCCCGGTTGGCCTCATAAAACAGCTGCTCGGTGTCCACCAGCACGCCGTCGTTATCCCACAGTACCGCTTTTAACATCCCGCCCTTCCCTTCCTTGCCCGCTGCGCGCCGGCCCGTTGCGGCGCAGGAGTACGAATTGTACCGTGGGCAACACATTTCATGGTCAGGCCGTCTGGTGTATGCAATACTCCACGCTGTACCTTAACGATCCCCGCGCGATGGCCGTTCCCCTCTTTTTGCAACGCAGCCTGAAATTCCGCATGACCGGAGTGGTCATCCTGCTCGTACTCGCCGCGACCATCATCGTCACCTGGGTCGCCATGGTGCTGGCCGAGCGCGACATGAAGTTCATCATCGGCGACCAGCAATACGCGCTGCTGACGGCCGCCGCCGCCCATCTGGACGATCAGCTGGGCGCCAAGCGCCTGCTGCTGGCCGAACTGGCCGAGAGCGTGCCCGAGGAGGCGCGCCGCGACCCGCGCCGCATGCAGGATTTTTTCGACGAGCACCCCACGGTCCGCAACAGCTTCTACAATCTGGTGACCTTCGACCGCCAGGGCCGCCTGCAGCACAGCGCGCGCGACAGCAATGCCGAAGCGACGCTGAGCGCGGCCGGCAAGGTCTACTTCGACGACACCATGACCCTCAAGGCCGGCGTCATTTCCGCCCCCTTCCGCAGCCAGTTGTCCGGCATGCCGGTGGTGCTGATCACCCAGCCCGTGTTCGACCGGGACGGCGAGGTAGCGCTGGTGATCGCCGGTTCGATCGACCTGGACAACTCGCCCTTTTTCGACCAGATCAGCGCCCAGAAGCCAGGCAAGACCGGCTTCATGTTCATCATGACGGCCGAGGGCATCCTGGTGCACCACCCCAACAAGAAACGCCTGCTCGAACATATCAACGCCCGCCCCGGCTACAACCAGGCCACCGAAATGGCGCTGGAAGGCTTCGAAGGCTGGACCGAGGCCACCAACAAGGACGGCAACGCCGGCATCTATGCCTACAAACGCCTGAAATCCATCAACTGGGTGCTGGGCGTGCGCTTCCCCACCAACGAAGCGTTCGCGCCGATGATCGAGATGCGCCACCGCGCCATCATCGCCGCCACCGTGTTTGCCGCCATCGCCGGCGCGGTGGCCTGGGCCGCCATCATGGTCATGCTCAAGCCGCTGGGCCGGCTGCGCCGCAACATCGCCGATATCCGCAACGGCAAATCCGCGATCGGCGTGCTGCAGCGGCGCCGGCGCGACGAAATCGGCGAACTCAGCACCGCCTTCCATGTGCTGATGTCCGAGCGCGAAAGCGCGCAGGAGCAGACCCGCGACAGCGAGTCGCTGATCCGTACCATCCTCGAGCGCGCGCCCGATGCCATCGTCAGCAGCGACCATCACGGCATCATCACGGAATGGAACACCCAGGCCGAGCGCACCTTCGGCTGGACCCGCGAGCAGGCGGTGGGCCGCGACGTGGCCGAACTGATCATCCCGCCCGCCTTGCGCGAGGCACACCATGCCGGCATCGCCCGCTTCGCCAGCAGCGGCGTCGGCCCGGTGGTCAATACCCGCGTGCGCCTGACCGCCCTGCACCGCGACGGCCACGAGATTCCGATCGAGCTATCCATCGGCGCGCTCAAACACGGCGAGGAGTACTACGCCACCGCCTTCCTGCATGATGTGACGGAACGGCTGCGCTACGAACAGCAGATCGCCGCCAGCGAACAGCGCATCCGCCTGATCGCCGACAACCTGCCAGTGCTGATCGCCTATCTGGACCAGGACCTGCGCTTCCAGTTCGTCAACGCCACCTCGCGCCACTGGCTGGAAATCGATCCGGAACAGCTGCTTGGCAAGCACCTCTCCGAAGGGGTGGGCCAGCGCCAGTTCGAGGAGGCCGAGCCGCACCTGAGCACCGCCTTCCGCGGCCGCATCGCCACCTACGAACTGCAGGCACATTTCCGCGGCGGCCTGCACACGCTCGAAACCACCTTCGTGCCCGACGTGGGGCGCGATGGCGTGGTGGCGGGCGTGTATTCGCTCACCCACGACACCACGCGCATGAAGGAGATCGAGGAAAAACTGATCCAGCTGGCGCGGGTCGACACCCTGACCGGCATCGCCAACCGCCTGATGTTCGAAGAAATCCTGCAACTGGCGATCGGCCGCGCGGGCCGCAACCGCCTGCCGATGGCGCTGGCCTATCTGGACATCGACAACTTCAAGGCCATCAACGATTCCCTCGGCCACGGCGCCGGCGACTGCGTGCTCAGAGAGTTCGCCAGCCGGCTGGTGGGCAATGTCAGGATCACCGATACCGTGGCGCGGCTGGCCGGCGACGAGTTCGTCATCATCTTCGAGCAGGTGCACAACCGCGAGGAAGCGGCGCAGCTGGCCAACAAGATCGTCGAGGCCGTGCGCGAGGAATTTACCGTGGAGGGAAGGCCGATGCGCGTGAGCACCAGCATCGGCGTGGCCCTGTTCGAGCATGAACATGAAAGCGCCGCCGAACTGGTGGCCCGCGCCGACACCGCGCTGTATGCAGCCAAGCGCAACGGCCGCGACGGCTATGCGCTGGCCGAGTAGCGGACCGAATCGCGGACCAAATAGCTGGCCAGATAGCGGGCCGATCGGCGGACCGAATAGCGGGCCGATTGGCTGGCCGGCTCATTGCTGCCGTGTCAGTGGTGTGGCCGCTTCCTGCCGCTTGGCCCTATGATGCAGTTTTAAACGGCGCTGCCGCGCTTTCCAAGGAAAACCATGAAATCGATGAAATTGCTGGCCGTCGCCACCCTGATGGCATTGGCAAATCTGGCCACTGCGGCCGCTCCGGCCACCCCGGACGCCGCCCAGGTCAAGGCCGCGCACGACCTGCTGGCCTCCATGCAGGCCGAAAAAATGCTGCGCATGACCGCCGGCATGAGCCGCTATTCCGACCCCAAACAGCGCGACGCGATCATGGCCAAGCTGGATAAAACCAGCGCCGAATCGATTTACCAGCGCATGGCCGAACCGGTGGCACGCCTGCTGACCTTGGAGACGGCCACCGAGATGACGCGTTTCTACCAGTCCAGCTATGGCCAGCGCGTGCTGCAGCAGACGTATAACAGCGCTGCCTCGCTTGGAGTGGTCGAAATCAAACCGAGTGCCGCCGAAAAAATTGAACTGGCCAAGCCAGCCTACAAGAAGGCCGACAAGGCCTTCAAGGAAGCCGAACCGGCGATTCATCACGAAGCTTTTGTGCTGATCAAGGCTATCGCGAGCAAATAGGCGCTCCTCAATCTTCAGCAGCCGCTCGCCTTTTAAAACTTCGGCAAAGAGCCGGCGGCCGATTTAAAACCCATGGCAAAGAGC
>JABTBR010000033.1 GCA_013284265.1 Oxalobacteraceae bacterium | reverse complement strand
GACCCCAGGGTTACGCCGTGGGTTTTAACAACTGCGCGTCTTACTTGGCCGCGGCAGCTTTCACATCAGCAGCTGCCTTGGCCTTGGCGGCGTCGGTCTTGTTCGAAGCGATCACCTTGTCGGCGCTGGCGTCGACCTGATCCTTGATGGCTTTGGCGTCAGCCTTCACCATGGTTTTCTCGGCTTTTTCATTGGCCTTGGCGACGGTCTTGTCGGCCTTGGCCTCTTCCTTCATCTTGTCCTCAGGGTCGGCCTTGACGACTTTGTCGTGTGCCTTGGCTTTGGTTTTGTCAGCCTTGGCATGCGCCTCGGCGTGTTTTTTCTCGGCCTTGGCGACGGCCTTGTCGGCTTTTTCATCAGCCTTGGCATCGACCTTGACTTCCTTTTCCACGGCCTTGGCCACAGCCTTGTCGCCTTTGGCTTCGGCCTTGACGACCGCAGGGGTCTGGGCCACTGGTTCGGCTGCGAAGGCTGCGGTAGCAAACAGGCCGGCGATCAGGGTAGCGATAATCTTGTTCATGGTATGTCCTTTCGATGGATGGGGAGGCGCTTAGTCGCCTTGTCACGTAGCCAGAGTACGCCCCAGCCCGCCCACACTCTGTACGCTGGCGCACCATGAATCGCGATCCAAAAAAAATGGGATGCGCTCCGAGGTACGGAGGGCATCCCATCTTGCGGACACTTGCGGCACCGGGCAGCGGCCCGCCACCATGTCTTATTTGTAGCGGTACAGCGGCTGCTGCAGCTGGATAGGACGGATGTCCAGGCGCAGCTTGAGCACCGAGTAGGCTTCGGCTTCGGTGGAGCTGTAGCCGACGCTGTTGACGGTTTTACTGAAGCGGAACTCAAAACCCAGGTCCGGATACGGATCGCGCGGATTGCCGAAGGCGATGCCGATGGCTTCCTGCTGGGCGTTGTCGATCAGATTGCCCATCAAGTCCAGCACCGCGTTATTGCCCAAAATGTCGTTGGTAAACACCGGCTCGCGCATATCGGGCTGGTTCGGATCGAGCTTGTTGTCGGCCTTGTCCGGCGACGGCGTAAACACGCGGGTCACCAGATTGAACTTGTCGCCCCGGTCCAGATAGCTGATGGCGGCATTGCTGACATTGAAGCCCTTGATGCCACGGTCGGTAATCGCGCCGGACAAATCGATCAGCAGCGCGCCGCTGTAGCCGATGACTTCCACATCGCGCTTGGCGTCGACCACCATGGCGCTGTTTTCATCAATGCCCAGTCCCAGCTGATAGCCTTTTTTAAGCATCACCGGAATCATGCGCGCGAAGCGGCCGCGCACCAGCAAATGCTGGTCCACGAAGATGTCGTTGCCGATGAAACCCAGGCCGGGCGCGATCTCGCGCCCGTCGGTCACGCCCATCTTGAGCATGTCGAGCACCGGCTTGGCGTCGTAGAACATGGTGGTGCTCATGATGGCCGCGCCGGCGCTGGAGCCGGCGATCACGCCGCCATTGCGGTACACCGACCACACCGCGTCCAGCGCGGCGGTACGCGAGCCATCGGCGCGCACCAGCGCCTGGGTAATGCGGGCCTGGTCGCCGCCGGCGAAGTAGACGCCGGTGGCCGACAGGATCTGCGATACCAGCACCGGATCTTCGGCGGCCTTGCGGTAGTCGCTGCCGGCCAGTTTGACGCCCAGCGGGACGAAGAAGGCGTCCGCGCCGTACTGATTCAGTTTTGCGATGATGCTCTTGCCGGATTTTTCCGGGCTCATCGAGGCCGAGCCGAAGACGGCGATGCGCGCGCCCTTGCCGCCCGACAGTTCCACAATCCGCTGCCACACTTCCGCGTTATCCGCACGCAGGCCGCCACCGATGATCACCAGGGTTCCCTGCGGTGCGGGCAGGGCCGATTTGGCGGTGGTGATGGCTTTCGCGACCGATACCGGTTTGATGGCGGGAACGGCGGCGTGGGCCAGGTGGGCCAGCGCGCCTATCAGCAGCAGGCTCGCGGCGCCCAGCGCCCGCAACGTAGTTCCAAAAACTTTCATGATGTCCTCCAATAGAAAAGTGGCGCGCGTGCACTCGCGCGCCACAAAAAACCGTAAAACCTTGTGCTTACATTGTACTTATAACCAGATTGCTTTATTTGAATGCATAGTTGGCACTTACATAAAAACGGCGGCCACGGGGGTCAGTGTAACTTGGGTCGTAGCCGGACAGGAAAAAGTAGGCCTGGTTCGAATACGGCGGAGCGGCGTTGAACATGTTCTGGATGCCGGCGCGCAGCTTGAACTGCTTGCTGACGGCGTAGGCACCGGACAGGTCCCAGGTCGAATAGGCCTTGACGCGATTGGCCGCGACCACGCTGCCGTCGTCCGTATTGATGGCAGAGTTCTGGTCCTCATAGCCGCTCGAATAGGAGTTCTGCAGGCTGGCCGAGAACTGGCCCAGGTCCCAGTCCAGCGACAGGTTATGGCGCCAGCGCTGTACCACGCCTTCCGTGACGAAGCGGTTCAGATTGCTGATATAGGCATCGCCCGGCGCGGTCTGGATCTTCGACTGCAGCACATAGGTACCGTTCAGGTGCAGGCCCAGGCGGCCGACCGGGGTGTCGATGCCGTGGACGTCGGCCACCAGGTCGATGCCCGAGGCCTTCTGGGCGCCGCGGTTTTCCTTGTGCAGTTCGATGTAGTCAATCACGCCGTCCTCATCGCGGTGCACCAGGTCGCCGTACTTGGCCAGATTGCCCAGAATGATGTCGTCGCCGATTTCGCTGATCAGATCGGTGCGCTTGATGTTCCAGTAGTCGGCCGTCAGGCTCAGGTGGCGGGTCGGTTCCAGCACCGCGCCGAAGGAGAACTGGCGGCTATGTTCCGGCTTGAGCTTGTCGTTGCTGTAGCGCCGGGTCGTCCAGTTGTCGGCACAGTCGGCGAGGGTGTTGCCCTCGATCGCGCACAGTTGCGGGTCCGGCAGGGTGGCGGTCGAGCTGACGACCATGGGACGGAACAGATCCGTCATGGACGGCGCGCGGAAGCCGCGTCCGGCCGACGCGCGCAGCAGCACCTGCTTGTTGGGCAGATAGCTGATGCCCACTTTCGGGCTGGCCGCGCCGCCGACCACCTGATAGCGGTCGTAGCGGGCCGAGATCTGGGCTTCCCACTGGCGCGTGAACGGCAGCAACAGTTCGGTGTAGATGGCAGACACATTGCGCTTGTCGCTGGTGGACTTGCCGCCTTCAGGCGCCGGGTCTTCATTGATGTTGTCGCTCAGGAGCAGGGCCGATGGCGTAAAGGTCGTGCGCTCGCGCCGCAGTTCACCGCCGATGGCCAGGGCCATGTCGCCGCCGCCCAGCGCCATCAGAGGGCGCGAGGCCTTGAAGTCGATCGAATCCATGGTGCCGCGCGCGCGGCGCACTTCGTCATTGACCTGGATGCTGTCGAGCAGCGCCTTGCCCGCCGCGCTGGATGGGCCGAAAGGATTGATGCGGCCATCGGCAATACCTTCGACCAGCTTGTCGTACAGGACGTAGCCGTGGGTATCCTTGTCCTTGATGGTGTTGACGCTGTGATTGAAGCCCATATCGTAGTCCCAGCCGCCGACGACGCCGGTCAGGCCAAGCACAATGCGCTGGCTTTCGCTGGTCAGCTCACTGGTGCGCCGCCCTGCCTCGGTGACGCGCATGCGCACGGTCAGATCGTTCTCATCGTCCAGGGTATCGAAGCCGGCATCGGCCAGTTGCGGCACCTTGCGATAATCCAGCGTGCCGTTCACGCGCGTGGAGGAACCCACATACTTGGTACGCGAACGGCTCAACGCCACTTCAGCATAGGCCTGGTGGTTCGAATTGATCTGGAACACACCGCGGCTGAGCAGATTGACCTTGTCCGACTCGGGATACAGTTCGGTATCGCGCATGTAGTCGTAAGTGCAGGCGTCCACGCCGCCGATACCGTTGGGCAGATACAGATTGGCCGGCGGCGCGCAGTTGGGAGCAGACAGATTGATGGTGCGGTTGGTGATCGGTTTGCCGCCAATGGTAAAGCCGTTCTCCTGCAGGTGCTCGCGCTGGGCCGAGCTCAGGTAGATATTGGCCGGATTGGTACGGCCCGACAGCAGGTGCGGCAGGCGTTCCGTCACCTTCAGGTTGGGAATGAACTTGCGCTGGGAAGTGCTCAGCGCATCGGTATGCTGGGTATCGAGCACGGCGAAGACGTTATAGCCGTCCTTGCCCACATCGCCCACGCCGGCGCTGATGCTGGCGGTGCGCTTGCCGGCGCCGCCTTCGTCGGTCTTGCCGGCGTAAGCATTGAGCTCCACGCCATGGAAGTCCTTGCGGGTGATGAAGTTGATCACGCCGCCGATGGCGTCGGTGCCGTACAGGGCCGAGGCGCCGTCGAGCAGCACTTCCACCCGCTGCAGCGCGGCGGCCGGGATATTGTTCAGGTCCACGCCGGCATCGTCGCCGGGCGAGGCGAAGTTGGCCATGCGCCGGCCATTGAGCAGCACCAGCGTGGACGAGGTACCGATGCCGCGCAGATTGGCGCTGTTGAAGCCGCGCTGGTCGCCGCCCACATTGATGCTGATGCCGTCGGTCAGGCCGCCCACATTGGACGACACGCGCGCCAGCAGTTCGGCGGCGGTGGTCACGCCAGCCTTGTCGATCTGTTCGCGCGTGATGACCTGCACCGGCAAGGCGGTTTCAGCCTCGATGCGCTTGATGGCCGAGCCGGTGATTTCCACGCGCGGCAGTTTTTGTCCGCTCGCGGTGACCGCTTCGACCTGCTGCTGCGCCATGGCGCTGTGCGCGCCCAGGGCGACGGCCACTCCCACTGCCAGCCGGACCGAATAGGCCAGGACCGAGATACGCGGCGCCGCGCGCCCGCCATGTTGCTGCTGTTGTTGATGCATGAATTCTCTCTCCAGATGATGGGTACTACCCTTGATTCTTATTGTCGTGAAGCGTTTGCTTCAGGTCTTGCTGTTTCTTGTCCTTGCGCGCCCGCGCTCGGCCGGTGCGGCCGGCGCGCCGCCATGCAGATAGGTGGCGATCACCTCGGTAAGGCGTGCCGCCTTGTCCACATTGGCGCGGTTCGATACCATCAGCGCCACGGTCAGCGCCTCGATCACCGCCAGCGCCGTGCTCGCGCTGCTCGGCAGCACCGGATGGGTGCTGTGCGCGTACAGCACATGGTCGGCCAGGTCGGCCAGCGGCGAGGCCGGTGAATCGGTCAGCGACACCACGCAGGCGCCGCGGTCGCGCGCGAAGCTGGCCAGCCGGATCACATCCTTGGTGTAGCGCGGGAAGGAAATGGCCAGCAGCACATCCTCCACATCGATACTCACCAGATGGCCCGCCGCCACTTCCGATCCGCCTATGCCCGCCACTTCCACCACATGCGGGCAAAACGGCTGCAGATGCTGCACCAGCAGCCCCGCCAGATGCGCCGACAGGCCGAATCCCATCACGTACACGGTGCGCGCGCGGGTCAGCTTGTGCACCACCTGCGCCAGTTCGGCCAGCGACAGGTCCTTGGCGGTGGCGGCGATATTGGCCGCCGCATGCTCCAGGCTCTCGGTCGCGGGCGAATCGACGCCGCAGCGTCCATCGATGGTGCTGCGCAGTTTTTCCACCGGTTGCAGCACCGCTTGTAGGGTTTCCGCCACGGCGCCGCGCATGGCGGCGTAATTGCGGTAGCCGATGTCGCGCGCAAAACGGCTGATGGTGGCGGTGGAGACCTGGCAGAATTCAGCCAGTTCCTCGATGCCCAGCGCCGTCACCCGCACCTGATGGCGCAGCACGTGGTTGGCGATCGCCTGGTGGGAAGCCGAACCATCCTGCAGCACCCGCATCAGCGCCTGTCCCAATGCCGACTGGGCAAACGCGACTTCGGGCGAGGTGGTATCGGTGGGGCGGGCTGGAAACATGGCTAGCCTGGCGATTTTACCAAATATCAAACAATGAAAAAAACCTAAGATAATCCACTGTACGCATATCAAAAAGAAAACTCAACGTTTTTCTGCTCGAATTTTTTCATCGATTTACTTAGTGAAAATAATGCTACATAATCCGCCGATCCGCCCCGTTTTTACCCCGTTTTTGCCAACATATGAGGCAGCCTTCCATGCAAGCAAAACAGCACCCCATCTCCCTGGAACAGGCCAATGCCGGCTACCAGCTGAACAGTTTTCACTTCGGCACGCCCGGCGCGGGCAAGAAGGTGTATATACAGGCATCGCTGCACGCGGATGAAATCCCCGGCATGCTGGTGGCCCAGTTCCTGCGCAAGCGCCTGCTGCAACTGGAAGCGGCCGGCGCCCTGCGCGGCGAAATCATCCTGGTCCCGGTGGCCAATCCGATCGGGCTGGCGCAGGCCATCCACGGCGCGCCCTTCGGCCGCTTCGACCTGAGCACCGGCGTCAACTTCAACCGCGCCTACAAGCATGTGGCCGAGGAACTGAAGAAATCGCTCGATGGCCAGCTGGGCGCAGATGCCCAGGCCAATGCGGCCACCATCCGCCAGCACGCGCGCGCCGCCGTCGCCGGCTGGACGCCGGGCACCGATGCCGAGGCACTGAAAAAAATCCTGCTGGGGATGGCCATCGACGCCGACATCGTGCTCGATCTGCACTGCGACAATGCGGCGGTGCTGCATATCTATACCGGCACGCCGCTGGCCGGCGCGATCGCGCCGCTGTCGGCCTTGATGGGCGCG
The DNA here is from genome assembly GCA_013284265.1 of Oxalobacteraceae bacterium. Lineage (GTDB taxonomy): Bacteria > Pseudomonadota > Gammaproteobacteria > Burkholderiales > Burkholderiaceae_D > Rugamonas. The sequence goes on along the minus strand of JABTBR010000033.1, from coordinate 67,490 downwards.
CAGGCCCTGCTGCTGGCACTGGAGGCGGGCGAAGAGCCCTTCGACGAAGCCTGCAGCCGCCTGTGGTGGGATCTGGATGCGCATTTCGGCGGACGCTATCCGATTCCGATGGCCTGCCTGTCCACCACGGTGGAACTGCGCGGCGAAAAGGAAGTGAGCTATGAACTGGCCGAACGCGACGCCACCGCCCTGCTGGCCTTCCTGACCATCGAAGGCCTGATTGACGGACCGAGCGCCAGCGCGGCCGGCGGCGCTGATTTTCTCGCCCTGGCCGCGCCCGGCGGCCTGCCCGCGCCGCTGTGCGAAGCCACCCCGCTCGAAGGCGTGGAACCGATCATCGCGCCCCATGCCGGCATCCTGGTCTACACCCGCAAGCTGGGCGAGCGCGTGGCGGCCGGCGATGCGCTGGGCGACCTGATCGATCCCATCAGCGGCGCCACCACCACGCTGCGCGCCAGCGTGCCCGGCGTATTCTTCGCACGCAGCGCGCACTGCCATGTGCTGCGCGGCATGAACGTGGGCAAGGTGGCAGGCGCCACCGCCTTCCGCGCCGGTAAACTCCTGAGCCAGTGACCATGAAAAAACTCAAGCTGCCGAACACCTTCGTCCTGCTGTTTGCCATCCTGGCGCTGATCGCGCTGGCCACCTGGCTGGTACCGGGCGGGAAATACGACACCCATCTGGTCAACGGCAAGCAGCTGGTCGATCCGGCCACCTTCCACTACATCGCCAGCAAGCCGCAGGGACTGGCGGCGCTGATGATGGCGCCGATCAAGGGCTTCGTCGAGGCGGCGCTGATCATCGGCTTCGTGCTGATCGTCGGCGGCGCCTTCGCCGTGCTGCAAAAAACCGAGGCGATCGACTCGATGATCAAATCGATCGCGCGCGCCCATACCCATTCGCCCTTCGTGCGCGCCGCGCTGATCCCGGTGTTCGTCACCCTGTTCTCGCTGGGCGGCGCCACCTTCGGCATGAATGAGGAAGCCATTCCCTTCATCCTGATCTTCGTGCCGCTGGCGCTCGCGCTGGGCTACGACACCGTCACCGGCGTGTCGATCCCCTTCCTCGGCTCGCAGGTGGGCTTTGGCGCGGCCTTCCTCAATCCCTTCAACGTCGGCATCGCCCAGGGCATCGCCGGGGTGCCGGTGTTTTCCGGCATGGGCTACCGCCTGATCGTGTGGGTGATCGCCACCGCCGTCACGGTGCTGTTTTTGATGTGGTATGCGGCGCGCATCAAGCGCGCGCCGGAAAAAAGCCCGACCTATCTGCTCGATATCGAGAAACGCCGCGAGATGCCAGAAGGCCTGGGCGAATTTTCCGGCATGACCGGCACCCACAAGCTGGTGCTGTGGATCTTCGCCGCCACGCTCGGCTCCATGGTGGTGGGCGTGGTCAAGTACGACTGGTTCATCGAGGAGATCGCCGCGCTGTTCCTGGTGATGGCGATCGTGGTGGCGGCCGTGGGCCGGCTCGACTCGGACGAAATGGTGGCAGCCTTCATGCAGGGTGCGCGCGACCTGGTGGCCACCGCGCTGGTGATCGCGCTGGCGCGCGGCACCATGATCCTGGCGCGCGACGCCCACATCATCGACACCATGCTCCATTCGCTGATGCCGCTGGTGGCCTCGTCGAGCCCGATTTTCGCGGCGCAGAAGATGTTCGCGATCCAGACCGTGATCAACTTCTTCATCCACTCGGGCAGCGGCCAGGCCGCGCTGACCATGCCGATCATGGCACCGCTGGCCGATCTGGTGGGCGTGACGCGCCAGACCGCGATCCTGGCGTTCCAGTTCGGCGAGTTCACCACGCCGATGATCCCGACCTCGGGCATCACGGTCGGCGTGCTGGCACTGGCGCGCATCCCCTGGCTGACCTGGGCCAAGTGGATGGTGCCGCTGCAGCTCATTTATGCGGTGATGGCGCTGCTGCTGCTGATTCCGCCCTGCCTGATGAACTGGCAGTAAATGATGGCTTAAAAAGCAATATTTCCATACTGAGCCAAAAAGCCGGCGGTATCCTTTAAAACCCACGGCGTACCCCTGGGGTCTGACCCGCCGGGTCAGACCCCGGCTCTTTGCCGTGGGTTCTAATAGCCGCAACGGCCCCGCCAGGCACGTATACACCACACTAATAGGCGCAATTACTCACTCCGCCCGCCGCTTCCCGGCCTAAAAAACCTCGCCTGTGCCAACTTGGCTATAATCGTGCCCAAACCAACCGGACACCTGATATTCACCATGACAGCACAACTCTCCAAAAAAAGCGAAGCCTGGTCGGCGCGTTTCAACGAACCAGTCTCGGATCTGGTCAAGCGCTACACCGCTTCGGTCTTCTTCGACAAGCGCCTGGCCAAGGCCGACATCCAGGGCTCGCTGGCCCACGCCGAAATGCTGGCGGCCCAGGGCATCATCAGCGCGGCTGACCGCGCCGAAATCGAACGCGGCATGGCGCAAATCTCGCAAGAGATCGACGCCGGCCAGTTCGAATGGCTGCTGGACCTGGAAGATGTGCACCTGAATATCGAAAAACGCCTGACCGAACTGGTGGGCGACGCCGGCAAGCGCCTGCACACCGGCCGTTCGCGCAACGACCAGGTGGCCACCGACATCCGCCTGTACGTGCGGTCGGCCATCGACGACATCACCGCCCTGCTGGCGGGACTGCGCGGCGCCCTGACCGACCTGGCCGAAGACAATGCCGACACCATCATGCCGGGCTTCACCCACATGCAGGTGGCCCAGCCGATCACCTTCGGCCACCACATGCTGGCCTATGTCGAAATGTTCGGCCGCGACGCCGAGCGCATGGCCGACTGCCGCAAGCGCGTCAACCGCCTGCCGCTGGGCGCGGCCGCGCTGGCCGGCACCACCTTCCCGATCGACCGCCTGCGCGTGGCAAAAACGCTGGGCTTCGACGACGTCTGCCACAACTCGCTCGACGCCGTCTCGGACCGCGACTTCGCGATCGAGTTCTGCGCCGCCGGCGCGCTGATCATGACCCATATCTCGCGCATGAGCGAAGAGCTGGTGATCTGGATGAGCCCACGGGTGGGCTTCATCGACATCGCCGACCGCTTCTGCACCGGCTCGTCGATCATGCCGCAAAAGAAAAACCCGGACGTGCCGGAACTGGCGCGCGGCAAGACCGGCCGCGTCTACGGCCACCTGATGGGCCTGTTGACCCTGATGAAAGGCCAGCCGCTGGCCTACAACAAGGACAACCAGGAAGATAAAGAGCCGCTGTTCGACACCGTCGACACCCTGGTCGACACCCTGCGCATCTTCGCCGACATGGCCGGCGGCATCACCGTCAAGCCGGAAGCGATGCGCGCCGCCGCCCTGCAGGGCTACGCCACCGCCACCGACCTGGCCGACTATCTGGTCAAGAAGGGCCTGCCCTTCCGTGACGCCCACGAAGCCGTCGCGCGCGCCGTGCGTGCCTGTGTGGACGCCAACTGCGACCTGGCCGACCTGTCGCTGGAGCAGCTGCGCGCCTTCTCCGACCTGACCGAAGCCGATGTCTTCGAAGTGCTGACGCTGGAAGGCTCGGTCGCCGCGCGCGACCACGTGGGCGGCACCGCGCCAAACCAGGTACGCCAGGCGATCGTCCGGGTGCGTGCGCAGCTGAAGTAAGGCAGTGGAAATACAGGCAATCAAGCAGTCAGTAAGGCAGTAAACCAGGGCACTCCCTCCGCTACTTTCCCGATCAGGAAACCATGCTGCGTCCAATGACAGTGGCGGCGCCTACCCGGCGCCCCACGCTGAGCTATCGCAAGCCCCAACAGGGGCGTGACTACTGGGTACAGGATGACTTCCTGCCCAATCCATCGGAAGTGGCGCAGCGCTGCTTCGGCAAGAGCGACTGGGAGATGGGCTTTCCGCACCGCGCGGAACCCTGGCCCGGCATGCGCAGCGCCGGCGCGCTCACGCCGGAGGAGCTGGCCTATGTGGAAGCGTGGGTAAGAAAGGTCACCGGTGCCAAACGCCTGTGGCAGGAAGCCACACCCGAAGGCCGCACCCTCAATCATAATTATGTCCAGCTGGTGGGCGGCATCGAATCCGGCCCGCGTCCGCACACGGACTCGCGCAAGCTGTGCCGCTTTGCCGCCGTCATCTACCTGTCGCCCGATCCGCTGCCCGCGGCGGGCACCTCGTTCTATCGCCTGTGCTATCCGGACGGTTCGTTGGGTGGCAATGTATGCATGGCGCCGCACGCCAATCTGCGCGAGGCGCTGGGCGTGACCAGCCTGCCGCCGCAGGCCTGGCGCGAGGAAGTGCGGGTCGATAACCGCTTCAACCGCATCCTGCTGTACCGCGCCAACCTGGTGCACTCGGCCAGCGGCTACTTCGGCTGCGACCATGACGACAAGCGCATGACGGCGGTGTTTTTCTGGATGGCTTGAACAAAGTCCAAACCCGGCCCAGGTGCGTGCAACGCCCTGGGCTATGCGCGATACGATTCAATCTGACCTAGCGCACGATGGCAGATCGCCATCAGGTCCAAAATTTCCCTCATTCCTCACCACCTCCAGTTTGACAAATTGTACTGGGAGCATTCATTGAGCGAAGCTGAATGGAAAATGCTGCGTAAGCTTTTGCGCTATGACAAAGGGGAAAACCGGCGTAAACATTCAGGACACCATGCCGACGCTCGAATGGTGCATAAATTCGGAGCATGGATCGGTGAATGCCCAAAGGGATTTCATTCAAAAGTTGCCCTAGAGCTAGTTTGGGATGGTTTTCCTGAATTCCGCAGCACAACATCAGAGCATCCATATCGTGTCTGGAACTATTACGATGGTGCCATCTACGCCGCCCGCAGCGTAGATGGCGGGGTGACTTGGCACGGTTATCCCAGCGGTCCTCCTGCGGACGAACCGCCTCGCGCAATTTTGCGCCAGCTCAATGCGCGTGCACGCGAGCAAGGCGAGGAATTACGCCTTAAGCAATGGTTGAAAAAACGATGGGGCAGAAAAGTATAAGCTTGGGAGCCGTAGACGCTTTGCACATATCCGTGGAATGGCGTGATGACTATGGCAGTCATGGTCCGGTGGGCGATACATGGGGTGAGCTGCAATTGTGGCTTGGCGACACCCTCGTTTGGGGTGGTCGGGACAGTCAAGGGCTGGCAACAGGCATCTGCTGGAGCTGGATAGACCTGCTGGAATTTCTCGCAAACGCCTGGTCCTATTTACTGGACGAAGAACAATATCCCCTTTCGTTCAATCCGTCGGAACTTCCTTTACACCTTGGAGAATTGGCGAGCAAGGCGATGCAACGCTGGCTCGCCTTGCCGGAGGAAAGTGCAGACGAGGAGGAAGATCGCTTGCGAGACTTCCTCGCCGTTCACGATTTGTCGGAAGGTTTGCATGGCATATCGCTTCCAAAACTGATCTGCCTGCGCCACGGGGAACAAATGATTGCGGCGACTATTCAGCAAGAATATGTCTTTGCGTTTAAGGACACCATGTCGACGCTTGAATGCATCGGCAACGCGATCATGCGGCGCATCGCGCCATTGAATGATCGACGCTCTCAACTTGCACGTCTTCGTTGGACGAACAGACGGCAGATATCGGCGTCGCCCGATGTAGCCATCGCCGCACGCGTCTGAGATACCATTTTTTAGCGCAGCTAAGCCACCATCCTAGGCCGCCACAATCCGCGACAACACCGAAAACGCCGCCCCGGTCTGCCCCTGCTCGAGCAAAATCGTCAGCTCGGTATAGGTACAGATCATATTGATCAGGTTGACCTTGTCCCAGGCCAGCTGCTTGAGGATCGCGTGATAGATGCCGGGCGTGCGGCAGGTGTCCGGATTCAGGTGCAAGGTCACCGCGTTCAGGTTTTCCAGCCGCGCCAGCAGGCGCTCGCCGTCGAACACTTCCTCCACCACCCCGATCAGCGGCTTGCTGCAGATGACCATCACCTCGTTGACGCCGCGCGTGACGGTGACAAACGCGCCGCGGTGCGGCTCGGCCAGCGCCAGCAGCTGACGGTGGCATTCATAGGTATTCTCGGAATAACGGTAGGTAAATTCGGTCAGCTCGGTGCGGGTGGTCAGCTCGCCGGTCTTCTGCGCCAGCACGATCTCGCTCTTGCGCGCCTGCGGCAGCCGTTCGGCCACCCGCCGCAAGGCCATCACCACGGCCGCCTGCCCGACCGGCTTCCACAGGTCGGTTTCCAGCTGCGGCTGCAACTGGCGGGCCAGCTCGGACAGGTTGATCAGGCCCTTCCCCAATCCCTCGGTCAGGAAGGAGGACTCCATGACGATCCGCTCAACTTTGGTCGCTATCGACAGCATAGGTATCTTGGACCAGCGGGCCGGGCGACGTTCGGTCGCTTACGGCCGCAGCGGGCCACTCTCCTGAAAAGAAGGATGAAAGCGGCGCGCCGCCGGCCCGGATAGGGACAGCCGCGAGCCCATGCCAGCACCGGCCAGGCGTAGCGGTCCACGGCGTCCGGCCAGGCAGGCGGGAGGTCGGGCGCATACGCGCGGCGGCAATGGGGTGGAGCGGAACAGGCCTATGTGGCGGTGGGAAGGGCCGCCGGCGGCAGCTTGAGAGGGACGTTGAAACGATAGGTCTGACTTGTACGTGGAGTCATTTTCTTCTTCCTGTGGTTCCCGAATGCGCTATGTTTTTTGCGGGTTGTGCCCTGCGCTTTTTGTATCCGGCGGTGGAATGTATCCCCGCCTTTCTTCCTAGTGTAAATCGCAACATTAAATGAATGCAACCCGCATTTGCTGAAATTTTGGGCATTGTGTTGCATCGGCGACAAAAATAGAGTGTTACATCTAGGAAGTTATCAATTTCACACAAAATCCGCATAAAACCAGCCTATCGTGCGCCTTCCCGCAGGATTTCACTGTAGGGGAAACGCAAAGTAGTGCCCGCAAGAATGTCCAATTTTTAACTTTTCCGCGTCGCCAGACTCATTTTCGAAGATTTTTGACTCGGCCATTGCGAACGGAATAGTGTCGCCCCTACTCGACGTTTCCAACGCAATTCCACCTCGCTCCATTACCCGTGGCGCGGGTGCAGGAAGCCTCGGGCCGGATGCCCAACCCAGGGCCCGGACGATTCCTGGTACACCTATAAACCACATGGAGAAGAGATGAACTTACGTAAGACCATACTTGCCGCATCCATCGCAGCCCTGCCGCTGATGGCCGTTCAAGCAGCACTGGCCGCCGCCCCTATCATGGGCGCCCCCACCACCCTGGCTTCTCCACAAGAGACCGCCGGCCTGGTCGCCAAACTGGCTGCACGCGGCAGCGAACTTGGCCTGGACGCCAGCAATGGCTACAGCGTCAGCGCCCATCACCCAGGCGTGATCGGCACCAAGATCACCCGCGCCCAGCATACCTTCAAAGGCCTGCGCGTATGGGGTTCGGAATCGGTGGTCGTCACCAATACCGCTGGCGACATCGTCAGCGAATCGGTGTCGGATCGCCGCGCCGGCCTGCAAGCCAATAACACCCTGGGCGCACGCGGCGAAAGCATGCCCGCGCTGGATCTGGCGCCTAGCCTGAGCGCGACCGATGCGATCGATTCCGTGGTCAAGGCCATCGCTCCGCGCGCGACCCACAAATGGGCACCGAAAGCCGAACTGCTGATCTACCCGGTGATGAAATCGGTGCGTATTCCATCGGCCGTGAACAAGGCCGAATCCGCGCTGAACGCGATGGATCTGCAGGAAGTGGTCGACCACTACGAGCTGGCCTACTTCGTCCAGACCCGCCTGGCCGACAAAAACAAAGCGATCTACCACGACACCGTCCTGAACGCCAAAACCGGCAAGGTAATCGCCCAGTGGCAAGCGCTGCAAACCGTGGTCGGCACCGGCAACAGCCAGTACAACGGCGCAGTACCGATCAACACCACGCTGAGCAACGGCGTATACTCGATGAAGGATGCTTCGCGCGGCACCGGCGGCACTTACGGCGGCATGGCCATCACCAATGCCAACCACAGCCCCGAATCGGCACCGAACGCCGGCAGCATCTACACCAACAGCAGCAATACCTGGGGCGACGGCCAGCAGTACATCTCCGGCGGCAGCACCACCAACGCCAACGGCCAGACCGCTGCCGTGAACGCGATGTGGGGCCTGATGAACACCTACGACGCGATGAAGAACGTGCTGGGCTGGCAGAGCCTGGACGGTAGTAATACCGCCACCTACATCGCCGCCCACGTCGACAACAACTACGACAACGCCTTCTTCGATCCAGGCTGCAAATGCATGTACATCGGCGACGGTTCGTCCTTCTACAGCCTCGGTTCGATCGACGTGATCGGCCACGAAATGTCGCACGGCGTGATCGACGCGACCTCGAACCTGACCTATGCCGGCGAGTCCGGTGGCCTGAACGAGTCGAACTCGGACATCGGCGGCGAGATGGTCGAAGCCTATGCCCGCGCAGGCGGCACCGGCACCGTGATCCCGGCCTCGGGCAATGACTGGATGATGGGCAAGGAAATCGCCCGCAACGGCCAGCCGCTGCGCTGGATGTACAAGCCAAGCAAAGACGGCAGCAGCCCGAATGCCTGGAGCAGCACCATCAAGAACCTGAACGTCCACTACAGCAGCGGCCCGAACAACCGCATGTTCTACTTCCTGTCGCAAGGTTCCAACTCGACCTCGAGCAGCGACTACTACAGCTCCTACCTGAACAAGAGCCCACTGGCGATGACCGGTATCGGCAACGACAAGGCTTACCGCATCTGGTTCAAGGCAGCGACCACCAAGTTCACCGCATCGACCAACTACGCCGATGCACGCAACAAGGTACTGGCCGCCGCTGAAGAGCTGTATGGCGTGGGCAGCAAGGAAGCGACCGCCGTCAAACGCGCCTACGCCGCGATCAACGTCGGTACCGACGTCGATGAAGTGGGCGGCGGCACGGGCGTGTCGATCTCGACCCAGCCAGGCAGCATCACCGTGGCTCCGGGCGCGACCGCATCGTTCGCCGTGGGCGCATCGGGCGGCACCTCGCCTTACACCTACAAGTGGTACCGCAACGGCACCCTGATCAGCGGCGCCAACGCTGCGAGCTACTCGTTCACGGCGCAAATCGCGGACAGCGGCGCGGTGTTCAAAGCGACCGTCACCGACTCGTCCTCGCCGGCGGTCACCGCAACGTCGAGCAACGCCACGCTGACCGTCAGCAGCGGCGGCGGCACCAGCACCGAGCGCGTCAGCAACGGCGGCTTCGAATCGGGCGCCACCGGCTGGGCCGGCACCACCGGCGTGATCGGCAGCTTCAGCGGCCAGACCGCCTACGAAGGCACCAAGTTCGCCTGGCTCGGTGGCAATGGCTCGACCGCGACCGAAACGCTGACCCAGGCTGTGGTCATCCCATCGACCGCCACCTCGGCCACGCTGAGCTTCGCCCTGCATATCGACACGGCCGAAACCGGCAGCACCGTGTACGACAAGCTGGTTGTCACCGTCAAGAACAGCAGCGGTTCCGTGCTGGGCACCCTGGCCACGTACACCAACGTGAACCCGGCCGCCGGCTACCAGACCCGTACCTTCAACCTGCTGCCTTACAAAGGCCAGACCGTCACGCTGTCGTTTGCCATGACCGAAGACTCGGCCCTGCAAACCTCCTTCGTGGTGGACAAGGTCAGTGTGGTAACCCAGTAATGGCATGAGAAACAGCCCCGCGCAGCTGGCGGGGCTGTTTTGTTTTCCGAACAGCGAAGCACTTGCAATTTTTATACGTCCGGTCTAAGGTAGCGCAGCCGCGGCGTACAGACGTTCAGATTTTTTCGATTGCGATTGACAGATGCGTACACAGATTTTGCCCCAACAAGCAGCCCGCCTTCCCACTCTGCCGCAGCGCGCGGGACGGTCAAACTGAGGCCGCCATGCAGTTCCATCTTCAGGTGCAGGGCAGCGCCGGCCCGCACACCGTAGCCATCGACGCGGCCAGCGAGGCCGAGGCGATCCGTCAGGCCGCGCGCAATGGCTGGCGCGTGCTGGCCGTGGCCGGCGCGCAGGATGCCGCCGCCGCCAACGCGCCGGCAGCGGGCTTGCGCAAGCAGCCCTTCCCTCTGCTGCAGTTCTCGCAAGAGATGCTGGCCCTGCTCGAAGCGGGCCTGAACCTGGGCGAGGCCATGGCCACGCTGCACAACAAGGAAGCGCGCGGCAGCACCCGCGCCACCCTGGCGGCGATCCGCCTGTCGCTCCAGCATGGCAAGAGCTTTTCCGATACCCTGGCCGACTTCCCGGCCATCTTCCCCGATATTTACGTGGCCACCGTGCATGCGGCCGAGCGCTCGGGCAATCTGCCCGAGGCGCTGGCGCGCTTCGTGGCCTATCAACTGCAGTTCGACGCGATCCGCAAGAAGCTGGTGGCGGCCGCGATCTACCCGACCATGCTGCTGGTGGTCGGCACCCTGGTCACGCTGTTCCTGCTCGGTTATGTGGTGCCTAAATTCAGTGTGGTCTACGAGAGCTCGGGCCGCGAAATCCCCTGGATGTCGCAGATGCTGCTGGCCTTCGGCCAGACGCTGGCCGGCCATCCCTGGTTGTGCCTGGGCGCGCTGCTGACGGTGACCGGCGCCGTGGCGGCGGGCCTGGGCAATGCCGCCCTGCGCGCCCGCCTGGTGCTGGCGATCCTGCGCCTGCCGGTGCTGGCCGCCAAGGCCGCCGAATTTCGCCTGGCGCGCTTTTACCGCGCCCTGTCGCTGTTGCTGCATGCGGGCATTCCCCTGTCCAAGGCGCTGGCCATGACCACCGCCATGCTGCTGCCGGCCCAGCAGCAGCAACTGCTTCAAACCCGCCGCGCGGTGGAACAGGGCCTGGCGTTTTCCACCGCGCTGGAACAGAACGCGCTGGCCACGCCGGTGGCGCAATCGCTGCTCAAGGTGGGCGAAAACACCGGACGGCTGGGCGACATGCTGGAGCGCTCGGCCAAGTTCCACGATGAAGAATTCGCGCGCTGGGTCGACTGGGCCTCGCGCCTGCTGGAGCCGCTGCTGATGACGCTGATCGGCGTGGTCATCGGCGGTGTGGTGGTATTGATGTATATGCCGATCTTTGAGTTGGCCGGGAGTCTGTCATGAACGCGCGCGAACCGGCTGTGCTCAGCCCCGAACTGCTGCAGGCCGCCCGCGCCGCGGCCATGGCGCAGGGCCGCAACCAGCTGGCGGTGCTGCAGGAAATGGCCGGCCTGACGCCGGAAGAATTCACCCGCCAGCTGGCGGTGCTGTTCTGCTATCCGGCCTGGCCGATGGCGCGCATCCAGGCGGCGCTGCCGGCCTTCGAGCTGCTGCCCTATACCGACTGTGCCCAGCACGACTGCGTGCTGCTGCACGCCGAAGGCAGCGACGCTCCCGTGCTGGTGATCGGCAATCCCTTCGCCGACGACGTGCTGCAATGGGCCGGCTACATGGTGCGGGTGCCGTTCACGGTGGCGCTGGCCCATGCCGACGATCTGGCGGCCTATCTGACGCAGCAGGAGAGCGTGCAGCAGGCCATGGCGGCGATGGGCGAGGACGAGGGACTGGCGCCGGACCTGGACCAGAACGTGGAAGACATTTCGCTGATCCGCATCAGCGAGGACAGCAGCCCGGTGGTCAAGCTGGTCAACTCCACCATCTACGATGCGCTGAAGTTCCAGGCCAGCGATATTCACCTGGAATGCGATGTCGCCAGCCTGGTCATCAAATACCGGGTCGACGGTGTGCTGGTGCAGGCCGGCCAGGTGCAGGGCCTGCAAATGGCCGAACAGGTAATCTCGCGCATCAAGGTGCTGGCCGACCTGGACATCGCCGAACGCCGCATTCCCCAGGATGGCCGCTTCAAGGTGCGCGTCAAGGGGCGGGAGATCGATTTCCGCGTGTCGATCATGCCGAACATCTTCGGCGAGGACGCGGTACTGCGCCTGCTCGACCGCAGCGCCCTGACCGAGGCGGCCCAGTCGCTGCGGCTGGAAAGCCTGGGACTGAACAGCGACGCGATCGTGCAGATCCGCCGCCTCGCCGCCAAGCCGCACGGCATGCTGCTGGTGACCGGCCCCACCGGCTCGGGCAAGACCACCACGCTGTACGCGGCCATCACCGAAATCAATACGGGACGCGACAAGGTGGTGACCATCGAAGACCCGGTGGAATACCGGCTGCCGCGCGTGCTGCAGATTCCCGTCAACGAGAAGAAGGGCCTGACCTTTGCGCGCGGCCTGCGTTCCATCCTGCGCCACGATCCCGACAAGATCATGATCGGCGAAATCCGTGACGATGAAACCGCGCAGATCGCCGTGCAGGCTTCGCTGACGGGCCACCTGGTGTTCACCACCGTGCACGCGAACAATGTATTCGATGTGGTCGGACGCTTCCTGCACATGGGCGTGGACCCCTACAGCTTTGCCGCCGCGCTCAACGGCATCGTGGCACAGCGCCTGCTGCGCCTCAATTGCGAGCACTGCGCGGTGGAAGCGGCGCCCGATCCTCAGGAGCTGCAGGACAGCGGCCTGAATGCGGAATCGGTGCAGGGCTGGCGCTTCCGCAGCGGCAGCGGCTGCGGCCACTGCCGCGGCACCGGCTACAAGGGGCGCAAGGCCGTGGCCGAGGTACTGATCCTGAACGATGCCATGCGCGAGATGATTTGCACCCGCGCGCCGGTCAGCCGCATGAAGGAGGAAGCCGCTACCATGGGCTTCCGGCTGGCCCGCCATGCGGCGCTGGACCTGGTGCGGCTGGGCGAAACCACTTTGACGGAGCTCAATCGTGTCACTTACTGAACGCCTGATGCGTCTTTCGCCTCTGGCTGGCCTGAGCCCCGCCACGCTGTGCGTCTACCTGGCGCCCCAGCAGCTGCTGTGCGTTCAGCGGCGCGGCCGCAAGATCGATGCCGCCAGCGCCGCGCGGCTGGCCATCACCAATCCGGACGGACACTGGCAAACCGGCGTGTCCGCGCTGCGCGACTTTTTGAGCCAGCACGCGACGCCGGGCCAGCCGCTGGAAATCGCGCTGTCCTCGCGCTGGTACCAGACCGTGCTGGCGCCATGGAGCGATGCGCTGCTGGCCGAGCCGGGCGCGGCGCGCTTTTTGCAGACCCAGCTCGCCGCCGTGTATGGCGAGGCCGCGCGCCATTGGCGCATTGGCAGCGACGACGCGCCCTATGGCCAGCCAAGGCTGGTGTGCGGCGCCGATCCGGTGCTGCTGCAAACCTTGCAGGACCTGGCGGCGGAGCAGAAGCTGCGCTGCCGCGTGATTGCACCGGTGCTGGCGAGCATGGCGCGGCTGCAGGCGCCACCGGGCGCGGCAGCGATCGCGGTCATCGAAGCGGGACGCATGACGCTGGCCGCCCTGGAAGGCCCTTACGTGACGGCGATCCAGTCCCAGCCTTGCGGAAGCGGCTGGCATGCGGAACTGGCCCAGGCCTGGCAGCGCTGGACGCTGCGCCAGCCGGAACTGGCCGCCATCGGCAAGGTGGACGTGGTGGACCTGAGCGGCCACACGGCGCTGCAAGAGGCGCTGGCGCCACGTTTCCAACTGGCGGACCATCCCTATGGCTTGCCGGGCACGGTGCGCTTGCCGAAGGATGTCGCAGTGAAGGATGCCGCATGAATTTTTTACCTCACCGCGTTGCGCTGTCCGGCTGGCGGCTGGCGCTGCTGGTACTCGGCGTACTGGCCTTGCTGCCGGCCGCCGCCAACTGGTTCGATCAGCTGCGCACCGTGAACCGGCTGGAAGCCCAGCTGGCGCAGGCGCAGCCGCGCACCATCACGCGTCCCGCGCTGGCGCCCGCGCAGCAGCACGATATGGACCAGCAGCGCAAGGCCGTGGCCGAGGCGGTGCGCCAGCTCAATCTGCCCGTCACGCGCCTGATCAAAACCATCCAGGCCCCGCGCGACATCCGCGTCGCCCTGCTGGGGCTGGATCTGAATGGCCAGCCGGCACAGGACGGCGCCGACATCGGCACGCCGGCCGGCGCGCTGAAGATCGCCGCCGAGGCGGAAACGGCGCAGGACATGATCAACTACCTGGCCTTCCTGAACCAGCAGACGCTGTTCCGCTCCGTGTACCTGGTCAAGCACGAGATGAACGCGAACGCGCCCGATCACCCTTATCGTTTTCAACTGGAGGCGCAATGGCGGCAATGAAAAGCCCTGCGGCCCTGAAGCTGCAACTGCCCGCCAACCTTGGTCCGCGCCTGCTATGGCAGTCGCGCCGCGGCGCGCGCCGGCTTGGCGCGGGCGCCATTGCCGGCGCCGCCGCCCTGCTGCTGTCAGGCCTGGCCCTGTGGCATGGCACGGTGCTGGAGCGGCAGGGACAGACACTCAACCTTCAGCTGCGCGCCGCCGCGCGCGCGGCGCAATCGGCGCCGGTGATGCCGGTGGCGAACGACGCCGACAGCGTGGCTGCCTTTTACCGCTACCTGCCCGCCCATGAAGCGATTCCGGACCAGCTGAAAGAGCTGGTGGAAGTGGCGCAGAAAAGCGGACTGACACTGGCCAAGGCCGAGTACAAGGCCCAGGCCGAAACCCGCGCCGGTTTCCTGCGCTACGAGATCACCCTGCCCGTCAAGGCCGACTACGCCAATGTGCAGACCTTCATCATCAGCGCGCTGCAAGCCATGCCGACGCTGACGCTCGATTCGGTGGCCTTCAAGCGCGAGCAGATCGAAACGGGCGACATCGATGCGCGCATCCAGTTCGTCCTGCTGGTGCGCCAGCGCGAGGTGCGCCGATGAGAAAGCTCGTATTGGGCGCCGCCGCCGTTGCGACCCTGCTGGCGGCCTACTTCGCGCCGGATCAGGATGGCGGCGTGGTAGGGCCGGCCGGCGCCACCACGCGCGAACACGCGGAGGCAGCGCCGCCAGCCGCTGCCCTGGCCGAGGCAGCGGGTTCCGCAGGCGCGGACGCCGCGGGCGGCAGTGCCGCAACCCAGCCGCCGGCCGGCGCAGCCACCGTGGCGGTTGCAGCCGACTTGCAGATTCATCCGCGCGTACCGGACGATGAACTGGGCAACGTCTTCGCCAAGCAAAGCTGGCAGCCCGAAACGCCGAAAAAGGTCATGCTGGACGCGGCGCCTCAAAGCCAACCCTCCGCGAAGCAGGCCGCGGCCAGCGCGCCGCCGCTGCCCTTCCAGTTCCTGGGCCGCTTTGCCGAAGACGGCAAGGCCGCCTATTTCCTGCAGATCGACGGCCGCAATGTAGTCGCGCGCGCCGGTGAAAAAATTGACGACAGTTACGTCCTCGACAGCGTCAGCGGCGACACCTTGAACTTCACCTATTTGCCGCTCAATCAGAAACAGACCTTAGTGGTAGGGGACACCAATTGAAACACGTATTTGCACACCGCCTGCCTTCGCTGGCCCTCTGCGTTCTGCTGTCGGCCTGCGCGGGCAGCCAGACCTTCAAGGACGGCAACGCCCTGATGGATGCCGGCCAGACCGAACAGGGCCTGGAAAAACTTGAACAGGCAGCGCGCGACGATCCGCACAATGCCGAGTACCGCATCGTTCTGCTCAACCGCAAGCTGCGCCTGGTGAATGGCTACAACAGCCGTGGCGACGCGGCGCGCTTCAAGGGCGAATCGGCCGCCGCCGAACAGGCCTACCGGCAGGCGCTGGCGATCGATCCGAACAACTCGGTGTCGAATCAGGGCCTGGCCGCACTGGCCCAGGACCAGCGCCACGGCCTGCTGCTGGCCGACGCCGAATCCCTGCTGCAGCGCGGCGGCGACGCCAACCTGAACCAGGCGCAGGAAGTGCTGCGTCCCGTCCTGCTGGAACGCCCCAGCCAGCGCGATGCGCTGCGCCTGAAAACCCGCATCAACGACGCGCAAGCGCGCCTGAAACCGGCCAACGGACGGCTGGCGGCCGCCTATCGCAAGCCGGTGACGCTGGAGTTCCGCGATGCGCCATTGCGCGCCGTATTCGATTTCATCAGCAAGGTATCGGGCCTGAACTTTGTGTTCGACCGCGAGGTCGATCCCGGCATCCGCGCCACCATCTCGGTGCGCGACACCAGCATCGAGGAAGCGATCGGCATGCTGCTCAGCGCGAACCAGCTGGAGCAAAGCATCAGCGGCGAGCGTTCGATCACCATCTACCCGAACACGCCGCAAAAGGTGAAGGACTACCAGCAGCTGACGGTGCGTACCTTCTTCCTGACCAATGGCGACGTGAAGACGGTGGCCTTCTCGCTCAAGACCCTGCTGCGCGCCAAGGACGTGGTGACCGACGAGCGGCTTGGCCTGATCATGATGCGCGATACGCCGGAAATGATACGCATGGCCGAGCGCATCATCTCGGTGCAGGATCTGGCCGATCCGGAAGTGATGCTGGAAGTGGAAGTGCTGGAAGTGAAGCGCACGCGCGGCCAGGACCTGGGCATCCGCTGGCCGGAATCGGCCAGCCTGACCCTGCTCGGCACGGGACAGCAGGGCGGCCTGAAAGTGGCGGACCTGCGCCGCATCAATGGCGACACTATCGGTTTCGAAGTCGGCAAGGTCACACTGAACGCGAACAAGACCGACACCGACAGCAATATCCTGGCCAATCCGCGCATCCGCGTGCGCAACAAGGACAAGGCCAAGGTGCTGATCGGCGACCGCGTACCCGTCATTACCGTCACCACCAATAACGGCGTCAGTTCGGACAGCGTCAACTACGTGGACGTGGGCCTGAAGCTGGACGTGGAGCCGAACGTGTTCCTGGACGACGAGGTGGCGATCAAGATCAATCTGGAAGTGAGCAGCGTGGTCAAGGAAGTGACCAGCAAATCCGGCACCCAGGCTTACCAGATCGGCACCCGCAGCGCCTCCACCGTGCTGCGCCTGAAGGATGGCGAAACCCAGGTGCTGGCAGGCCTGATCAGCGATGAGGATCGCACCAACGCCTACAAAATCCCCGGCATGGGCGAGTTGCCCGTGCTGAACCGCCTGTTCGGCAGCCAGAAGGATGAGGCGACCCGCAGCGAGATCGTGCTGTCGATCACGCCGCGCGTGCTGCGCTCGATCCGCCGTCCCGAGCTGGCCATCGCCGAGTTCAATTCCGGCACCGACACCGATGCCGGCGTCCGCCTGCCGATTACCATTTCGGCCAGCGGCGAAGCGCCGCCCGATGCCCAGCCCCGTGGCGGCTCCGGCATGACGGGGGCTTCCGCCATGACCGGCGGCGCGGCACCGGCGGGCGAAGCCGATGCCAACCTGCCGGCGGGCCAATCGCCGGGCGCGCTGTCCGCGCCAGGAACCACAGCACAGCCGCCGGCGGCAACGCCAGCGCCCGTTCCGGGCAAGGTCATGCCAACCGGGCCGCTGCCACCGCCCAAGAAGATGCAATGAACGCGGTCCCAGCCCTTGCCCGCGCGCGCGGCTTCACCTTTATCGAGCTGATGATCACGCTCGCCATCATGGGCACGCTCGCCATGGTGGCCGTGCCGATGGCGCAGGTGGCGCTGCAGCGCGACAAGGAGCGCCAGCTGCGGCTGGCGCTGGAAGAGGTGCGCGGCGCGATCGACGCCTACAAGCGCGCCGCCGATGCGGGCCGCATCAAGCTCACGCTGGGCGACTCCGGCTATCCCAAGAAGCTGGACGATCTGGTCGACGGCGTGCCGGACCAGCGCAGCCCGCGCAAGCAGAATATGTACTTCCTGCGGCGCCTGCCGCGCGACCCCTTCGCCGCCAGGGAGTCCGGCAATGCAGGTAGCGGCGCGGCGGCCAGCTGGTTCAAACGCAGCTACGCCTCTCCGCCGGACAATCCGGCCGAGGGCGAGGACGTGTTCGACATTTCCTCCCGTTCGTCCACGCTTGGGCTGAACGGCATCCCACTCAAACAATGGTAGGCACTGTGAACATTCCCGCCCGCCCCTATTTCACGCCCAGACATGGCGCAGGCTTTACGCTGATCGAACTGCTGGTGGTGCTGGCGATCATCTCGCTGCTGCTGACGATCGCGCTGCCGCGCTACTTTGGTTCGGTGGAAAAATCGAAAGAGGTGGCGCTGAAGGAAAACCTGCAGGTGCTGCGCACCGGGATCGACAAATACTATGCCGACAAGGGCGAGTATCCGCCTGCGCTGGCCGACCTGGTGAGCCAGCGCTACTTCCGCAAGGTGCCGATGGACCCGGTGACGGAATCGGCCACCACCTGGCAGCTGCTGCCCTCGCCCGACGCCGACAAACCGGGCGTGGCCGACATCCGCAGCGGCGCCAAAGGAAAAACCCGCGATGGCGTGCCATTCGGGCAGCTCTGACATGGCACGGCGCACAAGCTTCGGGCCGCATCGCAGCGCCGGCTTTGCCTATCTGTGGACGCTGATGCTGGTCGCCTTCATGGGCGTCGGACTGGTGATCGGCTCGGAGCTGTACGCGACCTCGGCCAGGCGCGAGCGCGAACGCGAGCTGCTGTTCATCGGCCACGAGTTCCGCAACGCCATCGCGAGCTACTACACGGCGCCCGGCGCCGGCCCGGTCAACCAGTACCCGCTGACGCTGGAAGACCTGCTCAAGGACCCGCGCTTTCCCGGCACCCGCCGCCATCTGCGCCGGCTGTATTTCGACCCGAGCACCGGCAAGGCCGAATGGGGCCTGATCCGCCAGCAGGGCCGCATCGTCGGCGTGCATCCGCTGTCGGAAAAGCAGCCGCTCAAGCAGGACAATTTTGACGAGAACGATGCCGCCCTGCGCAAGAAACCACGCTATGCCGACTGGCTGTTCACCTATCCGGCCGATCTGTTCACGCCCCAGCCCGATGGCAAGACCCTGAGCACCGGCGCCCAGCCGGTTCCCGGGGCGGCGCCGCCAGCTTCCGGCACTCTGCCGATGCGAAACTGATATCATTTGCGGCTGCGCAGGCACACAGACCTGCGCCGTCCAGAAACCCATCAGGAGACAGACAATGCAAAACGGCGTTAGCATCGGCGGCAGCACCTTCGAGCAGGCCTTGGCCACTCTTTCGGACATGACCGCAGGCGCGGTTCCCATCACCAAAGCCGAATACCAGAAGCGCATCGACAAGGCACAGACCTTCATGCGCGCGCAAGGCATCGCGGCGATCTATATCAATGCGGGCAGCAACCTGACCTACTTCACGGGCACCAAATGGTATGCCAGCGAACGCATGGTCGGCGCCATCCTGCCGGCCAACGGCGCGCTCGAATACATCGCACCGGCGTTTGAAGAGAGCACGCTGCTGGACTTCATGGTGATCGAAGGCCGGGTCAACGGCTGGCACGAGCACGAGAATCCCTACCGCCTGTTTGTCGAGGTGCTGGGCCGCATGGGCATCGGCGCGAACACCGCGCGGCCGCCGCGCGTCGGCATCTGCGAAAGCGCCGCCTTCTTCATCGCCGACGGGATACGCGCGCAGGCCGCCGGTTTCGCGCTGGAGAATGCGCGCAGCGTGACCGCCTTCTGCCGCGCCCGAAAATCGGCCGCCGAAATCGCCCTGATGCAGCGTGCCAAGGACATGACCATGGCCGTGCATATCGCCACCGCCAGCATCCTGCGCGAAGGGATCACCACTGTGGAAGTGGAAGAGTTCATCGCCCGCGCCCACCGCAAGGTTGGCGCACCGGGCTCCTACTTCTGCATCGTGCTGTTCGGCGAAGCCACCGCCTATCCGCATGGCGTCAGCTATGTGCAGACTCTGAAACGCGGCGACATGGTGCTGATCGATACCGGCTGCAAGGTGAACAACTACATCTCCGACATCACCCGCAGCTATGTGTTCGGCGAAGCGACCGAGCGCCAGCGCACGGTGTGGAACAGCGAAAAAGCCGCCCAGGCGGCCGCCTTCGCCGCCGCCCAACTGGGCGTACCCTGCGAGGAAGTCGACCGTGCCGCGCGCCGTTCGCTGGAAGCGGACGGCTATGGCCCCGGCTACAAGCTGCCCGGCCTGCCGCACCGCACCGGCCACGGCATCGGCCTGGACATCCATGAATGGCCTTATCTGGTCGGCGGCGACAGCACGCCGCTGGCGGTGGGCATGTGCTTCTCGAACGAGCCGATGATCTGCATCCCCGGCGAATTCGGCATCCGCCACGAAGACCACTTCTACATGAGCGAAACCGGCCCGCGCTGGTTCACCCAGCCCGCGCACAGCATTGACGATCCCTTCGGTTTGAAGGCTTGAACCGGTAAAAAGTTGACTTAACGCAAGCAATCGGGAGATTGGAAATACGCCGTTTGACGCTCGCAATACGGCGGCCTATGATGAACCACGTCACCTGACTTTGATGGGGGAACTCATGGAAATCGAAGCAACTATCCGCCGCCAAGGCAATTCGATCGGCCTCAATCTGCCGCAGCCCATTTTGCGTGAAATGGGCTTTAGTGTTGGCCAGACGGTGTCATTGCAGGTGACACCAGAGGGCCTGTTCATCCGCGCCAAGCGCAGTCGCTTCACCGCTGCGGAGTTGAATGCCCAATGCAACCCTGTGGCACCTATGCCGCCAGATTTACAGGAATGGGAGTCCATGCCAGCGGTGGGCAAGGAACTCGGATGAAGCGCAGCCCACGTCAGGGAGACATTCTTCTGCTGACGCTGGATCCAACGCTGGGAACGGAAATGCACGGTAGTCGGCCTGCCTTGGTACTGTCCAACGCGGAATCGAACCGGCAAGGACGCGCGCTGCTGGCGCCAATCACCCAAGGCGGAAACTTCGACCGAGTACGAGGGTGGGCGACTTCTCTCATGGGGTCTGGAAGCAAAACCCAGGGCGTGGCGATCATCAGCCAAGCCCGATTTCTCGATTATCAGGCGCGTCACGCCAGGTATGTTGAGAGCGTGACGCCCGAGGTGACTGCGGACGCCATGGCGCGCCTGCAGGCTGCCCTCGATCCGGAATCCTGACTCCTAACGCAGCGCCTCCTGCAGCACGCGGCCTTCGGCGGCGGCCGGTGGGCGCACGCGCAGCAGATGGGCCAGGGTCGGAGCGATGTCCACCACTTCGGCATACTGGCCCTGGGCGCCGGGCTTGATCCAGCGTGATCCCATCAGTACCAGCGGGACGTTGGTGTCATAGGCATACGGCGAGCCGTGGGTGGTGCCGCTGCCGCTGCCGAAATACCAGTAAGGACGGGTAACCAGCATCAGGTCGCCCGAGATCTGGCGGTGCCAGGCGCGCTGCATCAGGGTACTCATGCGGGTGTGCGGCACATTGCCCGCTTCCAGCTGGCTGCGCGTGTACACCTGGGCGATGCCGCCCTGCCCCAGCAGGTAACGCGCGGCGGCGTTTTCCACCTCGTCGCGCTTCAATCCGTTCTGCTCGATCAGCGCATAGTCCAGCTGCACATTGGGCATCAGCGAACCGGCGATCAGCTTGCCGACCTTGAATTTGTCGCTCAGGTGCTGATCCAGCGCGGCCATCAGCTTTTTCGAATCGATGCGCTGGGCGTCCAGATGCTGGGCCTGCGAGAATTCGGCCGTGTTGGCGAAACCATGGTCGGCGGTCAGCACCACCACCACGTTATCCATGCCGATACGCTTGTCCAGATAGCTGAAGAAGTTGGCCAGCATGCGGTCCAGGCGCTGCAGATGGTCGTGCGACATCCTGCTCTCGGGGCCGTAGGCGTGGTTCACATAATCATGCGCCGACAGGCTCACGCCCAGCACGTCGGGCACGCCGGAAGCGTTCGCGCCCAGGTTCTCGCCCTCGACGGCGGCGCGCGCGAAGTCCAGCGTCAGCTGATCCAGATACGGCCCGCTTTTCAGGCGGCCATAATATTCGGCATCGAGCTTGCCGCTGTCGCTGTAGTAGTTGAATGGGAAGGTCGCGCGCGGCGCGCCGCTGCCAGTGGGCAGCTCTGCGGCATCCTTTGCATAGGCCGAATCGGCCAGCAGCGGTGTCCACGACTTGCCGTAGTAGCGGTCCTGCGGACGGGTGGCCTGATAACGCTGCACCCACTCCGGATGGGCCTTCATGTAATAGCTGCTGCTGGCGAAATTGCCGCTCTGGTCCATATACATATAGGCCGTGCCGGTCTTGCCGGCCAGCAGAATCGCGCCGCGATCCTTGCCCGACACCGCCACCACCTTGGACTGGTTGCCGCTGGCGTAGCGCAGCTGGTCGCCCAGGGTGTCGACGCGCAGCAGCGTTGGCGCGGTGCCGTCGCTGGCCTCGGTGCGCTCGCCGATGTATGTGTAATTGGTATCCTCGGTACAGTAGACCGATTTGCGCGTGACCGGATCGAGCCAGTTATTCCCCACTACGCCATGCTGGTAAGGATAGGCGCCGGTCAGCACGGCCGAATGGCCGATCGCGGTCACGGTGATGCCGTGGGCCTGATGCGCATTGCTGTACCAGGCGCCCTGCTCCAGCAGGCGGCGGAAACCGCCTTGGCCGAACTGGTCGCGGTAGCGCAGCAGCTGCTCGTTGGGCAGGCCGTCGACCACCATCACCAGCACCAGCTTGGGTTGAACCGCGGCGGCAGCGGCAGGCGCCGCGTCCACCGCGCAGGGCGTCACGCAGGAGGCCAGCAGGAAAGCGCGCAGCGCGCTCAGGGAAACCGAAGAATTCTTTGTCATGTAAGTGCACTCTGCATCAGGTTAGCGGCACCGCCAGCGCGGTCCGGGGCCATCGGCAGAGGCGACACACTTTCTCGCCAGCCTGACGGCACCCGACATCATAACCAATCAACGTGACAGCGACATGACAGTTTAAGCCGCCGTTAAGCAATCCATCACGCGGTTCAGGCGAACTCCATCACTTCCTGCACTGGACGGCGCGGCTTTTGCGGCCAGTTGCCCGGCGCCGCAAAGCCTACCGTGACCAGCATCACCGGCACGTCGTTCTCGCCCAGCTTGAATTCACGCGCCACGCCAGCCGGATCGAAGCCGGACAGTGCGCTGCTGTTCCAGCCCATGCCTTCGGCCGCCAGCATCAGCGTCATCGCCGCCAGCGAGCCTGAACGCAGCGCTTCGTCGCGTTGCAGTTGCGGATTGCCGGGGTGGGAATTGACCGCCATGGTGACCAGGCCATCGGCCACCTTCTGCGACATGATGCCCGCGTCAACAGATGGCTTGAGCGCTTGCGGCAGGCCTTCATGCGCTGCCAGCGTGCCGACGATGATAAAGGTGACCGGCGCGTCTTCCACCTTCTGCTGCTTATACGAGACAGCTTTCAGACGCGCCTTCGCCTGCGGGCTGCGCACGGCGATGAATTTCCAGTTCTGGAAGTTATAGGCCGTCGGCGCCAGCGTGGCCAGGCGCACCAGTTCGGCGATGTCGGCGTCCGACAGCGGACGGGTGGTGTCGAAGTAGTTGGCCGAGATGCGCGATTCGATCAGTTGCTTGATGTGCTGTTGCATGATGCTCCTTTGGTTTGGATATTTTAGAAAAGCGCGGTGGCGGGCCGGCGGCAGCTGCCTGAAACCCACGGCGTACCTCAGGGGGCCTGTCCCATCGGGACAGGCGGGGCATAGCCCCTCTCCGGACCCTAAGGTCAGACCCCGGCTCTTTGCCGTGGGTTCTAACAGCGCTGCGGCGTGCTTAGGTTAATAATCAAACGACCCGGGTACTAGCCCATTGCACCGCGAGTATGCTGGCCAGCACCGTCACCAGCCCGACCATCGACAGGCCGCTCATGGCCTGCCCCAGCAAGGCCCAGCCCAGCAGCACGGCGACCAGGGGGCTGAGCAGGCCAAGCGAGGACACCGCCACCGGCGACAGCCGCGCGATCCCCCGGAACCACAGTGCGTAGGCCAGCAGCGCGCCGGCCAGCGACAGGTAGGCATAACCCAGCAGCTGCGTGCCGCTCAGGGCGGGCAGCGCGGGATCGAACAGCAGGGCCACCGGCGCCAACATCAGGCCACCGAGCAGCAACTGCCATCCGGTCAGGGCCAGCACCGGCAGATCGATGCGCCAGCGGCGCGTGAGGAAGTTCCCAAGCGACATGCAGACGGCGCCGGCCAGCGCGGCGGCGATGCCCAGCGCGTCCCAGGCGGCGCCGGGCGAGAGCAGCAGCACGGCCATGCCTGCCACGCCGGCCACCGCGGCCCATACCGCCATGCTGGCGGGGCGGCGCTGATCGAGCATCCAGGCCAGTCCCATCACCAGCAAGGGCTGGATCGCGCCGACCACGGCGGCCAGGCCGCCGGGCAGACGGTAGGCGGCGACGAACAACAGTGCCTGGAAGAAGCCGATGTTCAGCGCCGACAGCACCAGCAGCTTGCCCCATTCGGCCCGCTGCGGCAGACGCCGCACCATCAGCAGCAGGAGCAGGCCGGCCGGCAGGGTGCGCAGCAGCGCGGCGATGAAAGGACGGCCCGGCGGCAGCAGTTCGGTGGTGACGATATAGGTGGAACCCCAGATGGCCGGAGCCAGAGCGGTGGTCAGTGTGGTGATCCAGGTCGAAGCGACGGGCGTTTTCATGGTATTTGTCTTGAGTTCAAGATAAAATATAGTGTGAGCAAAAACAATCTTGAAGTCAAGATAAATCGGGAGATGGCATGAGCAGAAAAAAACCGGAGGATGCGGTCGATCGCATCCTGGCGCAATGGAACCGCGAACGGCCGGACCTGGACGTGACGCCGATGGGGACGATAGGGCGGGTCAACCGCTGTTCGGCGCTGCTGCTACGCCGGCTGGAGGAGGTGTTTTCCACGGAGGGCATGGCGGCCTGGGAGTTCGACATGCTGGCCGCGCTGCGGCGCTCCGGTGCTCCCTACCGGCTGGCGCCGACCATGCTGTTCTCGACGCTGATGATCACCTCGGGGACGATGACGCACCGCCTGCAGAAGCTGGAAGCGAAAGGACTGGTCGAACGGATTCCCTGCCCGGACGATGCGCGCAGCGTGCTGGTGCAGCTGTCGCCGGCCGGACTGGAACTGGTCGACCGCGCCGTGACGGCGCATGTGGAGAACGAGTGGAATATCCTGGCGCCGCTCAAGGCGGCCGAGCTGGCGGCGCTGGATGCGAGTCTGGTGAAACTGCTGGCGGTGCTGGAGCCGCAGGAATAGTTTTAACATTGTGCGTGCCGGCGGCCGTTTTTAAACCCACGGCAAAAATCTGGGGTCTGACCCAGGGTCCGGGGAGGGGCTCCGCCCCGCCTGTCCCAGCGGGACTGGCCCCCAGCTCTTTGCCGTGGGTTCAAGAGAAAGTCGCCGGCACCTATGCTTTTTTAAGTGCGCTTCATCACCAGCGTCAGAATGTCATAACTGGCCACCAGCTCATCATTCTGATTGGTCACCTGCACATCCCACGCCACCACGCCCTGCCCCACGCCCTTGTCGTCGGTGCGGTTGCGGTCCACCTTGCGTTTGCAGGTCAGGCGCGCGCGGATGGTGTCGCCGATCGCCACCGGCGTGATGAAGCGCAGATTATCCAGCCCGTAGTTGGCCAGCACCGGACCTGGCGCCGGCGACACGAACAGCCCCGCCGCCGCCGACAGCACAAAGTAGCCGTGTGCGATGCGCTTGCCGAACTGGGTATCCCTGGCCGCGATCTCGTCGAAGTGCATGTAGAAGTAATCGCCCGACACACCGCCGAAGTTGACGATGTCCGCTTCGCTCACGGTACGACGGTGCGTCAGCAAGGAGTCGCCCATCTTCAGGTCTTCGAAGTATTTGCGGAAGGGATGCAGCTCGCTTTCCTGCACGGCCGCGCCGCGCACGTATTCGCCCGTGACGGCGGCCAGCATCGTTGGCGAGCCCTGCACCGCGGCGCGCTGCAGGAAGTGGCGCACCGCGCGGATGCCGCCCA
The DNA here is from genome assembly GCA_013284265.1 of Oxalobacteraceae bacterium. Classification (GTDB taxonomy): domain Bacteria; phylum Pseudomonadota; class Gammaproteobacteria; order Burkholderiales; family Burkholderiaceae_D; genus Rugamonas. The sequence continues at coordinate 41,828 of JABTBR010000033.1, read as the reverse complement.
GTTCCTCGCCGCCGCCGGCGCGGCCAGGACCGCCGTGTTTCAACTGCGGCAGCGGCGAGCCGTGGCCGGTCGAATCGACCGAGGCTTCACGCTCCAGTATCAACACGCGGCCGTGCGAAGCGGCGGCGATTGGTACGGCACGCGCCGCGATCAGCGGGCTCTTGGTCACCAGCGTGCTGACCAGACTACCTTTGCCGCGCGCGGCCAGTGCCAGTGCTTCATCCATATCGTCATAGCTGATGATGGTGCTGACCGGGCCGAAGGCTTCCACATCGTGCACGGCATCATTGCGCATGCCGTCGCGGCACAGCAGCAGCGTGGGCGCAAAGAAGGCGCCATCGGCCACGCCGTCGCCGACCGGCTTGAAACCATCCCTGGCGCCGAACAGGATCTCGTTGCCCTTGGCGAGCAGTTCCAGCCGTTCGGCCACGTCGCGCTGCTGATCCTTGGAAGCCAGCGCCCCCATGCGCACGCCTTCCACCGACGGGTCGCCAACACTGATCTTGGCCAGGCGCTCGCGCAGGCGGGTGCCCACCGCGTCCACATGCTGCTGCGGCACGATGATGCGGCGGATCGCGGTGCACTTCTGCCCCGCCTTGCCGGTCATTTCGCGCGCCACTTCCTTGACGAACAGATCGAACTCCACATCGTCCGGCGACACGTCCGGCGCCAGGATGGCGCAATTGAGCGAATCGGCTTCGGCGGTGAAGGGCACCGAGTTGGCGATCAGGTTGCGGTTCACGCGCAGCTTGGCGGCGGTATCGGCCGACCCGGTGAAGGTGACCACGTCAGCCCCGCTCAGGCGGTCGAGCAGGTCGCCGGTGCTGCCGATCACCAGTTGCAGGCTGCCCTCGGGCAGCAGGCCGGATTCGTGCATCATGCGCACCACGGCTTCAGTCAGGTAGCTGGTGGCGCTGGCGGGCTTGCCGATGCAGGGCATGGCGGCCAGGAAGCTGGGCGCGAATTTCTCCAGCAGGCCCCAGATCGGGAAGTTGAAGGCATTGATGTGCACCGCCAGGCCGCCGCGCGGCACCAGGATGTGGGTGCCCGAGAAGCCGCCGTTCTTGCCCAGCACGATGGCCGGGCCCTCATGCAGCACATTCGACGACGGCAGTTCGCGGCTGCCCATGCTGGCGTAGGCGAACAGGGTGCCGGTGCCGCCTTCGATGTCGACCCAGCTGTCAGCGCGGGTGGCGCCGGTCAGGTGCGAGATCGCATACAGTTCTTCCTTGCGGCTGGCCAGATACAGGGCCAGCGCTTTCAGGCGCGCGGCGCGCTGCTGGAAGTCGAGTTTCATCAGGCCTGGAACACCAGTCTTGCGGGCGTAGCGCACGGCCTCGTCGAAGTCCAGCTTTTCGGCGTGGGTATGGTAGATCAGTTTGTTATTCAGGGCGCTGTACAAGGGTACCGACGCTTCGGCGCCGATCCAGCGGCCGCCGATCAGGCTTTGCAGGGTTGCTACTTGGGTCATGGGTGTCTCCGGATAATGTTGATTGCGACGCTCAAGCGTCCTTGCTTGCGTTTTTATGGGTGTAGGCGGGCAGCGCCGATTCATCCAGCGGAATGCGCTTGCGGTCAGGCTCCACCTCGGTCAGCGCCACGGTTTCGCGCATGGTGTGCATGGAGCGCAGCGTCAGCTCGTGGTACTGGGACGTGCCCATCGATTTCCAGGCGATCTCCTCATCGCTCAGGCTGCGCGTGACCTTGGCCGGCGTGCCCACCACCATGCTGCGCGGCGGGATCTGCATGCCGGCTTTGACGAAGCTCATCGCCGCCACAATGCTATCGGCACCGACAAAGGCCTTGTCCATCACCACCGCGTTCATGCCCACCAGCGCATTGCGGCCGATGCGGCAGCCGTGCAGCACCGCGCCATGGCCGATATGGCCATCGACTTCCACGACGGTGTCGCAGCCGGGGAAGCCATGCATGACGCAGGTATCCTGCAGATTGGCGCCCTGCTCCAGGATCAGGCGGCCAAAGTCACCACGCAAAGCGGCCAGCGGGCCGATGTAGCAGTTCGGGCCGACGATCACGTCACCGATCAGCACCGCGCTGGGATGCACGTAGGCGCTGGGGTGGACCACGGGTGTGACACCGTTGATTTCATAGACTTTGACCATTGGGGTTTCCTTTTTCGAACACGATGGGCATCGGGCATGCCACGGAGTACGCAAAACCCAGGGCGTAACCCTGGGGTACGACCCGGCGGGTCGTACCCCGGCTCTTTGCCGTGGGTTTTGGCTGACGCCGGCGGCCCTTTTACTGGGGGATCAAACGCGCTCGATGACCAGCGCGATGCCCTGCCCTACACCGATGCACATCGTGCACAGGCCATAACGTCCTCCGGTGCGTTCCAGCTGATTCAAGGCCGCCATCACCAGCCGCGCGCCGGATGCGCCCAGCGGGTGGCCGATGGCGATCGCGCCGCCGTTCGGGTTGACGTGGGCAGCATCGTCGGCCAGGCCGAGATCGCGCGTCACCGCCAGTCCCTGCGCGGCGAAGGCTTCGTTCAACTCGATCACGTCCATCTGTTCTATGCTCAGGCCTACCTGGGCCAGCACTTTTTTGCTGGCCGGCGAAGGACCGAAGCCCATGATGCGCGGCGCCAGGCCGGCGGTGGCCATGCCCAGCACGCGGGCGCGCTTCTTCAGGCCATACTGCTCGGCGGCAGCGGCGGAGGCCAGCAGGATCGCACAGGCGCCGTCGTTGACGCCGGAAGCGTTACCGGCGGTGACGCTGCCATCCGGCCGCACCACTCCCTTCAGCTTGGCCAGCATGTCGATGGTGGTGTCGGGACGCGGATGCTCGTCGGTATCGACGATCTTCGGATCGCCCTTTTTCTGCGCCAGGGTCACGGGCACGATCTCGTCGCGGAACACGCCGGCAGCATGGGCGGCGGCCCAGCGCTGCTGGCTGCGGATCGCGAATGCATCCTGGTCGGCGCGGCTGATCTTGAATTCCTCGGCGACATTCTCCGCCGTCTCGGGCATGCTGTCGATGCCGTATTTGGCTTTCATCTGCGCGTTGACGAAGCGCCAGCCGATGGTGGTGTCCTCGATCTTGGCGGCGCGCGAAAAGGCGCTGTCGGCCTTGCCCATGACGAAGGGCGCGCGCGTCATGCTCTCCACGCCGCCTGCGATGATCAGCTGCGCTTCGCCGGATTTGATCGCGCGCGCCGCCATTCCCACCGCGTCCAGGCTGGAGCCGCACAGGCGGTTGATGGTGCTGGCCGGGACGTCGACCGGCAGGCCGGCGAGCAGCGCGGCCATGCGGCCGACGTTGCGGTTATCCTCGCCGGCCTGGTTGGCGCAGCCGTAGAAAACGTCATCGACGCGAGCCCAGTCCACCGAAGGATTGCGCGCCATCAGCGCGGCGATCGGCAGGGCCGCCAGGTCGTCGGCACGCACGCCGGCAAAGGCGCCGCCGTAGCGGGCAAAAGGCGTACGTACCGCGTCACAGATAAAAGCGTCGTTCACATTCACTCCCTGGAATCAAGTTGGTTTGCGCTGATCGAGCACGCGCCGGGCCTTGCCGGTGCTGCTGCGCTCAATGCTGTTGGCCGGCTTCAGATGCACCTTGGTGCTGACGCCGACATGAGTTTTGATATGGTGTTCCAGCTCGCGTGCCAGCACGGCGACGTCGCTGGCCGCCATGGCCGAAGTTTCCGGGCGCAGCTCGACGATCACCTCCAGCTTGTCGAGGTGGCCGTCGCGCGCAATCACCAACTGGTACTGCGGCGCCAGCGCCGGCAGCTTGAGGATCAGCTCCTCGATCTGGCTGGGGAACACGTTCACGCCGCGGATGATCAGCATATCGTCCGAGCGTCCGGTGATCTTGCCGATGCGACGCATCGCGCGCGAGGTTGGCGGCAGCAGGCGGGTCAGGTCGCGGGTGCGGTAGCGGATGATGGGCAGCGCCTCCTTGGACAGCGAGGTGAATACCAGCTCGCCCTCGGAACCGTCGGGCAGCACCTCGCCGGTTTCCGGGTCGATGATCTCGGGGTAGAAATGGTCTTCCCAGATCACCGGACCATCCTTGCTCTCGATGCATTCGCTGGCCACGCCCGGCCCCATCACCTCGGACAGGCCATAGATATCCACCGCGTCGATGCCCGCGCGCGCCTCGATTTCGGCGCGCATGGCGTCCGTCCACGGTTCAGCGCCGAAGATACCCACCTGCAGGGAACTGGCGGACGGGTCCAGGCCCTGGCGCTGGAATTCCTCGACGATGTTGAGCATGTAGGATGGCGTGACCATGATGATCGACGGCTTGAAGTCCTGGATCAGTTGCACCTGTTTCTCGGTCTGGCCGCCGGACATCGGCACCACGGTGCAGCCCAGGCGCTCGGCGCCGTAGTGGGCACCCAGGCCGCCGGTAAACAGGCCGTAGCCATAGGAGACCTGCACCATGTCGCCGCGCCGCCCACCGGCCGCGCGGATCGAGCGTGCCACCACGTCGGCCCAGGTATTGATATCGTTCTGGGTGTAGCCCACCACGGTCGGCTTGCCGGTGGTGCCGCTGGACGCATGGATACGCACCACCTGCTCGCGCGGCACCGCGAACATGCCGAAGGGGTAGTTCTCGCGCAGCTCCTTCTTGCCGGTGAAGGGAAACTTGGCCAGGTCCGCCAGCGTTTTCAGATCGTCAGGATGGACACCGGCGGCGTCGAACGCCTGGCGGTAGTGGGCCACGTTCTCGTAGGCGTGGTGCAGCGACCATTGCATGCGCTTGAGCTGCAGGGCTTGCAGTTCGTCCTTGCTGGCCTTTTCGATCGACTCCAGATCGGATGGGGCGGGGGTGCGTTGTACCATGATGTCTCCTGCTGTTTTTTGGTTTGATCTGCGCTTGCCGAGCTTTGAAACCGCGTCAGGACTGCGGCGCCACTTCGCCGCCGATGCGGTGCGACTTGCCGCGGAACAGAGCGATGGTGCGTCCTTCCTGGTTGCGCACGGCGATGTCGTAGATGCCGCTTTTTCCGGACAGCGCCTGTTCGCGTGCCTCCGCCGTCAGCACATCGCCCAGCCGTCCCGGCGCGAGGTAGTCGATGCTGCAGCCCGCGCCCACGGTGACCTGGTTATGGCTGTTGCAGGCAAAGGCGAAGGCGCTGTCGGCCAAAGCGAAAATAAAGCCGCCGTGGCAGGTCTGGTGGCCATTCAACATATCTTCGCGCACCGGCATGCTCATGCGCGCAAAGCCGGGGGCGATGGCGTCGATGACCATGCCCATGGCCTGGGTGGCGCGGTCGCGCGCGAACATGGTGGAGCAAGCGGCTTCGGCCAGCGCTTGCGGGTCTTTATGCATGAAAGCGCGCTCCGCTGGCTTGTTTGCGGCGCAGCAGCGGCGACACGCGGTAACGGTCCTCGCCGTAGGCCTGCGCCAGGTTGTGCAGCACCGTCACCACGTGAGCTATGCCTATGCTGTCGGCCCAGGCCAGCGGGCCGCGCGGATAGTTCACGCCCTTCTGCATCGCGATGTCGGCACCGGCGGCGCTGCACACGCCCTGGTTGACGGCATCGGCCGCCTCGTTGGCCAGCATGGCCACGGTGCGCATCACGGCCAGGCCGGGCACATCGTCGAGCCGGGTGACGGCAAAGCCGGCGGCCTGGAACAGGCCCACGGCTGCCTGGTAGGCGGCCGGGCTGCACTGGTCGGCGCAGCTGACGGCGATGCGGGTCGCGCTGGCGTAGTCGAAGGCCAGATCGAACAGCACCGTGTCGGGATGATGATTGTCGCGCGCACGGGCGCTGGCGCTGCGGCCGTCGCTCAGGTAGATGGCGGCGCCATTGCAGTGCAGGGCCGGAGCCTCGTTCAGGCTATGGCCTTCGGCCGGCTTGCGGTGGCGCACCTCGATGCCGGCCGCCGCCAGGCGCAGGGCCATGGCCTCGATGGCCGGTGCACTGGCCCCCGGCTCGGTCGTCAGGCTGACGTGGTCCGGACGTGGCTGCTCGGCCTCGCTGCGCGGCTGCGGCGCGGCCACGCCCTCGCCGTAGTGATAAAAGCCCCGGCCGGTTTTACGGCCAAGGAAACCGGCGCTGACCAGCTCTTGCTGCAGCACCGACGGAGTGAAGCGCGGATCACAGAAGTAGGCATGGAAGACCGACTGCGTGACCATGAAATTGACATCGTGCCCGATCAGGTCCATCAGCTCGAAAGGCCCCATGCGGAAGGCGCCCGCCTCGCGCATGATGGCGTCGATGCTGGCCGCGTCGCCGGCCTGCTCGCCCAGCAGGCGCAGCGCTTCGGCATAGTAGGGACGGGCCACGCGGTTAACGATGAAGCCGGGCGTGGAGCTGGCGTGCACCGGGCTCTTGCCCCAGGCGGCGGCGGTGTCGAACACGGTGGCCGCCACGGCGGCGTCGCTGGCCAGGCCGCTGACCACTTCGACCAGCGGCATCAGCGGTACTGGATTGAAGAAATGCATGCCCACCAGCCGCTGCGGCAGGCGCAGGCGCGCGCCGATGGCGGTGACGGAAATCGAGGAGGTATTGGTGGCGAGGATGCAGTCGTCGGCGACGATGCCCTCCAGGTCGGCGAACAGGGCGCGCTTGACGTCCAGGTTCTCGACGATGGCTTCGACCACCAGGGCGGCGCCGGCCAGTTCGGCCAGGCTGGCGGCCGGCTGCAGACGCGCACTGGCGGCATCGGCATCGGCGGCGCTCATGCGGCCTTTTTCGGCCAGCTTTTGATACATCGTGCGGATGTCGGCGATCGCCTTGTCCACCGCTTCGGCATGGGCGTCGAACAGTTTGACCACATGGCCGGAAGCGGCCGCGGTCTGGGCGATCCCGGCGCCCATGGTGCCGCCGCCGATGACGGCGACAATGCTGCTGCTGGCGAGTGCGCTCATCTTATTTCCCCTGGAATTGCGGTGCGCGTTTGGCCATGAAGGCGGCCACGCCTTCGCGGTAGTCTTCGCTTTGACCCAGTTCGCTCATCATGCCGCATTCCAGTGTGAGCTGCTGTTGCAAGGTGTTGCCGCCGCTGGCGTACAGCGCCTGCTTGGTGAAGGCCAGGCCCTTGGTTGGCGCGCTGGCGAAGTGGCGCGCCATGGCCAGCGTTTCGGCGCCCAGTTCCTCGTCGGGAACGCACTTCCAGATCAGGCCCCAGGCCTCGGCCTTTTCGGCGCTGAGTTTTTCGCCCAGCATGGCCAGGCCCATGGCACGGGCGCTGCCGATCAGGCGTGGCAGGAAGTAGGTGCCGCCGGTGTCGGGGATCAGGCCCAGGCGGCAGAAGGCTTCCACGAAACTGGCCGATTTGGCGGCCAGCACGATGTCGCAAGCCAGCGCCAGATTGGCGCCCGCGCCGGCGGCCACGCCGTTGACGGCGCAGATCACCGGCATCGGCAGCGCGCGCAGCGACAGCACCAGCGGCGCATAATTCTTTTCCACCGAGTCGCCCAGGTCGACGCCCTTGCTGCCCGGTTCCACCGCGCGGTCGGACAGGTCCTGGCCGGCACAGAAGCCGCGCCCGGCGCCGGTCAGCACGAACACGCGCACGCTGGCGTCGTGCTGCACGCGGTGGATCGCGTGGCGCACTTCCTCGTGCATGGCCTGGGTGAAGCTGTTGAGCTTATCGGGACGGTTCAGGGTGAGGCGGGCAATACCGTCGGTGATCTCGAAGAGGATGTTTTCGTAGTTCATGGCGTCTCGCTGTATGGTTTTTATCGGGTGTGCCGCTGGACTGATGTTTGACAGCCGACTATTGAAGCCCTACTCGGCCTGGTCGAAGTCGATGACCACTTTATCAGTGACGGGGAAGCTCTGGCAGCTCAATACGAAGCCACGCGCGATTTCATAGTCTTCCAGCGCGTAATTGGCGTCCATGTCGACCTTGCCGTCGACCAGCTTGCAGCGACAGGTGGAGCACACGCCGCCCTTGCAGGAGTAGCGCATGTCGATACCGGCGCGCAGGCCGGCGTCGAGCAGGGATTCCTTCTCCTTGTCCATGGTGAAGGTGGTGCTGCTGCCGTCGAGGATGACGGTGACTTCGGTCTCATGCTGGGCCGCCACGTCCAGCGTGCGCGGCTTGTGCTGGTGCTTGGGGATGCTGGCGGCGAACAGCTCGATCTTGACGTTCGCCTTGGGCATGCCGGCTTCTTGCAGTGCTTCCGATACGCCCAGCATCATGTCTTCCGGGCCGCAGATGAAGGCCACATCGATGTCGCTGACATTGACCCAGTGCTTGAGCAGCAGCGCGCATTTTTCCTTGGTGATGCGGCCATTGAACAGCTCCAGGTCTTGCTGCTCGCGGCTCATCACATAGGCCAGCGTCAGGCGCTCCATATAGCTGTCCTTCAGGTCGGTCAGCTCTTCCTTGAAGATCACGCTGGACGAGGCGCGGTTGCCGTAGATCAGTGTGAACTGGCTGTGCGGTTCGGTCTGCAGCGTGGTCTTGATGATGGACAGGATGGGCGTGATGCCGCTGCCGCAGGCAAAGGCCAGGTAGTGCTTGCGGTTCTCGGCCGCCAGCGGCACGTTGAAGTGGCCCATCGGCGGCATCACTTCGATCACCGCGCCGGCCTTGAGCGTGTCGTTGGCCCAGGTGGAGAACAGGCCGCCGGGGGTGCGTTTGATGGCCACCCGCAGCGCGCCTTCCTGCACCGAGGAGCAGATCGAATAGGAGCGGCGCACGTCTTCGGCATCGATACTGGTGCGCAGCGTCAGATGCTGGCCCTGCTGGAAGCGGAAGGACTCACGCAACTCAGGCGGCACGGCGAAGGTGACGGCGATGGTGTCGCGGGTTTCATTGCGCACCTGCGATACGGACAGCGGATAGAATTTGCTCATGGTGTCAAAACCTGTTCAGTGGCACTTGAAGTAATCGAAAGGCTCGCGGCAGTCCAGGCATTTGTACAAGGCCTTGCATGGCGTGGAGCCGAACTGGCTGGTGATCTCGGTATGGGTGGAGCCGCACACGGGACAGGCTACGGTGGGCAGGGCCAGCGCGCCGCGCCTGACGCTGTAGCGCGCATCATCGGCAAGCCCTGTGCCGGCATCGGCGGCACCACGCGATCCGCTGCGCAAGCCGCTGATATCGATCACCTGCTGGGCCGGCGGCGCGATGCCGTAGCCCTTCAGCTTGACCTTGCCTTCCGCGCTCATCCAGTCGGTGGTCCAGGCGGGCGACAGCTGGTTGACCAGCCGTACCTGCCGCACACCGTGCGCATGCAGCGCGTCCGTCACGGCATCGGCGATCACCTGCATCGCCGGGCACCCCGAGTAGGTGGGGGTAATGGTGACCACGCATTCGGCGCCGTTGAATTCCACGGCGCGCACGATGCCCAGGTCCACCACGGAGATGACCGGGATCTCGGGGTCGGAGACCTCGCCCAGCCAGGCCCACACCTGCTCAGTGCTGACGGCGGCGGCCTGCATTTACCACTCCGCGCCGGGATAGGCGCGCTGCAGGAACTGCATCTCCGCCAGGATGTAGCCCAGGTGCTCGGTGTGCACGCCCTGCTTGCCGCCCTTTTGCATCCAGGCGTCCGCCGGCGGCATCGCCAGCGTGGCCTCGGCCAGGATCTCGGCCACATGCTCCAGCCATTGCTGGCGCAGGTCCTCGGCCACCGGCGCCACACCGGCGGCGACCATGGCGTGATCGACCGCGTCGTAATTGAATACCTCGCCGCTGTACATCCACAGTTCGTTGACGGCGGTCTGGGTCTTGGCGTGGCTCTCGGCCGTGCCGTCGCCCAGGCGCACGATCAGGTCGCCGCTGCGGCGCAGGTGGTAGGTGATTTCCTTCAGCGATTTCTCGGCGATGCCGGCGATGCGCTGGTCGCCCGACTGGCACAGCGCGCGGATCAGGAAGTAGTGCCAGGTGTCGAAGAAGAACTGGCGCACCATCGTGTCGGCGTAGTTACCGTTGGGCTGCTCCAGCAGCAGGCAGTTCTTGAAGGCATGGGCGTCGCGGTGAAAGGCCAGCTTGTCCTCGTCGCGCCCCGCGCCTTCGAGTTCGCCCGCGTACTCGTACCACATGCGGGTCTGGCCCAGCAGGTCGAGCGCCACATTGGTCAGCGCCATGTCTTCTTCCAGCGCCGGCCCTTTGCCGCACAGCTGCGACAGTTGCTGGCTCAGGATCAGGGCATTGTCGCCCAGGCGCAGCAGGTAATTGACTTTATCGTCCACGGTGGCGCTCCGCTTACAGGTTCTTGACTTCTTCCGGCATCGGGAAGAAGGTTGGGTGGCGATAGACCTTGCTGTTGGCCGGCTCGAACAGCGCATCCTTGTCGCCCGGGCTGCTGGCGACGATATCGGCGGCGCGTACCACCCAGATGCTCACACCCTCATTGCGGCGGGTGTAGACGTCGCGCGCGTTGTTGACGGCCATGGCCGCGTCGGGTGCGTGCAGGCTGCCCACATGCTTGTGCGCCAGGCCGTGCTGGCTGCGGATGAAGACTTCCCACAATGGCCATTCCTTGCTCATCTTGCTCTCCTCATTTTTTATCGGTTTCAGGCGGCGGCTTTGACGGCGGCCTGTTTGTCGGCATGGGCTACCAGCGCTTCGCGGAACCACTGGCCGTCGTCCCAGGCCTTGACGCGGGTGCGCAGGCGCTCGCGGTTGCAGGGGCCATTGCCCTTCAAGACGTTATGGAATTCGGACCAGTCGATCTCCCCGAATTCATAGTGGCCGGTGTCGGCATTGAATTTCAGGTCTGGGTCGGGCACGGTCAGGCCCAGGAACTCGGCCTGGGGCACGGTCTGGTCGACCATGCGCTGGCGCAGTTCATCGTTGGAGAACAGTTTGATGCGCCATTGCGCCGACTGGGCGCTGTTGACCGATTCGGCGTCGGAAGGCCCGAACATCATCAGCGCCGGCCACCACCAGCGGTTCAGCGCATCCTGGGCCATCGCCTTCTGTTCCGGCGTGCCTTTACAGAGCGACATCATGATGTCGTAGCCCTGGCGCGCGTGGAAGGATTCCTCCTTGCAGACGCGGATCATGGCGCGCGCATAGGGGCCGTACGAGCAGCGGCACAGCGGGATCTGGTTGATGATGGCCGAGCCATCCACCAGCCAGCCGATCGCGCCCATGTCGGCCCAGGACAGCGTGGGGTAATTGAAGATGCTCGAATACTTGGCTTTACCGGAGTGCAGCGCGGCCAGCAGTTCGTCGCGCGACACGCCCAGGGTTTCGGCGGCGCTGTACAGATACAGGCCATGGCCGGCTTCGTCCTGGATCTTGGCCAGCAGGATGGACTTGCGTTTCAGTGTGGGCGCGCGGGTGACCCAGTTCCCTTCAGGCAGCTGGCCGACGATCTCGGAGTGCGCGTGCTGGGAAATCTGGCGGATCAGGGTTTTGCGGTAGGCGTCGGGCATCCAGTCCTTGGCCTCGATCTTGACGCCATCGTCAATCCGGGCCTGGAAGGCACGCTCTTCGGCATCCATATCGGCTGCCGTGCGGACATTCTTAAGACCCGTCTCTACCATTTGTGCGTACATGATTGTCTGTCTCCGTGTGCGATGGCTGCATCATACGATACGTAATTTTGTTTTGCTACCGATTTTTTGTGTCACATCACAATTTTGTATCCAGTTAGAAACTGTTGCGCCGATGTTAAAAATAATGCTGCGCCGAAGCCGGGGCAAAGTAAACTGCTCGCTTGTGTCAATTGATAAGATTGAAGATTCGATCTTGCCCCACATGAAAAATACAAGTTGCAAAGACTGGATAGAGACATTCCTGGCCAGCGATCCGCCCCGCTCGAAATCGCTGGTGATGACCATTTACGGGGACGCGATCGTGCCCCACGGCGGCGTGGTCTGGCTGGGAAGTTTGATTAATCTGCTGGAGCCGTTCGGGGTAAACGACCGTTTACTGCGCACTTCGGTGTTCCGCCTGGCCCAGGAAGGCTGGCTGGCCTCGCAGCGCGACGGCCGCCGCAGTTCCTACTCGATGATGCCGGAGGCGATGACCCGCTTCAGCCATGCCTATCGGCGCATTTATGCGCCGCTGACCCAGCATTGGGACGGCAAATGGACGGTGGTGATGAGCGCGAGCGGCAGCATCGACGCGCCGCAGCGGGCCGTCCTGCGCAAGGAACTGTTGTGGGAAGGCTACAGTATGATCGCCCCCGGCATCTTCGGCCACCCGAGCGGCGACCCGGCAATGCTGGAAGATCTGCTGGGCCGCAGCGGTTTGCGCGACAAGCTGTTCATCTGCCAGGCCAGCGCCCTGCCGGGCGTGAGCGCCCGTCCGCTGCGCGAGCTGGTGGACGACGGCTGGGATCTGCGCGAGGTGGCGGCCGGCTACAACGGCTTCATCGAGCGCTTCGCGCCGCTGCAGGAAATGGTGGGCAATGGCGCTGGGCTGGACCCGGAGCTGGCCTTCGTGATCCGCAGCCTGCTGGTGCATGCCTACCGCCGGGTGCAGCTGCACGATCCGCAACTGCCGGTGGAACTGCTGCCCGAACCGTGGCCGGGCGCGCGCGCCTTCGAGCTGACCCGTGCGATCTACCGCGCCTGCTATGTGGCGGCGGAAGAGCACATCATGGCCACGCTGCGACGAGAGGACGACAACGCGCCCGAAGCCCAGGCCAGCTTCTTCGAACGCTTCGGCGGCCTGCGCGCCGACTAAGGCGAATTAGAACACCACGCCCGCCACCAGGATCACATTGGCGTAGGGGCTGTGTTCCCCGGTGCGCACGATGGCGCGTGCACGCTGGGTCATTTGCTTGAACTCTTCGTGCGGCACGCGGCTGCGCTTGGGCAGGCTCAGGGCACCGATGCGCGCCGCGATCGCTGGATTGTGCAGCACCAGTTCCTCAGCCAGCACATGCTGCTCGACCTGCATTTCGGTCAGGATGATCTCCACCGTTTGCAAAAAGCCCGGCACACCGGCGCTCAAGGCCAGGTCGATCAGCGGTACGCCAGGCGGCACCGGCAACCCGGCGTCGCCCACCACCAGCAGGTCGCCATGCCCGAGCGAGGCGATCAGCTGCGACAGGGCGATATTGAGCAGCGGCGTTTTTTTCATGCGGACTCCAGTTCGGACAGGTGAGGAATCGAGGTCTGGGCGCCCACGCGGGTGACGCCGATGGCGGCGGCGCGCTGGCCGCGGCTGATCGCGTCGGGCAGCGCTGCGCCGGATGCCAGCGCGGCGACCAGGCCACCGATGAAGGTGTCGCCGGCGGCGGTGGTGTCGATGGCGCGCACGGGCTGCGCGGGATACAGGTGCGCGCCGCTGGCGTCGGCAGCGTAGACGCCGTCGGGGCCGAGGGTGATCAGGACGGTGCGGCTACCCTGGGCCAGTAGCGCCTGCGCTGCTGTTGCACTTTGCATGCTTGAACCAAGGGCAAGTGCTGGGGTCTTGACGGGGACGCCGAGTCCCGACGGGTCGTACCCCGGATTTGCGCCCCGGGTTTCGGGCGCGCCGCCGGCACCTTGAGTATCACCCACCAGCATGGCCGCTTCGATTTCGTTCGGCACCAGGTAGTCGACCAGCGCCAGCAAGGATGGCGGCAGCGATTGCGCCGGCGCGGGATTCAACACCACCGTTTTGCCTAGCCCGTGCGCCAGCTTGATCGCGTGCGCCACCGTTTCCATCGGCACTTCCAATTGCAGCACAACGATGCTGGCCCGCTCAATCAATCCCCGCGCCGCGTCGATATGCGCGGGCGTGAGCAGCGCGTTGGCGCCGCCGACGATGACGATGCTGTTCTGCCCCGCGTCATCGACCAGGATAGAAGCGACGCCGGTGGAAGTGCCGGCGGTGGTGCTGACATGGCTGTCGTCGATGCCGTCGGCGCGCAGGGCCGCGCGCATGGAGGCGCCGAAACCGTCGTCGCCGATACAGCCGACCATGGCCACCGGCGCCGTGCCCAGCCGGGCGCAGGCCACGGCCTGATTGGCGCCCTTGCCACCGGGGATGGTGGTAAAGGATGCGCCGGCCAGTGTTTCGCCGGGCGCCGGCATGCGCGGCACGCGCAACACCAGATCCATATTGATACTGCCGATGACGACGATCATGCTGCTCTTTCCTTGATTACAGCGGCGTGTCCGGCCGCTTCGCTCGACGCGCGCACGCGCAAGCTCGGCACCACCACATGCTGTTGCGGCGGCGCGTCCGGCTCCAGGATGCGCGCCAGCAGGCAGCGCGCGGTGATGCGTCCCAGCTCGCGGGTATCCTGCGCCACGCTGCTCAGCGCCGGATGCACGAAGCTGGCCAGGTCGATATCATCGAAGCCGACCACGGCCAGCTGGCCCGGCACGGCCACACCCAGTTCGGCGGCGGCGCGCAGCGCGCCGATGGCCATCAGGTCGTTGCAGCAGAACAGCGCGTCGGGACGCTGCGCCGGCGGCAAGCGCAGCAACTCCAGCGCGGCCTGGTAGCCGCCCGCGCTGCTGAAGTCCGAGGTGCGCAGCAGCGCCGGATCGAGTGCCAGCGCCGGGCTGTGCTCGGCCAGCGCGCGCTGCACGCCGTCGATGCGCTTGCGCGAGACGTCGATCTCGTCCGGCCCGCTGATGCAGGCGATGCGCCGGCGCCCCAGCGCCAGCAGATGCGCGGCCGCCAGCGCGCCGCCGGCGGCGTTGTCCACGCCGACCACGTCGCTGACCAGCCCCTCCGGCGCGCGGTCAAGCAGCACGGCCGGCACCTTCATTTTTTGCAGCAGCTCGCCGTCGGTCTGGGACAGTGCCGCGAGGATCATGCCGTCGCAGCGCTTGGACAGCAGCACATTGACGTAGTCGCGCTGCTTGTGCGGGTCGTCATCGGAATTGCACAGGATGACGCTGTAGCCGGCCGCGTAGCAGACATCCTCGATACCGCGCGCCACTTCCGAGAAGTAGGGATTGGTGTTGTTGGGGATGATCAGGCCGATGGTGCCGGTGGTGCGGCTCTTCATCGAGCGCGCCAGCGCGCTGGGCACATAGTGCAGCTCGGCGGCGGCCTTGAGCACGCGCGCGCGCGCGTCAGGACTGACGGGACGGGTGTTGTTGAGCACATGGGAGACGGTGGTGAAAGACACCCCCGCGACCAGCGCAACCTGTTTAATCGTAGCCATGTCTTCTCCTAAGCGCGTTCACCGCGACGGCGATAAGTGTCCAGTACCACGGCCGCCACGATCACCAGGCCGGTGACGATGCGCTTGACCGGTTCGCTCACGCCGACCTGGGCCAGGCCGGCTTCGAGCACGGCGATGATCAGCACGCCGATAAAGGTGGCGATGACCGAGCCGCGTCCGCCCATCAGGCTGGTGCCGCCGATGACCACGGCCGCGATCACCTGCAGTTCCATGCCCACACCGCCGTTCGGATCGGCCGCTTCCAGGCGCGAGACCTGGAACAGCGCGCCGATACCGGCCAATAGCCCCATCAGCGCATACACCGCCACCTTGCGCGGACGCGGCGCGATGCCGGACAGGCGCACCGCCTCCTCATTGGTGCCGATGGCGATCCACTGGCGTCCCAGCACGGTGCGCGTCAGCACCAGCTGGCCGGCGATGACGATGGCCAGCGCCGCCAGGAAGGCCGGCGACATGCCCAGGAAAATCGGCGCGCTGATAGACTCGACCGCGCTGCCGATGTATTCGGTGCGCGAATTGGTCACCTGATAGGCCAGGCCGCGCGCCACTTCCAGCACGCCCAGCGAAACGATAAACGAGGGAATCCGCCAGCCCACCGAGATGGCGCCGGTGACCGAGCCGCACACGGCGGCGGCGGCCACGCCCAACAGGCTGGCCAGCCACACCGGCCAGCCCCAGCGCACCACCGCCATCGACAGGATGGAGGCGGCCAGCGCCATCACCGAGCCGACCGACAGGTCGATGCCGCCGATGATCAGCACGAAGGTCATGCCGACCGCCATGACGACCAGGGTGGGAATATTGTTCGACAGCGTCTGCAAGGTCGACATGCTGAAGAAGTGGTCGCTGGCGAAGCCGAACAGCACGCACATGGCGAGCAGCGCGCCGGCCAGGCCCACGTAAGTCTTGGCGCCGGCCATGCCGCGCTGGAAAGAGGAAGTAGTCATAAGTTGGTGTTCTCGGGTGTTCCCGGTTCAGGCGGCGACGGCGTTGTCCGCGCCGCTGGTGCCGCCATGGGTTTGCAGATAGCCGCTGAAGGCGGCGGCCAGCAGGCTGTCCTGGCTCCAGGCGCCGCGCTCGAAGGTGTCGACGATGCGTCCCGCGCTCATCACGGCGATGCGGTCGCAGATCAGCATCAGCTCGCGCAGGTCGCTCGAGACGATCAGCAGGCCCTTGCCCTGGCGCGCCAGCTCGGCCAGCAGATTGTAGATGTCGAACTTGGCGCCGATGTCGATGCCGCGGGTCGGTTCGTCAAACAGCATCACGGCGCAGTCGCGGTACAACCAGCGTGCGATTACCACCTTCTGCTGGTTACCGCCCGACAGTTCGGCCACGGTCTGGCCGGGATGGCGGCTGCGGATGCCCAGTTGTTCGATGTAGCGCTGGCCCAAGGCAGTTTCGGCCGCGTCGTCCAGCCAGCCCCTGGAGCTGACGCCATCGAGGCGCGCCAGGCTGGTGTTGGCCGCAATCGATTGCTGCAGCAGCAGGCCCTGTCCCTTGCGATCCTCGGTGATCATGGCGATGCCGGCGGCCACCGCGTCGCTGGGCGAGTCTATCCGCGCCGGGGCGGTGCCGTCGCCGATGAACAGCTGGCCCTGGTCGGCGCGGTCGGCGCCGAAGATCAGGCGCAGCAGCTCGGTGCGGCCGGAGCCGATCAGGCCGGCGATGCCGACGATCTGGCCCGCCTTCACCTCCAGCGTGGCCGGCTGCACGGCGCCCTTGCGGCCCAGCCCATCGAGACGCAGCAGCGGTGCGCCGATGTTGCGGCCACTGAGATCGATGTCGGCATCGGCGGCACGGCCCACCATCAGGCGCACCAGGTCGGCGCTGCTGTAGTGGGCGATGCTGTCGTCGCAGACCAGTTCACCGTCGCGCAGCACGGCGATGCGGTCGGCCACGCGCTTGAGTTCTTCCAGGCGGTGCGAGATGTAGATGATGGCCACGCCGGCCGCCTTCAGGCGTTCGATCTGGGCGAACAGCAGCTCCACCTCGCGGTGGGTCAGCATCGCGGTCGGTTCGTCCAGCACCAGCAGGCGGCAGTCGCCGATCAGGTTGCGCGCGATCTCGATCATCTGCTGGTGGCCGATGCCGAGCTGGCCCACCAGGGTCCAGGGATCGATGTCGTCCAGGCCGACCTTGGCCATCTGGGCGCGCGCGTCGCGCTCCAGGCGGGCGCGGTCGATCCAGCCGAAACGCTGCGGCAGCTGGTTCAGGTAAAGGTTTTCCGCCACCGACAAGGTGGGCAGCAGATTCAGTTCCTGCATCACCATGCGGATGCCCAGCTTCTCGGCATCACCGCGCGAGGCCGGCAGGTAGGCTTGGCCATCGAGCAGCATGGCGCCGGTGCTCGCCTGTTCCAGGCCGCAGATGATCTTGGACAGCGTGCTTTTGCCGGCACCGTTTTCGCCGGTCAGCGCCAGCACCTGGCCGGGACGCAGTTGCAGCCTGACGCCGCCCAGCACCGGCTCGACATAGGTCTTGCCGATATCGGTCAGGCTGAGCAGCACGCCGCCCGCGCCGTGGGCGCCGGTCGTTTCGATGGTCATGGGGAGTCTCCGCAGGGCGAGGACATGCGCCGCTCCCGCGCACAGCGTGCGCGCGGAGTCGCGGCGGCACAGCCTTATTTCGTGACGAGCGCCACTTTGGTTTCAATCACGCCGCCCATGGCAGCCTGGGTCTTCTTCTCGGCCAGGGCCTTGAGCAGGGATTCGATGCCGAATACGGCCTGCTGCGAACCGAACTGGTCGGCGGTGGCCAGGATGCGGCCGTCGGCCAGCATAGGCTTGATCGCCTGGATGTTGTCGTAGCCGATGATCTTGACCTTGCCGGTCTTGCCCGCGCTGCGCACGGCCGAGACGGCGCCGATGGCCATATTGTCGTTCCCGCACAGCAGCGCGGTCAGGTTGGGATTGGCGTTCAGCATGGCCGAGGCGACCGTGTTGGCGCTGGCGATTTCCCAGTTGCCCGACTGGACGCTGACGACCTTGGCGCCGGCGGCGGCCATCGCATCCTGGTAACCCAGGGTGCGCTGCTGCGCGTTGAAGGTGGTGGACACGCCTTCGATGATGCCGACCTGGTCGCCCTTCTTGACGGTCTTGGCCAGCTGGTCGCCGACCAGGCGCGCGCCCTTGCGGTTGTCCGGGCCGACGAATGGAATCAGGATGCCCTTCTCTTTGAGTGCGGCGTCATCGAGCTTGTTGTCGATATTAACCACCAGGATGCCGGCGTCCACGGCTTTTTTCAGCACCGGCACCAGGGCCTTGGAATCGGCCGGCGCGATCACCAGCGCGTTCACGCGCGAGACGATCATCTGTTCGACCAGCTTGATCTGGCTGGCGGTGTCCTGCTCGTCCTTGATGCCGTTGGCGACCAGATCGTATTGGGCGGCGTGCGCCTTCTGGTGATCCTTGGCGCCGGTTTCCATGGTCAGGAAGAATTCATTGGCCAGCGACTTCATCACCAGCGCGACTTTCGGCTTGGCGGCTTCGGCGGCCAGGACTGGCAGGGATGGCAACAGGGACAGAGCGGCTACGGCGGCGAACAGTTTCAGGTGCGGACGGCGGGTCATCTGGGGTCTCCAATTCGAATTATTTGGTCGCGCAAACGTTTGCGCGGTACAAATAATACTGCAATTTTGCTGAATTGCGCCATTCCAAGAAAAAAAGATGGCGGCTGGAGACACTTGCCGGATACACCATACACGCGGCCAAGGACGATGCACGGAAATGCGCAAGGAAACGCAGGATATTACAATTAAATCAATGGTCGCTTGAGGAAAATCAAGAACTCTTAGAAAAACGGGAATTGGCGGCCCCGGCAACAAATGACGGAACCGCCCCGGCGGTCTAGGCGGCGCCCTGTCCCACGATTTGTTTGGCGCCATCGAGCAGGTCATGGCCCAGCCGTTCGATCAGCATGGCCTGGCCGTGCATGGCATCGAGCATGCCGATGTTGAAGGCAAACTCGGCCGGCGTGGTGTAACCGGGGAAACGTATGATCTTCAGCAATTCCTGCAAGGTGGTGCCCCTGCCCAGTTCGGCCAGCGCATCGCTCAGTGCGCTGATCTTTTTTTCCAGCTCGCGGATGTGATGATCGCGCTGGGGTTGGCCCTGAGGCTGTTGAGTCTTGGTATCCATGATGTCTCCTGTCGAGTGAACCCGGACGCGGGTCCGGCGCGGCGGCCGCAGCGAGCGGCCGCCAGACTCAACTTAGCAAACGCCACAGTCCGGCGTTTGCGCTGGCGCAGATGGCCAGCGGACAGCATTGGCCGGTGGAATTCAGCGTGCCGCAACGCTTTCTTAAAACCCACGGCGTAACCCTGGGGTCTGACCCCAGGGTCCGGTGAGGGGCTTCGCCCCGCCGATCCCTGCGGGACCGGCCCCCGGCTCTTTGCCGTAGGTTTTTACAGTTGCCGGCGGCCCGCTGTTGACGCTATTTGCGTGCTGCGCTGATCAGATAATTCTGCATCGTCGCCTCGGCCACCGAGGCCCACTGGTTCTGATCCTGACGGAATCGTTTCCACGGTTCGTAGATCTTCTTGAACTTGGCATTCTTGGCCGCTTCCTCTTCCATCACCGCGGTCGAAGCCTTGTAGGCCGCATCCAGGATATCCTTGGAGAAGTTGTGCAGCTTGGCGCCGTTCTTCATCAGGCGCGCCAGCGCGGCCGGATTCTTGGCGTCGTATTCGGCCTGCAGCACCACATGGCATTCGTAGCTGGCCGCCTCGATCGCCGCCTGATATTCCTTGGGCAGCTTTTCCCATTCCTTGATGTTGATGTAGAAGGACAGCTGCGGACCGGCCTCCCACCAGCCCGGCGAATAGTAATGCGGCGCCACCTTGGCCAGGCCGAGCTTTTCATCATCATACGGACCGACCCATTCGGCCGCGTCGATGGTGCCTTTTTCCAGCGCGGAGTAGACATCGCTGGCCGGGATCTGCTGCGGCACCACGCCCATGCGCTCCATCACGCGGCCGGCGAAACCGGCCACGCGCATTTTCAGGCCCTTCATGTCGGCCACGGTCTTGATCTCCTTGCGGTACCAGCCGCCCATCTGGGTGCCGGTGTTCCCCGCCAGGAAATTGATCACGCCATAGCCCTTGAAGAATTCGCGCGTCAGCTCGCGCCCGCCGCCCTGGTCGAACCAGGCGGTCTGCTGGCGCGAGGTCAGGCCGAAGGGCACCGCGCAGTCGAAGGCGAACGTCGGGTCCTTGCCGAAGTAATAGTAGGACGGGGTGTGGCCCATTTCCACCGTTCCGGCCTGCACCGCGTCGAGCACCTGCAGGCCGGGCACGATCTCGCCGGCGGCGAAGGAGCTGATGACGAATTTGCCGCCGGTCAGCTCGGCCACGCGCTTGGTGAATTTGTCGCAGGCGCCAAAGATGGTATCGAGCGTCTTGGGGAAGCTCGACGCCAGGCGCCATTTGATATTCGGCAGCGCCTGCGCCAGGGCTGGCGCGGCGATCGCGGCGGCGCCGGCGCCAACAGCGGTTTTCTTCAGGAAGGAACGGCGTTCCATATTGCGGTCTCCAATCTTGGTTGGTATTCGGGAAGGTCTCAGAACCTTGCGGGGCCAGTGTAGAGCCAGTTTGACAAGCTTGCAATCCTTCGATTGCTGACCGCCCCGGCCAAAACCAGTATCATGGCGGCCATCGCAGGGCAAATGCGTCATAAGCGCCACGCCTCCCTTTTTGCATTCGACAGGAATCCAATCATGCCTATCAAGATCAGCCACCAGTTCGACGCCGGCGCCATCGAAGTCGTGCGCGCCGACCATTCGGGCGCCATCGACCTGAACATCCGCAAGGATTCGCACGCCGACATCACCCAGTGGTTCTACTTCCGCGTGCAGGGCGCGCTGGGAACGCCGCTGAAGATGCGCTTTCTCAACGCTGGCAGCAGCGCCTATCCGGCCGGCTGGGAAGACTATCAGGCCGTGGCCAGCTACGACCGCGAAACCTGGTTCCGCGTGCCGACCAGCTTTGATGGCCAGGTCATGACCATCAACCACGCGCCGGAATACGACAGCGTCTACTACGCCTACTTCGAACCGTATTCGTGGGAACGCCACCTGGCCCTGCTCGACAGCGCGCAGATGTCGCCGCTGGTGCGCCAGGTCGACCTGGGCAGCACCATCGATGGCCACGACATGAATATGCTGGTGATCGGCGATCCGGAAGCGGAGAAAAAGGTCTGGGTCATCGCGCGCCAGCATCCGGGCGAAACGATGGCTGAATGGTTCGTCGAAGGCATGGTCGAAGCCCTGCTCGACCCGGCCAATCCTTTCGGCCGCCAGTGCCTGAACGAAGCGGTGTTCTACGTGGTGCCGAACATGAATCCGGACGGCTCGGTGCGCGGCAATCTGCGCACCAACGCCACCGGCGCCAATCTGAACCGCGAGTGGCTCAACCCGACCATGGCGCGCAGCCCGGAAGTGTTCCTGGTCAAGCAAAAGATGCTGGAAATCGGCTGCGACCTGTTCCTCGACGTGCATGGCGATGAAGGTCTGCCGTATGTGTTCGTGGCAGGCAGCGAGTCGCTGCCGACCTTCACCAAGGAGCAGGCGGCCCAGCAGCAGCGCTTCATCGAAGACTTCAAGATCGCCAGCCCGGACTTCCAGGATGAGCACGGTTATGGCGAGAGCCCGTACACCGAGGAAACCCTGACCATGGGTTCGCCGCACATCACCCATGCTTTCGGTTGCCTGTCGCTGACCTTGGAACTGCCGTTCAAGGACAATGCCAACGATCCGGATCCGGAAGCGGGCTGGAGCGGTGCGCGTAGTGCCGAGCTGGGCAAGGCGGTGCTGCAGCCGGTGCTGCAGGCCTTGCGCGCGGACTAAGTATTTCCAGCTGCTAGCGGGCCGCCGGCAGCCGACCAAAACCCACGGCAAAGAGCCGGGGGCCGGTCCCGCAGGGATCGGCGGGGCGAAGCCCCTCACCGGACCCTGGGGTCTGACCCCAGGGTTACGCCTTGGGTTTTGAGATATTCCGGCGGCCCGCTAGCCCTCAAGGTTACGCCGTGGGTTTTACAGGCGCTAAACCGCTGAGGCGCCACACCAGGACTACGGATAGCAGCTTTCATGCTGCTACAATGCAACTTTCACCGCACTGAAAGCGCGTATGAAAGCCAAGCATTTCACCGCCCTCGCCTGTCTGATCTTTGCAGCGATGTTCTACGCCACCGCCAGCCGGGAGCTGAGCTTTATCATCAGCGGCACGCGCTACGACTTCTTCACCACCAAGGAACTGTCTAACGGCTTCGTGCTGCTGGCGGTCGTGTTCGAGCTGTTCGCGCTCAAGCAATGGATCAAGCGCTATATCGAATAAGCCGCGGTAAATGCTGACTCTCAACGAAAAAACCCGCCACGAAGGCGGGTTTTTGGCAATGCGTGAAACAACTTACTTCGCGCGGCCGGCGGTGATCAGGTAGTTCTGCATGGTCGCCTCGGCCACCGATGCCCACTGGTTCTGATCGGCGCGGAAGTGCTTCCACGGTTCGTAGATCTTCTTGAACTTGGCGTTCTTCGCCGCTTCCTCGTTCATCACATCGTTGGCGGCCTTGTAGCAGGCATCGAGCGTGTCTTTCGGGAAGTTGCGCAGCTTGACGCCGGCTTTCAGCAGGCGGCCCAGCGCGGCCGGGTTCTTGGCGTCGTACTCGGCCTGCATGACCACGTGGGCCTCGTAGGTGGCCACTTCCAGCGCGGCCTGGTATTCCTTGGGCAGCTTTTCCCATTCCTTGATGCCGACGTAGAAGGAGAACGAGGCACCCGCCTCCCACCAGCCCGGCGCGTAGTAGAACGGCGCGACCTTGTAGAAGCCAAGTTTTTCATCATCGTAAGGACCGACCCATTCGGCCGCATCGATGGTGCCTTTTTCCAGCGCGGGATAGATGTCGCCACCGGCCAGCTGTTGCGGCACCAGGCCCAGACGCTCCAGCACGCGGCCGGCGAAGCCGCCGACGCGCATCTTGGTGCCCTTCAGATCGGCCACGGACTTGATCTCCTTGCGGAACCAGCCACCCATCTGTGTGCCGGAATTCCCGCCCAGGAAGTTGATGATGCCATAGCCCTTGAAGAATTCGCGGGTCAGCTCGCGGCCGCCGCCCTGGTCGTACCAGGCGGTGTGCTGGCGCGAGGTCAGGCCGAAGGGCACGGCGCAATCGAAGGCGAAGGTGGCGTCCTTGCCGAAGTAGTAGTAGGAGGCGCTGTGGCCCATTTCCACGGTGCCGGCCTGCACCGCATCCATCACCTGCAGGCCCGGGACGATTTCGCCGGCCGCGAAGGAGCGGATGTTGAACTTGCCGCCGGTCAGGGCGGCCACGCGTTTGGTGAAGGTGTCGGCGGCACCGAAGATGGTGTCGAGCGACTTGGGGAAGCTCGAGGCCAGACGCCAGTTAATCGTGGGCAGTGCATCGGCTGCCAGGGCGGGTGCGGCAATCACGCCGGCTCCGGCGCCAGCGGCCGCTTTAATCAGAAAGGAACGACGTTCCATATCTTGTGTCTCCTCAGGTTTTATACGTCATGAAAACGTGCAGCATTGTCATGCTCGACACAGTGTAGGGGGAGCAGGGACTCCACGCAACGAAAATATCGGCCAGGAAAAGACAAGGGCCGCACAGGGCGGCCCAAGATGGGAACGGCGAACAACACATTCTGAAGGTTCTCAGGGAAGCTGTTTCAAAATGAGCGCAGCGAGGCGTGGCGACGAAGACAGTACGACTGTACGGCGAGGAGTCACAACGAAGCTGCGGTCTTTTTGAAACGGGTTCAACCGCCGGCGACCACCATGTTTTCGATCAGGATCGAACCGGTCTGCTTGGTGCCCCGCACTAGTACATCCGAGCCCACGGCCACAATCTGTGCCAGCATATCCTTCATATTACCGGCGATGGTGATTTCCTCGACCGGATACTGGATCACGCCATTCTCGACCCAGAAGCCGGACGCGCCGCGCGAGTAATCGCCGGTGACGTAGTTGGTGCCCTGCCCCATCAGTTCGGTCACCAGCAGGCCGGTGCCCATTTTTTTCAGCATGCCCACGAAGTCGTCCGACTTCTTGGTTTTGCTGGAGGTCAGCGACAGATTGTGCGAACCGCCCGCATTGCCGGTGGTTTTCATGCCCAGCTTGCGCGCCGAGTAGGTCGACAGGAAGTAGCCTTGCAGCACGCCGTCCTTGACCACGTCGCGCTTGACGGTGCGTACGCCCTCTTCGTCGAAGGGGGCCGAACCGACGGCGCCGACCACATGCGGGTCTTCCTTGACCTGGATATGCGATGGCAGTACCTGTTTGCCCAGCGTATCGAGCAGGAAGCTGGACTTGCGGTACAGCGCGCCGCCCGAGGTCGCTTGCACCAGGGCGCCCAGCAGGCCGGCGGCCAGCGGTGCTTCGAACAGTACCGGGCAGGTACGGGTGTCGAGCTTGCGCGCGTTCAGGCGTGCCAGCGCGCGTTCGGCGGCGTAGCGGCCGATGGCTTCGGGCGAGGACATCTTTTTAGGATCGCGCACCGAGCTATACCAGTCGTCGCGCTGCATCTTGGAGCCCTTGCCGGCAATCGGCGCCACCGACAGGGTGTGGCGCGAATACGGATAGCCGCCGATGAAGCCGCGCGAGTTGGCCGAGACGAAGTGCGACTGCTGCACGTGCACGCCGGCGCCTTCGCTATTGGTGATGCGCGGGTCGACGTCAAAGGCGGCCGCTTCGCCGCGCTGGGCCAGGATCACGGCTTCTTCGGTGCTGATGGTCCACGGGTAGAATAATTTGAGGTCGCGCGGCGCCATTTCCAGCATGTCGGCGTCGGCCAGGCCGGCGCAGTCGTCGTCGGCGGTGAAGCGGGCGATGTTGTAGGCCGCTTCCACGGTGGCGCGCAGCGAGGTCGGGGAGAAATCGGAGGTGCTGGCGTTGCCGCGGCGCTGGCCGATGAACACGGTTACGCCCATGCCCTTGTCTTTATTCTGCTCGATTGTCTCGATTTTGCTCTTACGGACCGACACCGACAGACCGCTACCCTCGCTGATTTCGACTGCGGCATCGGTGCCGCCCTGCTCCTTGGCATACGCGAGAACGTCGCGTGCGAGCTGCTTCAATTGATCCTGGGTGTGCGTAAAGACGGAGTCGTTCATGAGCTGTTTTCTTCTGATGACCGTTAAAACAGTTATCATAGCAGTCGTTTACAGTTTACAGGGGCGGCCACGCGCCAAACCCTGGAGTTAATATTATGCCAAATCCAAACCGGGGCGCCTGCGGCTTCCAATCTTCCGAGTTCGAGCAGGAATACGAACGCCCGTCAAAATCCGAGCTCAAGCGCCAGATGACCGCGCTGCAGGTGCTCGGTGCAGCCCTGATCGCCGAGCCACGCGACCGCGTCAAGCGCGTCCCGATGCCAGAAGATGTGCGCGACGCCATCCTGGAATGCCAGCTGATCACCAATCACGAAGGCCGCCGCCGCCAGTTGCAATTCGTCGGCAAGAAGATGCGTACCCTGGACGAGGCCGAAGTGGCCCTGATCCAGAAGACCATCGACGGCTGGAAAGGTGCTTCCAAGGCCGATACCGCCGCCATGCACGCGCTGGAACGCCGCCGCGAGAAGCTGCTGACCGATGATAAAGTTCTGACAACCTTGCTCGCGGAAAACCCGGAACTCGATGCCCAGCACCTGCGCACCCTGATCCGCAACGCCCGCAAAGAGCAGGCCGAGAACAAGCCGCCTAAGGCCTACCGCGAAATCTTCCAGATCCTCAAGCAGATCGATGCCAAGAAGAACAAGCCGGCCGCCGAGGAAGACGCGTTCGACGGCGAAGAGGACGACGAGAACGATGACGCTTAAGGACGTTGCTGCCCCGGCCGAGCCAGAACTGGTGATCGGCCTGGTGTCGATCTCCGACCGCGCCAGCGGCGGCGTCTATCAGGATGCCGGCATCCCGGCCCTGCAAGACTGGCTGCAAGGCGCACTGACCACCCCCTTCCGCGTCGAAAGCCGCCTGATCCCCGACGAGCAGGCCGGCATCGAAGCGACCCTGATCGAGCTGGTGGACCAGCGCCGCTGCCATCTGGTGCTGACCACCGGCGGCACCGGCCCGGCCCGGCGCGATGTCACGCCCGAAGCCACGCTGGCCGTCGCCACCAAGCCGATGCCCGGCTTCGGCGAGCAGATGCGCCAGATCAGCCTGCAGTTCGTGCCGACCGCGATCCTGTCGCGCCAGCTGGCCGTGATCCGCGAAACGCCAGACCACGCGGCCCTGATCATGAACCTGCCCGGCCAGCCGAAAGCCATCAAGGAAACCCTGGAAGGGCTGAAAGACGCGGACGGCAAAGTCATCGTCGGCGGCATCTTCGCGGCGGTACCGTATTGCGTGGACCTGATCGGCGGTCCCTACATGGAAACCAATCCCGCGGTCAGCAAGACGTTCCGGCCCAAGTCGGCCCTGCGTCCGGCCGCCACCTGATTACCTGAACCCTGGAGCTGTATGAGCACACTGCTGGAAACCATCGAACTCGAATCGGCGCCGAATCCCAGCGTCGCCATCATCTGGATGCACGGCCTGGGCGCCGACGCCAACGACTTCGTGCCGATGGTGCGCGAACTCGATCTGCGCGGCCTGCCCGGCATCCGCTTCGTGTTCCCGAACGCGGACACGATGCCGGTGACCATCAACGGCGGCTATGTGATGCGCGCCTGGTACGACATCGTCGCCAACGACCTGGGTCGCCAGGAAGATGAAAAAGGCCTGCGCGCCTCGCAGCTGCAGGTCGAAGCGCTGATCGCGCGCGAAATCGCGCGTGGCATTCCGGCCGAGCGCATCATCGTGGCCGGCTTCTCGCAAGGCTGCGCGATGACCTTGCAGACCGGCCTGCGTTATCCGGGAAAACTGGCGGGTTTGATGTGCCTGTCGGGCTATGTACCGATCGCCGACAAGGCGATTGCAGAACACAGCAAGGCCAGCCTGGCCACGCCGGTGTTCATGGTGCACGGCCGCATGGACCCGGTCATTCCCGTGGCGCGCGCCGAACAGTCGCGCGACCTGCTCAAGCAGCTCGGCTACAGCGTGGAATGGCATGAGTACCCGATGCAGCACTCGGTGTGCCAGGAAGAAGTCGCGCATATCAGCGCGTGGCTGAAGCGCGTGCTGGCGTAAATAAGTATAGGTGCCGGCGCAACCGTCTAGGTGCCCGCGCCGTCTTTAGAACCCACGTCAACAAGCTGGGGTCTGACCCGGCGGGTCAGACCCCGGGGTTACGCCTTGGGTTTTAAAAAACGTCCCCGGCACGCCCACTCACAACAGCTTGTCCAGCGTAATCGGCAGCTCCCGCACCCGCTTGCCGGTAGCGTGATACACCGCATTGGCCACCGCCGCCGCCACCCCGACGATCCCGACTTCCCCAATGCCGCGCGCACCCAGTGCATTGATATGCGGATCGTGCCCATCAAGCACCATCACATCGACCGCCCCCAGATCGGCGTTGACCGGCACATGATAGTCGGCCAGGTTGCCGTTGACGGCGCGCCCATCGCGCCAGTCCATCTCGGTTTTTTCCAGCAGCGCCATGCCCAGCCCCCAGACGATGCCGCCCACCAGCTGGCTATGTCCGGTCTTGCGGTTGATCAGCCGCCCCACGTCGTACACGCCGGTGACGCGCGGCACCCGGATCGTACCGAGCTCGGGATCGACCTGCACCTCCACGAACACCGCACCGAAGGAATGCATGGAAAACCGCTTTTTCTCGTCGCCGGGCGCGGCGCGGCTATCGGCCTGAATTGGCGCGCCATGGCGCGCGACCAGCGCCGCCACCGGCTCGCGCCGGGTGGGTGCGGAGCGCAGCTGCAGCCAGCCCTGCACCAGTTCCGTATCGGCCGGGGCGGCGCCGTGCAGCGGTGAGGCCGGATCGTCGATGGCCAGCGCCAGCACCTTGTCGCGTACGGCGCGCGCGGCCTCCTGCACCGCCGGCCCCACGCTGGCCACCGTCATCGAGCCGCCCGAGACTGGCGCCCTGGGCATGGCGGTATCGCCCAGTTCAAAGCGCACCTGCCCCAGCTGCAGGCCCATCGCGTCGGCGGCGATCTGCGTCATCACCGTGTAGGTGCCGGTGCCCAGTTCGTGCGAACCGCTGCGCACCAGCGCCGAGCCATCGGCCAGGATCGCCGCGCTGGCCATGGCCGGCATGCGGTTGGCCGGATAGGTGGCGGTGGCCATGCCCCAGCCCACCAGCATGCGGCCCTGGCGCATCGAGCGCGGCGCGGGCGTACGGCGGCTCCAGCCAAAGCGCTCCGCGCCCAGGCGGTAGCATTCCCGCAGCGACTTCAGGGACCAGGGCAGCTGCTTTTCCGGATCCTGTTCGGCATAGTTTTGCAGGCGCAGCGCGATCGGGTCGAGCTTGAGCGCCACCGCCAGTTCATCCATGGCCGACT
The DNA here is from genome assembly GCA_013284265.1 of Oxalobacteraceae bacterium. Classification (GTDB taxonomy): domain Bacteria; phylum Pseudomonadota; class Gammaproteobacteria; order Burkholderiales; family Burkholderiaceae_D; genus Rugamonas. The sequence goes on along the minus strand of JABTBR010000033.1, from coordinate 13,400 downwards.
CCAGCGCGAAGCTGCCGCTGGCCTCGCCCGGCGCGCGCATATACGTGGGCACGCCCAGATTCAGCGTGGCCAGGCGCTGGCTCGTTTGCAGGCTGTCGCTGCTGTACATCATGCGCGTCATGGCGCCGCATGGCTCGCTGAAGTCGTCCAGGAAGGATGTGCTTGAGATCGTGTCGTGACGCTGCGCATGCAACTTGCCGGCCGCGCTGGCGGCCAGCAGCATTTGCTGGCGCGTAATCGGGCGCGCGCCCACCAGCGCGAACATCTGGCTGCGTTCCAGCACCAGTTTGACGGGGCATCCCGCCTGGCGTGCCGACATCGCAGCGAGCATCACGTGCGACCAGGCCGCCCCCTTGCAGCCAAAGCCGCCGCCCACGTAGGGGCAGATCACCCGCACTTTTTCGGGCGCCATGCCGAAGGTGCGCGCCGCCGTGGTGCGCACGCCGGACACGTTCTGGGTGGCGTCGTACAGGGTCAGTTCGTCGCCATCCCAGCTGGCGATGGTGGCGTGCGGTTCAAGCGGATTGTGGTTTTCCAGCGGCGTGCCGTAGCGCTGATCGACCTTGACGGCGGCGCGCGCGATGCCGCCTGCCAGGTTGCCACGGCTGGTGTCGCTGGGACGGCCCGGCTGCTCCTTCGGCTTGCGCGGCGCCTTGCCGGCGCGCTCGAAATCGAGTTCGGCCGCGCCGGCGGCATGGACGTAGCGGATGCGCAGGCGGCGCGCGGCATCCTGCGCGTGCTCCAGCGTATCGGCCACCACCACGGCCAGCGGCTGGGCGTTGTACAGCACCGCATCGTCCTGCAGCAGGCTCAGCTTCGGGTTCGGCGGCTGCTCGTCCGGGCCGGGCGGCTTGGGGGTGGGCAGGCGCGGCGCGTTCAGATGCGTCATCACCAGCAGCACCCCGCGCATGGCGGCGGCCTGGGCGGTGTCGATCGCGGCAACGCGCCCCTTGGGAACGGTACTCAGCACCAGCACCGCGTGCGCCATCCGCGGCAACGCGTGTTCGGCCGTAAAAATGGCCGCGCCGGTGACTTTCAGGCGGCCGTCGGTGCGGTCGATACCTTGTCCAATAATGCTCATGCGCCCTCCCCGGCCGTGCGCAGCGCGCGCACCACTGCGCGGCGCGCCAGCTCGATCTTGAACTCGTTGTCCTTGTACGGGCGCGCGCCCGCCAGCAGCAGCCTGGCCGCCTGGGCGCTGCGCTCCTCGGAAAGCGGATGGCCGGCCAGCAGCGCTTCGGCTTCCTGCATGCGCCAGGGCTTGTGCGCCACGCCGCCCAGCGCGATGCGGGCCTGGCGCACCGTGCCGCCATCCATGTCCAGCGCGGCGGCCACCGAAACCAGCGCAAACGCATAGCTGGCGCGGTCGCGCAGCTTGAGGTAGTGGGCGTGGCGCGCGAACTGCGGGGCCGGCAGGTCGACGGCGATGATCATCTCGCCATGTTCGAGCACGGTGTCGATATGCGGCGTGCTGCCCGGCAGGCGGTGGAACTGGTGCATCGGAATGCGCCGCTCGCCCTGGGGACCGGCCACCACCACCACCGCGTCGAGCGCGGCCAGCGCCACGTTCATGTCGGAGGGATTGACGGCGATGCAGCTGTCGCTGGCGCCGACAATCGCATGCATGCGGCTAAAGCCCTGCATCGCCGCGCAGCCCGAACCGGGCGTGCGCTTGTTGCAGGCCGAGAAAGCCGTCTCGGTAAAATAGGCGCAGCGGGTGCGCTGCAGCAGGTTGCCGCCGGTGGTGGCCATATTGCGCAGCTGCGGCGAGGCGCCCGCCAGCAACGCCTGCGCCAGCAAGGGATAGTGCAGGCGCACCAGCGCATGGTTGGCCGTATCGGTATTGCGCGCCAGCGCGCCGATGCGCAGGCCACCGTCGGGCAGTTCCAGGATGCGGTCCAGGCCGATGTGGCTCAGGTCGATCAGGCGCTGGGGATGTTCGACGTCGCCCTTCATCAGGTCGATCAGATTGGTGCCGCCGCCCAGGAATGCGGCGCCGGGCTGCTGGCCCAGACGCAAGGCGTGATCCATATCGGTGGCGCGTTCATAGAAGATCGATTGCATGGCCCCTCCTTCAGGTTTTGGCGGCGGCGACGCTGCGGATCGCGCTGACAATGTTGGTGTAGGCGCCGCAGCGGCACAGATTGCCACTCATGCGTTCGCGGATCTCATCGTCGCTGAGGGCGGCGATGCGCAGGCGGACATCGGGTGTGGCGGCGCTGGCATCGCCGGCGCGGATTTCATTGAGCAAGGCGGTGGCGGAACACAGCTGGCCGGGCGTGCAGTAGCCGCACTGGAAGGCGTCGTGTTCGAGAAAAGCGGCTTGCAGCGGCGAGAGTGTCTCGCCATCGGACAGGCCTTCGACGGTGACGATGCGCTGGCCCTCCGCCATCACGGCCAGGGTCAGGCAGGCGTTGATGCGGCGCCCGTCGGCCAGCACCGTGCAGGCGCCGCACTGGCCGCGGTCGCAGCCTTTCTTGGTGCCGGTCAGGGCCAGCGATTCGCGCAGCGCATCGAGCAGCGTCACGCGCGGCTCCAGCGAAAGCTGGTAATCCTTGCCGTTGATGTTGAGCCGGACCGGGCGTGGCGGTGCGGCGGGGGCGGTGTCAGCACCAGCACCACTTGCGCCGGGCGCAGCTGCGGCGGCCGCATGCGGCGCCTGCCTCAGTGTGGCGGCCGCCACTGCGGCCTGCATGAAGCCGCGCCGCGTCAGGCAGCCGCCTTGCGCGTGCGGTTGTGCGCAAGGTGGTGCCAAAGCGCCGTTGTTCTGATCTGGCATCGAGTTCCTCCCGGGGATAATCACTCAGATCGATTATCCGCAGAGGTATGCAGCTCACTGTACGTCGTCGCACATAAGCGCGACTGTCACTGAAGAACAGTATCGGCGTCAACAACTCACGGTGCCAACGCTCTCACCAGTTCGCAGATTAATTCCGATCCAGCATCGATAGCCCTTCCCCGGCCCGCGAGGACTATAGGCGCAGTATGCGTTTCCCTTGCGCCTATCCCTGTCGCCTTTCTCCTGAGTGCAAGTCGGGTGAAAGTCTGGCCCCATCGAGTCGAAGATTTCCTTCGCAGGCTGGCCTTCGATTGCAAACAGCCAACTTGCTATCGGTTGCCGTTGGAGCTCCACGTTCCCCCTGTCTCGCCGGAATAGATCAAGTAACGTGCACGCAAAGGTCTGTAGTCCCCCGTGAATTCGGCGGCGCCTGCGAGCGAGATTTGCACGCAGGCCCCCATCACTAGCAAAACAATTTTTCGCATATCCTCACCCTCGCAGCTTGACGTGAAAATGGTTATCGTGATCTCTCAGTGGGGTCACAAATGGAATGTCAGGCCCGTTGAAATAGATTAGCTCCACCCTGGCGAAAATACGAAATAGCTGGATCAGTTTCGCCGTTGCGTCGTGATCGTACGCCGACTCTGCCCTAGTGACGGGCACCTGCGCCGCCACCGATTTTTTGCTGGCTGTACTGTCGGGGCATTGTTGCGCAGTTCTCACAGGAAAGAATTGGGGCGTATCAAACGATAGATGAAACGAACTGAAGCGAGCAGAAATACTATCTGTGCCTTTCGGCCAGCACTGCTCTGGGGGGCACCAACCGCGGAGCATCATCATCATCGGACATCTGGCAGATCAGCTTGGTAGCCATCTCAGTACGTCCGCCAAATTTCGCCGCCTGACGACGTAGCTAATATAAATATACGCGACCACATCCCATCTAGCGCAGCAGCTAAATTGATACTTATCAGCCTTGACCTATTCAGAAGAACGATGCAATGGAATCTCTCTTTACTATTTGTATTGTTTGTCTGAATGAGACCAAGTACATCGGCTATGTGGGTAACGGCGCCGCGCTCGATGCCGGCACGGCGGTGCGCGCCGTATTCATCACCATCGCCAGCAAGGTGTAGTACCCATTGATCCCCGTCAAATCCATCACCCCGCGCTCGCCAAACAACTCGCACACCGTGGCATAAGTCGCATCGCTGACGGCGCGCTCCTGATGCAGCTCAATGCAAAAGTCGTGCACCGCCGCTTCCTCCTTGCCCATGTCTTCGGGCCTGCGCCGCGCGGCGATGGCGGCGATGCTGTCCGCGCTGATGCCCACCTCCAGCGCGATCGGCGCGTGAATCGCCCACTCCACCTGCTGGTTCCACTGGCGCGCCGTCACCAGGATGGCCAGCTCCGACAGACGCGTGCCAATCGCGCTGTGATAGCGCAGGTACTCGCCCATGCGCTGGGCCGCGTCCATCAGCTCGGGGCTGCGGATCAGCGGGATGAAGGGGCCGTACAGCGCGCCGCGCGGCCCGTCGATGACGGCTTGCGCCACCATCTGCTGGCTGGCGCTCATCTGCGCGAAAGGAAGGGGACCGAGGCGTTCGCTCATGAGGTTTCCTGACAAAGGTGGACAACAAGCAAGTTATTCGCCCATGTTCCGGTAAAAATCAAGCTCAGGCAAGCCGAACCGGAATAAGGTCGATTCTCGCCTTGCGGCGTTTGCCCATCCTTCCATTCTTGTCCGGAGAACGCAATGAGCCATATCATCCATCGTAATCTTCATCAGCTTCCCCCTGTCGCCGCCAGTGGCCAAGGCATTTATATGTACGACACCCACGGCAACCGCTATCTCGATGCCAGCGGCGGCGCGGCCGTCTCCGCGCTGGGCCACGGCCATCCCGATATCCTGGCCGCGATGCACCGCCAGATCGACCAGTGCGCCTATGCGCACACGGGTTTCTTCACCACCGAGGCGGCCGAGGCGCTGGCCGAGGAGCTGGCCGCCAACGCGCCGGGCGACCTGTCGCGGGTGTACCTGGTGTCGGGAGGATCGGAGGCGATCGAGGCGGCGCTGAAGCTGGCGCGCCAGTATTTCGTCGAAGTGGGCCAGCCGCAGCGCAGCGTGTTCATCGCGCGCCGCCAGAGCTATCACGGCAATACCCTGGGCGCGCTGGCCCTGGGCGGCAACGCCTGGCGGCGCCGCCATTTCACGCCGCTGCTGATCGACGTGCGCCATGTGTCGCCCTGCTACGCCTACCGCGACCGCCTGGCCGACCAGAGCCTGGACGAATACACCGGCACGCTGCTGCGCGAACTGGAGGCGGCCATCGTCGAAGCGGGGCCGGAGAACGTGATCGGCTTCTGCGCCGAACCGGTGGTGGGCGCGACCGGCGGCGCGATCCCGCCCACGCCAGGCTACTTTAAGGGGGTGCGCGACCTGTGCGACCGCTATGGCATTCTGTTCATCGCCGACGAGATCATGTGCGGCATGGGCCGCAGCGGCACGCTGTATTCGATCGAGCAGGATGGGGTGGTGCCGGACATGGTCGCGCTGGGCAAGGGACTGGGCGCCGGCTATCAGCCGGTGGGCGCGGTGCTGACGCGGCCCTATCTGGTCGACCGCCTGCGCGAAGGCAGCGGCGCCTTCCAGCACGGGCACACTTACACCGGGCATCCGGTGGCCGCCGCCGCCGCGCTGGCGGTGCAGCAGGTGATCAAGCGCGACCGCCTGCTCGACGCGGTGACGGCGCGCGGCGCCAGCCTGCAAAGGCTGCTGCATCAGGCTTTCGACGATCACCCGCATGTGGGCGATATTCGCGGACGCGGGCTGCTGGTGGGCGTGGAACTGGTGCGCGACCGTGGTACCCGCTCGCCCTTCGATCCGGCCCGGCGCCTGCACGTGGCGATCAAGGATGCGGCCATGGCGCGCGGGCTGATGGTGTATCCGATGGGGGGGACGATTGATGGTCAGCGTGGCGACCATATTCTGCTGGCGCCGCCCTATATCGTCACGGAGACGGAGCTGGAGGATATTGTGGAGCGCTTGCGCGACTCGGTGGATGCGGCGCTGGCTTGTGTTTGACTTGCTTTTTGATGTCCCGGGCGTGACCCGTTTTTAAAACCCACGGCGTAACCCTGGGGTACGACCCAGGGTCCGGGGAGGGGCTGCGCCCCGCCGGTCCCGATGGGACCGGCCCCCGGCTCTTTGCCGTGGGTTTAAAGAGAAGCCTGCGGCCTCTTTACTTGTTTACTGCGCCCAACCGATGACATCCTGCTGCTGCTCGCCCAGACCGGCGATCCCCAGACGCAAAGTGTCGCCCTTCTTCAGGAAGCGCTGCGGCTTGCGGCCCTGGCCAACGCCTGGCGGCGTGCCGGTGGCGATCACGTCGCCCGGTTCCAGGGTCATGAAGCGCGACAGGTAGCTGACGATCTGCGCCACCGTGAAGATCATCGTCTCGGTGCTGCCGGTCTGCATGCGCTTGCCGTTCAGTTCCAGATACAGATCAAGCTTCTGCACGTCGAACACTTCATCGCGGGTGACCAGCCATGGACCGACCGGACCGAAGGTGTCGCAGCCCTTGCCCTTGTCCCATTGCGGGCCGTGTTCGAGCTGGAAGGAACGCTCCGAGATGTCGTTGACGACGCAATAGCCGGCCACATAATTGAGCGCGTCTTCTTCGCTGACGTAGCGCGCGCGGGTGCCGATGACGACGCCCAGCTCCACTTCCCAGTCGGTTTTTTTCGAACCCTGCGGCAGCATCACCGCATCGTCGGGACCATTCAGGCAGCTGATGGCCTTCATGAAGACGATTGGTTCCTTCGGTTCCGGCATGCCCGATTCGGCGGCGTGGTCGGCGTAGTTCAGGCCAATGCCGATGAACTTGCCGATGCCGACCAGCGGTACGCCGAAGCGTGGATTGCCGCGCACCAGCGGCAGGCTTTCGTGCGGGATTTTCGCCAGCTTGCGCAGCGCCTTGTCGGACAGCTGGCTCACGTTGATGTCGGTGATCACGCCGGACAGGTCGCGCAGCTTGCCTTCTTCATCGATCAGGCCTGGTTTTTCTTTGCCGGGACGGCCGTAACGAACGAGTCTCATACATTTCCTCAAGTAGCAGTGGCGAACAGATAACCCGCCATTCTACCGCACCCAGGATAGCTACTGATCCAAAGCGGCGCTGGCCAGGCGCAGCGACGAAGACAGTGCGCCTGCACGGCAAGGCGCTGTAGCAACGCCAGCGCCGCTTTGAATCAGTAGCGACTCGCGCGCAGCCACTTGTTGGCGATGATCTTGGAACCCTTGACGACCGGACTGCCGGCATGCAGCGTCTGCTGGTCCGGCGTATGCGCCGCATCGGTGTTGAGGAAGAACAGGGCATTGCCCTTGCGCGGATGAACCTCCACGCCGATGTTGGGGAAGGCGGTGCCGCCGCCCTGCTCCACGTCGGTCAGGTAGAGAATGAAGGTGCCCAGGCGCTGGCCGCCCCGCTCCAGGTGGCTGCGGTGGCCGGTGGAGGATGGATTGAGCCAGTCGAAATGCGGACGGTACTCGTGCGACACGCCATATTTTTGCAGCTGGAAGGGCTCGCTGCATTCCAGCGGCCAGTTGCCCAGTTCACTAAGGCGCCGGTCGATGCGGTCAGCGATATCGGAATCGCCGCGCTGGATAAAGGCCATGTCGCTGGTGCGGCCCTGGTGCACGGTGCTGGCGCCATCGACCTCGCTGGTGACGGTGGAACGCGCATAGCGGCTCGAGCAATGCTCGACGATGGCGTCGCACTCTTCACCGCTGAGCACATCGCCCAGCAGCACGATGCGCGGCCTATCCATCACGAACAGGATGTCGACCGCGCGGTCGCTCAGCTGCAGGCGGTTGGCCGTGACGTCGATCGTCGGCAGCTTGTCGGAACTGGCAAAAGCGCTCTGGGTGCCGCCGATCGCCTCGTCGATGGCGGCGCGCGCCTGCTCGATGCTGTACTGGCCCGAGCGCGCCATGCTGTTGGCCATATCCTGCGGATGGCAGGCGCGCGCCAGGTTCTCCCTGATCCAGCCTTGCCAGTCGGGCGGCAGCGAGGCAAACACGGAAGCGTTAGTAGTCATCTTGGCAAAGGTAAAACGGAAAGCGTCATACGGCCGGGCGGCCGGATTGGATTTCCATTCTACCGGATGCCAGGGCGGCACTGCGGCGGCGCTGCACAAAAATCGCCAGACCGGGTATTTGCAGCAACACCAGCACCGCAAAGGCCACCTGATAGGCCAGCGCCGGGTAATGCTGTCCGCGCGGCTCCCACAGGCCGATGATCTGGCCAAAGCCGGCCTGCACCCCGAAAGCGCCCAGAAAGATCAGCAGGTTCAGCGAGGTGGCCGCGCGTCCCGTCAGATGGGGCGGCATGCTCTGCGAGACCAGCGCATACTCGATACCGGTGATGGTGCCCACCAGCGTGAACAGTACCGACAGCAGCTGGTAGCTGGGCGCGGCGTTGACCACGAAGCCGATCTGCACCAGCACGAACAGGCCCACCCCGCAGGCGGCCACGTCGAGCGGGGCGATGCCGCGCCGCCCGGCCCATTCGGTCAGCATGCCGACCGAGATGGCGCCGAAGATCACGGCGGCCATGCTCAGGTAGAGCAGATAGGCCACCGCGCGCTCGTCGCAGTGCGCCACGTCGCTCAGCCAGCGCCCTATCCACAGGCCCTGGATGCCGAAGAAGATCGTATGCGGCACCAGCACCAGGCCGGCAATGGCGCGAAAGCCCGGCTGCGCATACACCGCACAGACCGATTGCCAGACGCCGGCCACCGGCGCCTGGGCAATTCCGGCCTTGGGGCCGGCCGGAGCGGGTGCGGCCCCGGACGGCAGGCCGTCCCGGTCCACCGCCGCAGCGGCGGCAGCGGCAGCCGCCTGCGGCGCCTTCAGCGACGCCGGTGCGCGCTGCTGGCGCGGCGCCAGCAGCCAGATCAGCAGGCCGGTGATGGCGGCCGCCGCGGCCAGGCCGGTGAACAGGCCGCGCCAGTCGGTGTACTGCAGCGCCAGCCGCACCGGCAGCGTGGCCGAGGCCGAACCGAGGCCGCCGGCCGCGATCAGGTAGCCGTGCACCGAGGGCAGCCGGCCGGGCGCGATCCAGGTCGACAGGGCCTTGACGGCCGCCATGAAGCAGCCGCCCAGCCCCAGTCCGATCACGGCGCGCGCGCACAGCAGCTGGGTGAAGTCGCGCCCGCCCGCGAAGGCCAGCGCGCCCAGCGCCGCCAGCATCAGCATCGGCAGTTGCACCAGGCGTGGACCAAAGCGGTCCAGCGCCAGCCCCACCGGCAACTGGGCCAGCGCGAAGGCCAGGAAGAAGGCGCTGGTCAGCAAGCCAAGCTGGCCGGGCGTGAGCCCCAGTTCCGCCACCAGCTGCGGCACCAGGATCGCGTTCACGGTGCGCATCAGGCAGGACAGATAGTGCCCCAGCGCGAACGGCAGGAACACCAGGCAGAACACGGCCGCGCCGGACAACGGCCGTGCCTCATCGCTAGCGCCGCGCATCTCAGCCTCCGCTAGGCGGCGTTGCTTTGGCTGGAGCAGGAGCCGCCCGCGCCATCGCCGCGTGCCACCGCCAGCGGGATCACCTTGCGCGGCACCAGCGCATCGCTGTCGGCGCCGCTCTCGAAGAAGAATTTCTCCTTGCCGAAGGCCGGCTTCAGATCGTCCATCCAGGTCGCCTCCGGGTCGAACTTGGCATAGAAAGGCTTGCGCACCCAGTCCGGATTGCGCGCCTGCAGGAACTGCAACGCGAACACCTTCTCGCCGCCGATATGGGCCACGCCATCGATCACCACCTTGCCGGGGAAGGCGCTCATCGACGGCCCGCGCACGGTGCGCGACAGGCCCGACACCATCTGGTAGGCGGCCTGGAAGATCTCGTGGGCGCGCGCCAGCGGCAGCCCGAAGTACTCGCGCGGTCCGGTGTCGCGCTCGACGAACATGTAGTAGGGGATCGCGCCCAGGCGCACGCCGGTGGTCCACAGCTCGGCCCAGCTGGCGGGGTCTTCATTGATGTGGCGGATCAGCGGACCCTGCATGCGCAAGGTGGCGCCGGTGCCGACGATGCGCTTGACGGCCTGCTGGGCGATCTCCTGGCGCAGCTCCACCGCATGGTTGTAATGGCCCATGATGGCCAGGTTCTTGCCGCTGGCGATGACTTTTTCGAACAGGCGCAGCAGGTCGTCGGCATCCTTGTCGCTGACGAAGCGCTGCGGCCAGTAGGCCACCGACTTGGTGCCGATGCGGATGTTGTGGATATGCTCCAGTTCCGGCACCAGCAGCGGCTCGATGATGGCCGCCAGCGAACGGGTGTTCATGATCAGCGGATCGCCGCCGGTGATCAGCACGTCCGTCACGTCGGGCTGCAGCTTCAGGTAGGCCGCCAGCTCGTGCGATTCGCGCGCGTCGAACTTCATGTCGTCCATGCCGACGAACTGCGGCCAGCGGAAGCAGAAGGTGCAGTAGGCGTGGCAGGTCTGGCCGGCGCTGGGGAAGAACAGCACGGTCTCCTTGTATTTGTGCTGCAGGCCGCGCAAGGGCGCGTCGTTCACGCGCGGGACGTTATGGGTCATCTGTCCGGCCGGGTGCGGATTCATGCGCATGCGGATCGCGCGCACCAGCCGCACCAGCGCCTCCTGGTCGCGCGGGCCGTCGCCCAGCACCAGCTCGCGCAGCTGGGTGTACTCCTGCTCGGGCAGCATGTCGCGGTGCGGGAAGGTCAGGCGGTAGATCGGATCGTCGGGCACGCGGTTCCAGTCGATCAGCTGGTCCATCACATAGGCATTGGTGCGGAAGGGCAGCACGTGGGACACCACCTGCACCGCCTCCTGCAAATCGGGCGGGATCAATGGCCATTGGGGCGCCTGGCTGATCGTCTGGCGGATATAGGGTTTGAACTTGGCGGGGCTGGTATCGGCGGACATCGTATTTCTCCAATCGCTGTGGGGGGAGCCGGGACTTTCATGCTAGAACGTCGCGGCGACAGCGAATTGCCTAACATCAATTGAAACTTGGAAAAATTGCATTCAAGGGCAGACGGCGGGGCGCGGCACCGGACGCGCCCGCATTGCGGCGTCGGCGCCACAGTGCGGGCCGCAGTTTGCGCCAGCGCAAGGGCGGCTTCGCGTCAGGGACTAGGCTTGTCTGTGCGCGCAGGAAACTTTCGCGTCCGTTCCCGCTGTCCCCGACCAATTCCCTGCAAAGGATTTCCGATGAAACGCATCCTCACCGGCACCATGCTGTGCCTGGCCCTTGGCGGCGCGATCGCCACGCCCGAACCGAACGAAAAAGACGCCATCGCCATGACCGAAAAAAGCGCGGCCTTCATGAAGGCCCATGGCAAGGATGAGCTGATCAAGCGCATCGCGGCCAAGGACCCGGAATTCATCCAGGGCTCGCTGTATGTGGACATGCGCGACCTGCATTCGGGCATCGTGCTGGCCCATCCGGTCAACGCCTCCATCGTCGGCAAGGACCTGACCGACGTGCCCGACGCCAGCGGCAAGCGCTATCGGCGCGAGATCATCGAGCTGGCCCAGAAGAAGGGCAAGGGCTGGGTCGACTACCAGTACAAGAACCCCAGCAGCGGCAAGATCGAACCGAAGACCACCTACATCCTGCGGGTAGACGATGTGGTGCTCGAAGCGGGCATCTACAAAAAATGAGCGGCGCCGCCGCAGCACACTCAGGCCGGGAGGGCCCATGCTGACATCACTTCGTATCGGCCCCAAGCTGCTGCTCGCGCCCGGCCTGGTCCTGCTGCTGCTGGTGGCCACCGCCGGCGGCGCCTACTACGGCATGGTGCGCCAGAACACCTCGCTGGAAAACATCGTGCAGGTGCGCAGCGCGCGCCTGAAGGCCAGCATCGAACTGGCCAGCGACACCAAATACGTGCACGGCAACGCCTACCAGTTCCTGGCCTGGACCAATGGCAGCTTTGCCCAGTCCCGGCTCGATGCCCTGCATGGCCAGATCCGCGGCCGCCACGAGGCGATCGCACAGCAGCTCACGCGCATGGCCGCCCTGGCCGATGCCGGCGCCGAGGAAAAACGCCTGGCCAGGTCGGCCCTGCAGGCACTGGCCGGCTACCGCAAGGCGATCGCCGAAACCATCGACATGGCCAGCATGGACCAGTCGATCGCCACCAACTCGATGGCCAAGGCCGAGCTGCTGTTCGTCGCGCTCAACGAACAGCTGCACCAGATCGCGGCGCAGGAACAGGCGCTCGACGAGCAGGCCAACGCCGCCGCCAAGGCGGAGTTCCATTCGCTCGGCGTGGCCATGGCGGTCACGGTACTGCTGTCGATCGTGCTGTCGCTGCTGCTGACGATGCGGGTGCGCGCGGCGCTGCTGCGCGACATCCGGGGCATAGGCCGGGTGGTGCGCGCACTGGCGGCCGGCCGGCTCGACATCAGCGCCAACAACCACGGCCACGATGAAATCGCCGACACCGCGCGCGCGCTGGACCAGACCATCGCCCAGCTGCAGCAAAGCCTGGGCACCATCCTGGCGGCGGTGCAGTCGATCGACGTGGCCTCGCAGGAAATCGCCAGCGGCAACCTGGACCTGTCGGCCCGCACCGAAATGCAGGCCAGTTCGCTGGAGCAGACTTCCAGCGCGATGGAGAACCTGACCACGGCGGTGCAGGGCAATGCGGCGCATGCCGCGCAAGCATGCACGCTGGCGGCCAGCGCCTGCACCCTGGCCCGGCGCGGCGGCGACGCGGTGGCCGAGGCGGTGTCGACGATGGCCGAAATCCGCGCCAGCTCGCGCCAGGTGGTCGAGATCATCGGCGTGATCGACGGGATCTCGTTCCAGACCAATATCCTGGCCCTGAACGCGGCGGTGGAAGCGGCGCGCGCGGGCGAACAGGGCCGCGGCTTCGCGGTGGTGGCGTCGGAAGTGCGCACGCTGGCGCAGCGCTCGGTGGCGGCGGCCAGGGAGATCAAGGCGCTGATCTCGGCCTCGGTGGCCACCATCGACAGCGGCAGCGCCTCGGTGCAGCAGGCCGGCGCCAGCATGGGCGACATCGTCGCCTCGGTGCAGCAGGTGAGCGACATCATCGGCCGCATCAGCGCGGCCGGCGCCGAGCAGGCCCAGGGCATCACGGAAGTGAACCTGGCGGTGGGGCAGATGGACGGCATGACCCAGCAGAACGCGGCGCTGGTGGAGCAGGCGGCCGCCGCCGCCGACAGCCTGCATGAGCAGGCGGTGCGGCTGTCGCAGGCGGTGTCGGTGTTCAAGGTGGAGGCGCCGGCGACGGCGCCGCGGCAGGCCGGAAAAGAAGAGGAAGAGGTCGAAGAAGCCGGGACCCGGGCAGAGGCAGTGGCGGCGGGAGCGGGAGCGGAGCCGGACATGCTGACGCGATTGCGCGCGATGTCCGGTGCGGAGGAAGGCAGTGCGACAGCGCTGATGCTGGCAGCGGCCGAACGGCGCAGAAACGCCAGCCCGATGCGCACAGCCCTGGCGCCCCGCCCCGCCGCCAAGGGCCAGGCGCGGCGCCGCGCGTGACGCCGTTGTCGTCGCTGGCAAAAACCCACGGCGTAACCCTGGGGTCTGACCCGGCGGGTCAGACCCCGGCTCGTTGCCGGGGGTTCT